>CAXMOC010000222.1:0-44916 GCA_964194865.1 uncultured Opitutales bacterium | reverse complement strand
ATCGTCGAGGATCTTGCGCAGCTGAGCGAGGTGCCCGGAGCGCAGCAAATGGGAGATGTCGTCGAAGGCTTCGGCGGCGAGCAGCCGCAGGGCATCCGCGCCCACCTTCAAGATCTCGCGGCCGTCGAGCTGCTCGACAGTTACTGAGCCGGAGGCCTCATCGAGCCTGCGATATTCGGTAGCGCTGTCGTCGTGATCGTAGATGGGCTGATAGACGAACTCGGCCATCGAGCTGACCTCCGTGCGGCCGCACGCGTTCGCGCCGGGGGCCCGATGATATCCCATCGCGAAGCGGGGTCTTGCGGCGCCGTTCAGTAGCGATCGGGTCTGATCTCGGCGTCGTTGCCGCCGTCGATGAAGAGAATCGAGCCGTGAATCCAGGCGGCCTCCGGCCCCAGCAGAAACGACACGAAGGCGGCGATGTCTTCGGTGGTTCCCCAGCGTCCGATCGGGATGTCGATGTTCTCCACCTGGGCGCGCGTTGCTGGATCCGCCATGGTGGCTTCGAGCAGCGGCGTGTTCACCGGCCCGGGCGCGACACCGTTGAGCCGCACCCGGGCGTCGCCCCAGGAACGCACTCGCCGGCGCACGGCGCGGCCGAGCGCGTGCTTGGAGCCCAGGTAGGCCACGACCGGGCTGTCCATCTCGTCGATGATGCGGCGCGCCTCGACTTCGTCGCCGTCGAGCATCGCCGCCACGAAGGGGCTGTCGTCGAGCGGCGCCATCTGGGCCGAGTTCGAGACGATGCAGACTGCGGCGGAGTCCCGCCCGCGTTGGAGCGCTTCGAACAGGCCATCGATCACTTCGACGGCGCCGAAGTAGTTCACCGAAGCGACGAGAGAGGCGGGCCGCACGTTCGAGCCCAGGCCCGCGCTGGTCACCAGGCGGTCGACGACCCCGTCGCACCGCTCGACCGCCTCCAACACCGCCGCCGCGCGCCCCTCAGACGTGGAGAGGTCGGCGATCACTTCGGCGCCCTTCAGGTCGATACCGACGACGTCGTAACCCTCCTGTTCGAGACGCCCGCGAATCGCCGCTCCGATTCCCGAGCCCGATCCCGTGACCACCGCCCGTGCCATCTCGACCTCCCTTCTCCGCAACGGCCTCCGCGCCGCCACGAGCGTATGGTACGCTGCGCGTCCCCGCAGCCTCAGAGGACCGGCCCCCATGGAATTCAACTTCTCCGACTTCCACGAGACCGTCGCGGCGTCTGCGCCGGACCGGGAAGCAATCGTGTTCCGGGACCGGCGGCTCACCAATGCCGAAGTCGCGGAGCGCAGTCGGCGCCTGGCCAACTACCTCCTGAGCCGCGGACTGCGGACGCCCGAGGATCGCAGCAAGCTGGCAGGCCACGAATCCGGCCAGGATCACCTCGCCATCTACCTCCACAATGGGAACGAGTATCTGGAGGGAATGCTCGGCGCCTTCAAGGCGCGCGTCGCGCCCTTGAACGTCAACTACCGCTACGTCGACGAGGAGTTGCTCTACCTCTTCCGGAACTCCGATTCGCGCGCGCTGCTCTACCACTCGGCCTTCGCACCCCACGTCGAGGCGATTCGCGACCAGCTTCCCGGCCTGGAGGTGTTGATCCAGGTGGACGACGAGTCTGGCAACGCCCTGCTGCCGGGTGCGGTGGAGTACGAGGCGGCCCTGGCCGGGGCCTCTGCGGACAAGCCCTCCGTGGAACCTTCCCCCGACGACCTCTACATCCTCTACACCGGCGGTACCACTGGCATGCCCAAGGGCGTGCTCTGGCGTTCGGCGGACATCTTCGTCGCCGCCATGGGAGGCCGGCGCCTCGATGGCAGCGAGATCGACTCCTTCGAGGCGCTGATCGAAAACGCCGCGGGTGGCGGCGGGATTCGAACCCTGATCGGCCCCCCGCTGATGCACGGAGCGGCCCAGTGGGCGAGCTTCATGATGATGAGTCTGGGCGCGACCTTGGTGTTGCCGAACATCGTGGTGCGACTCGATCCCGACGATTTCCTCTCGACCGCGGCGCGGGAGAAGTGTGTGTCGTTCTCCATCGTCGGCGACGCCTTCGCACAGCCGATTCTCGATCAGCTCGAGAAGCAGGCTTATGACCTCTCCAGCCTGATGGTCGTGGGCTCCGGCGGCGCACCGCTTTCGACCGCAAACAAGAAGCGCTTCCTCGCCTGCCTTCCCAACGTCACCGTCATGGATGCAATCGGATCCTCCGAAACCGGGGCCCAGGCCAGCAACCCGTCGAACAAGAGCAGCGAGATCACCACGGGTGACTTCAAGCCGGCACCCGGTGCCTGTGTGGTTTCCGAGGATCTCACCCGAGCGCTCTCGCCCGGCGACGACGAACTCGGCTGGTTTGCGCAGAAGGGCCGCGTGCCCCTGGGCTATCTCGGCGATCCGGAGAAGACCGCCCGCACCTTCCCCGTGATCGAGGGCACCCGCTATTCGGTTCCGGGGGACCGCGCCCGCTACCGCGATGACGGAAGTATCGACGTCCTCGGGCGGGACTCGGTGACGATCAACTCCGGTGGCGAGAAGATCTTCGCCGAGGAGGTCGAGGCGGCCCTCAAGCAGCACCCCGACGTGTACGACACGGTGGTAGCCGGCCGGCCGAGTGAGCGCTGGGGCCAGGAGGTGGTGGCGATCGTCCGGCTGCGCGAGGGCAGCGGCGCGGGACCGAGCGAGCTACTCGCTGAGGCCGGCAAGCACATCGCCCGCTACAAGCTTCCGAAGCAGTTCGTGTTTCGCGACGAGATCCAACGCAGCCCGAGCGGCAAGGCCGACTATCGCTGGGCGAACGCGCAGGCGGAACAAGCTGCTGGCGAGCAGCCGAGCTGAGGCCGCGCCGCTGGACTGGGGAAGTTACTCGTCTCCGTCGTCGTCCGCGGGCTTCGCGGTCAGCTTCTCAACCAGGGCGCCAACCAGCATGAAGGGCGCCGTAGACACGATGGCCGGCAGGGCGAGAATGACTGCGATGGGCCTGTGCTTGAACTCGTCCTTGTAGGCCGCCCAGTAGCCCTCCTCCGCGGAGGCCACCGCGGGAACGAGGGCGATTGCAAGAGCGACGGTCAGGGCGATGGCTGCGGCGGGGCGTCTCATGACTCCTCCTCCCGAAAACGCCATCGTATGCCAGCTGGGGCGGAGTTCTCAAGCTTCATCGAGGCTGGGCCCACGAAAACCTGAAGGAAAGAGGTCCGATGGAACCCCAGGTCACGCGCGTTTACCAGAATCACCACCTCGACTCGACTCGGTGGGACGTCTACCGGCCGCGCCAGGGCGACATCGTCGTGACCACCTCCTACAAGTCTGGCACGACCTGGACCCAGCAGATCCTGCACTGGCTGCTCTACGGCGACCGCGACCCGATGCCCGAGCTGCGAGAGCTCTCGCCGTGGGTCGACGCCCGCTTCATGGGAACGACGAAAGAGCAGATGGGCGAGCTCCTCGAGGCCTTGCCGTCTCCGCGGTTCGTGAAGAGTCACCTGCCCCTCGACGGGCTGCCCTACTACCCCGAGGTGAAGTACTTGATCGTGGCGCGCGACGCCCGCGATGTTTTCATGTCGATGTTCAATCACTATTCGAGCTACACGGACATTGCGATGGGCGCGCTCAACTCGGAAGACGCGCCGGGCGACCCGATTCCCAAGTGTCCAGAGGATCCTCGCGAACTGTGGCGCGATTGGATGACCCAGGGTTGGTTTGAGTGGGAGAGCGAGGGTTGGCCGATGTGGTCGAATCTCCACCACACCCAGACCTACTGGGACCACCGGCAGCTACCGAACTTTCTGTTTCTCCACTACGCCGACATGCTCGCCGACCTGGAGGGCGCGGTGCGCCGAATCGCCGCGTTCGCTGGAATCTCCGTCAGCGATGCCGCGGTGGCACGCACCGTCGAGAACACCACCTTTGCCAACGTGCGCAAAAGAGTGGAAGCCACGCCGCCAGAGGAAGACCCCGGAAACCTGTTCTTCGAGGGCGGACAGCGCCGCTTCTTCTTCAAGGGCACCAACGAGCGCTGGCGCGGTGTCCTCACCGAGGGCGATCTGGCGCTCTACGAAGAGGCGAAGGCGCGGGTCCTGTCCCCGGACTGCGCGGCGTGGCTGGAGACGGGTGGTCCGGTGCGCTGAAGGGCCGTCGCTCGATTCGAGCGCTAGCTCCGCCTCAACACCCGAGCGTCGCCGCTGCGAACCGTGAAGTGCTCCTGGTCGAAGAGCTCCATCAGCGGAACCGCGGTTCGGCGCGTGGTTCCGATCAACGCCTTGTAGTCAGGCGTTTCCAGGCGCCCGTGCTCACGCAGGTGGGCTTCCACCCTGGACCGCAGCTCGTCGATCGCCTGACGATCGAACCACAGATCGCCCGGTGCGCGCACCAGGTTCCCGTCGCGAACCAGATGCGCCAGCAGATTGCGGAAGCGCTCGGGGTCGACGCCGAGCCGCGTGTGCCAATCTCGCAGAGAAGGGGGCTCGAGCGCGGCTTCCTGCGCCTCGCGAAGCATGCGCTCCACGATTGCCCGATCGTCGTCGTCGAGGCGCGGACTGTGTTCCATGAGCCGCGCGATGTCGCTCTCGATCGCGATGCGGCCGAGTTCTGCCAGGTGCGCCAGCGCGAGCTCTGCGGCGTCGCGCGCGACGTTGTCGGGGAGGCTTCCGCGAAGGGCGCCGGTGGGCATGCCGGGCCGAATCGGCTCGGCCTCGTGGTAGGCGGCGAGCGCGGCCAACAATCTGGTTTCGAGCGTCTGCAATGCATCGCAATGGAGCCAGCGCCCGCTGGAGGTTCCGGCGATTCGGCCCTCACCGGCCAGGGCCGCCAAGGCCTCGTCGAAACCGTTTGCCCCCAGCCCGGACTCGCGCTGGAGGAGACCCCGCTCGACGCCGCCGAGACCGCTGCGTCGGATGCGCACGAGCAGCGCGGATTCCGAATCGCCCGTCGCCAGCTCTGCCAAGTCGCGCCGCACGGCTGGATCGCTGCGCCGCCGATGCGGAGGAGCCACGTCGAGAACGATTCCGCCACCGACGGTGCTGCCCATCTGCTCGTTTCGCGCGAAGCCGCGGACGATGAAGCGGTCTCCGACCACGAGCGGCACGGGCTCGCCATCGATATGCAGCCGCGCGTAGCCCACACTGCCGGGCTTCAACTGATCTTCTCCGATCGGAGCCAGGCGCGCGCGACGCTCGGCAGTTCCAGCCAGAAACTCGACGGCCGCCTGGTCGTCGACGGATGGGGCGGCGCGCAGCCACCAGAGCTTCACGTCGATGGTTCCGGTGGGTTCGAGTGTTCCAGGAACCGAGATGACCTGACCGCGCGAAACGTCGCCCAGCTCGACGCCCTGAAGGTTCAACGCACAGCGAAGCCCCGGCGGACAACGGTCGACCGACGTTGCGTGACTCTGCAGCCCGCGAATCCGGCAGCGCTGGCCCGAGGGCTGGATTTCCACCGAGTCTCCGACGGAGAATGCCCCTCCCACGAGGGTGCCCGTCACGACGCAGCCGAAGCCCTTGGCGGCGAAGCGCCTGTCGACGCTCAAGCGGGGGAGTCCGGTGCGCGGGGTGCGCGGCTCGGCGGCGTCGATTGCGCTGCCAATCGCGTCGCGCAGCTGAGGGATGCCCTCGCCGGTCAGCGACGAGACGGGGATGATCGGCGCGCCGGCGAGCCCGCTGTCGGCGAGCAGCTCGCCGATCTCTTCTGCGGCGAGCTCCGCCAGCTCCGTTTCCGCGATGTCGATCTTGGTCAAGGCCACCACGCCACGATCGATCCCCAGTAGCTCGCAGATGGCCACGTGCTCTCGTGTCTGCGGCATCACACCCTCGTCGGCGGCCACCGCGAGCAGGACCAGATCGATGCCGGTGGCGCCCGACACCATGGTGCGAACCAGACCCTCGTGACCCGGAACATCGACGATGCTCACGCGGCGCCCATCGGCGAGGTCGAGCGGCGCGAAGCCGAGGTCGATCGTGATCCCACGGGCCTGCTCCTCCGGCAACCGATCGGTTTCGACGCCAGTGAGCGCCCGGATCAGGGCGGTCTTGCCGTGATCGATGTGACCGGCGGTGCCGAGGACGAGCTTGTGGTCAGCGGGGTCCAATGCGCTCGAGACCCAGAACGCCCTGCAGCGCCTTGGGGATGGCTATCGAGCCGTCCTCGCACTGGTGATTCTCGAGGATGGCCACGATCGTGCGCGGGACCGCAATTGCCGTGGCGTTCAAGGTGTGTACGAACTCGTTTTGCTTGCGACCCGCTCGGCGGAAGCGCGTCTTCAGCCGGCGCGCCTGGTAGTCGGTGCAATTCGACGCGCTGGTGAGCTCGCCGTAGTCTCCCGCTTGACCGCGCATGGGCATCCAGCCCTCGATATCGAACTTCCGATAGGCGGGAGCGCCGAGGTCGCCCGCGGCGACGTCGATCACCCGGTAGGGGATCTCGAGCGCCTGGAGCAGTCTTTCCTCGATGGCGACGAGCTCGTCGAGCATGGCCTCGGAATCTTCTGGACGCACGAGCACGAACAGCTCGACCTTGCTGAACTGGTGGACCCGGTACAGGCCCTTGCTCTCCCGGCCCGCCGACCCGGCCTCGGTGCGAAAGCAGTGGGACATGCCGGCCATCCGCTGCGGCAAATCGGCTTCATCGAGCAGGGCGTTCGCGTGCAGGCCGCCCAAGGTGATCTCTGCGGTACCGATCAGATCCAGGTCCGTGTCCGCGATGGAGTAGATGTTGGTCTCCGGGCCGCGCGGGCTGAATGCCAGAGCATCGACGATGGGCTTGCGCGCCACGTCGGGCGTGCTGAAGAGCCCGAAGCCCGCCTCTTTCGCGTAGTCCAACGCCAGCCGAATTAGCGCGAGCTCGAGCAACACGGCCTCGTTCTTCAGGAAATACCACTTCTGGCCGCTCACCTTGGCGCCGGATTCAAAATCGAACAGGTCGAGCTTCTCGTTGAGTGCTAGGTGATCGAGCGGCGCAAAGTCGAAGTGACGGGGCTCGCCCACCCGGCGCAACTCGCGGAAATTCTCCTCGCCCCCCTCTGGCGAATCCGGGTGAAGCAGATTGGGGATCGTGAGCATCAGCGCTTCGAGTGCCTCTCGAGCCTCGGTGAGCCGCTGCTCGCTCTCCGCAACCAGCTCCTTGAGTCGTCGGCCTTCTGCAACGTGGGCTTCGCGCTCGGCTGAGTCGAGAGCGCGCTTGCCGCCGGCCTGGTGCTCGTTGCGCTGACGATTCAGTTCGTTCTGCTCGGTCTGGATCGCTGTGGCCCGGCGTTGGGCCGCGATGACCCCATCGAGATCGACTTCGACCCGCCGCCGCCGGCAGCTCTGGACGATCTCGTCGCGACGCGCTTCGAGGGACCGGGGATCGAGCATGAAGCCAGAGGGAAGCACAGCGCAGCGGGCCGTGCATCAGACCACCCGCTCACCTCCGCGCCAGACCGTGACCGCGAAGTTTGGGCAACAACGCGCCGCCGCCAGGATCACCTCCGGCCCATCGCCCTCGGGATCGACCACCCGCGCCCGGTCGTCGGCGCCCAGGGCAAAGGTTCTCGACGCGCGGTACGCGCATTCACCGGCGCCGCGGCAGACGTCGACGTCGATTCGAATCTCGAGCGGGTCAGCCATGGTCATCCGCTGGGCGAACGAGGTTCTCAGGCGTTCAGGAATTTTTCCAGCAGGAAGTGGAAGTGGCGGATCTTCGCCTCTTCATAGCTGGCCAACGGCACAGTTCCACCACCGGCCGACACCGCTGCGCGCAGCCCGCGCTGGACTTTCGGCAGATTGAAGGTGTCCTGGTTGAAGACCCGCCCCAGGAACCCGAGCTCCGGCGCCTGGGTCCAGTCGTCGGTCTCGGACAGCCAGGTGATCTGCGCCGCCTTGGGGCGCTTGCCTCGAAAGTTCTCGAGATACATGCACTCCATGATGCTCTTGTTCGGGTCGTTGCCCAGAGGGCGGAAGCGATAGACGATGCGGTTGAAGGCCGCCCAGGGGTGAAAGTTCGGAAACAGGGTGTAGTAGAAGGAGTCATTCAGTTCGGCATCGGAAATCTCGTGGACGCCGGGCACGACGGATTGCATCTGCATGCGCGCCGCCTGGGCCATCAGCTCCCTCGTTCCCATCCCGTCTGGAACCCGCATCATCGAAGGTGCGTCCACGTTCCGCCCGATCAGCGCGTCGAGCTGCTCCTGTTCGGTTGGCTCCCAATTCAGGTGGGGGCTGGGGGTGCCGTTGGGCGTGATGGCGCGGCTGAAGTTCTCCCAGACATCGTATTGGGAGTTGGCGTCGCCGATCGAAGCCAGCAGCTGCGGGTGGGTGCCGACGACGTGGTAGGCCTCCATGAAGGCCTCCTGGGCGACCTTCCAGTTGCACTCCATGATCTTGGCGACGTGGGCGGACTTGTAGCGCTTGTCCAACGGCCAGCCTTCGAAGTGCCGAGGCAGATCACCAAGGAAGCTCTCCAGCGATTCACAGTCCGGGTCCAGGTTGATGAAAACGAAGCCCCCCCAGGTTCCGAGCTTCACCTGGGGGAGATCGAAACGGGCGGGGTCGACGTGCGGGAAGTCCCAACGGCAGGGGATCTCCTTCAGCTTGCCATCGAGCTTCCACGTCCAGCCGTGGAAAGGACAGCGAAGCTGGGGCACGCGTCCGCTCTCCTCTCGGAGCTGCCGGCCGCGGTGGAGACAGACGTTGTGAAAGGCGTTCAGCTTGCCGGCGTCGTCGCGCACGACCAGGATCGAGAAATCTCCGATGTCGTAGACGACGTGGTCACCGACTTCGGGAATGTCCTCCTCCCGGCACGCCATCTGCCACACCTTGCTCCACAGCTTCTGCATCTCGAGATCGTGAAACGCCTGGGAGACATACCGCTCGCGAGGCACGAAAGTCGGAGGCAGCTCCGGCGGCGACTCCTCGCGAAGAATCGCCGGAACCGGATGACTATCCGTATCCAGCAGCTGCTGATACGTAATCCCCTTGGACCGCGGCCCCTCCACCCGCTCCGCCACCGACATTCAACCCTCCTTCCGATGGTCTCAACGGCCGGGGCCCTGGGCCCCAGCATGCAACCTGTTCGCGCAACCGAGGAACGCCTCGCTGGGCTAGAACGACACCCTCTTCGTAAAACCCCCATCCGTCACGAGATTCGCACCCGTGACGAGACTCGCCGCGGGACTCGCCAGGAAGGTGACCGCACGGGCGACCTCTTCTGGTGTGCCCATGCGCCCGATCGCGCATTGGCCGAGGGCCCGCTCGTAGATGGCGGGCATGGCATTCTTGATCATCTCCCAGTTGCCGCCCTCGAAGTAGATCGGGCCCGGCGAGACGACGTTGACCCGAATTCCCTTGGGAGCGAGTGCTTGGGAGAGGTCGGCCGCATGGGCGATCAACGCCGCCTTGATGGCGTTGTAGGGCTGCGGCACGCCGAGAAATTCCAGCGCGGCGGTGCTGCTGATGAACACGATGCTGCCGGCTTCGGACTCGCCGAGTAGGGGCACCGCAGCTTCCACCGCACGTGCCGAACCGAGTAGATCGACGTCGACGTTCGCCTGCCAGGCGGCGTCACCCATCCCACCCCCGGCGCTGGCGTTGCAGACCAAGATGTCGAGGCCACCGAGGGTCTCGCCAGCGGTAGTCACGAAGCCACGCAGTGCGTCGCCGTCCCCGACGTCTACCGATTGGGTAAAGGCTTTGACGCCACGCGCCTCCAGGTCTTTCTTCGCGCTCTCGAGCCCACCTTCGCTGCGCGCGCAGATCGCGACGTCGGCGCCCGCACTGGCGAGCTCCTGCGCGATGGCGAGGCCGATGCCACGACTCGCAGCGGTAACCACTGCCTTCTTGCCCTCTAGACCTAGATCCATTTCCGATCTCCTTGTTGTACCGCCGTTGCGCGGTGAAGTCGTCTTCAGTTGCGGCGGCGCGTTGACCCGCCGGGTGACCGGGGCCGCAGAACTAGTGGGAATCAGTCCACCCCCGAGCTGGGGGCCGCCCACCCAGCCGATCATATGGGGATCCGCGTGGCGAAGCTCGCCGGAGTGCCAGCGACCGTTGGGATGAAAGAGGCCGACCTTCTCGTACTCCTCGACCCTCACGAGGCCATCGTCTCGAGACTCGTAGATTCCCTGGGTCACGGGGTGCTGCAGCTTGGGCATCCGCCACCTCCCGAATTCGCTCGACTCATCCGCGGTGTGCTTCTTCGCCCCGCCCGACGCGTTCGACCGACGCGCCACGCGAGGGAGACGAACGTCGGGCCACTCGATCCTGCGCCCGCCCCACCCGGAGCTGCAGCTCTTGTCGGCTGCTGCCTTCCGAGACACCGAGCAGCATCAGGCCGACACCGTAGACGGCGGCCGACCGGAGCGCCTCGGCGTCCAGCTCGCCGCTCGCCCAACGCATCGAAGTATATTCCAGCTGGCTGCCAAGACTTCGAGCCAGTGTCTGGGGATCCGCCCAGGACGCGAGCTCCCCAGCCCCTCGCATCGCCTCGAGTGCCCGCTCGAACTCGCCCGTCAGCGCTCTGTCGACGAGAACCCGCATCGCCCGTGCCGCTGGGAAACCGAGCAGAATCGCCAACAACGTGCGGTAATAGTCGGGCATGCGCAGCAGCTCCGTCGTACAGGATTCCACCACGGAGAGCGCGTGCGACGCCGGACTGCTGCGCTGAGCGCGATCGATGGACACCAGGAACTGGGCCGTCTGTTCCTCGATGGCCGCGAAGAGTACCGCCTCTTTCCCACCGATCAGGTTGTAGATGGTCGGAACCGTGACGCGCGCACTGCGGGCGAGGTCCCTCATCGTGAGGGCGTCGTAGCCCCGCTTGCCGATCATCCCCCGGGCACTCTCGAGAATTCGCTCCCGCCGTTCCGCCTTTTGCTCGCTTCGTAGATCCATCGGTCAGACCTCCACGGCCCGATCGACGAGGGGGAGCCCCGCGCCGCGCCGGAAGGCGCGATGCATGTTGATCAGTGCGGGCTCGTTCGCGCCAAAGGTCGTGAACTCGCGCAGCCCCGTGTTGAAGTTCTTCTGGACGTTCGCGCTCACCCAATAGTCTTCTGTATCCACCACCGAGTAGATGAACTGGAAGTGGAGCTCGCAGGCCTTGCGCCTCTCCTCGGTATCGACCGGCCGCCGCATGTAGAGGCTGTAGCGCGTGACGTGCTCATCCACGCGCTCGCCGGGGTAGAGCTGAAAGAACTCGACCGCGTCGGGAGAAATCAGCAGCGAGATATTCGGATACAGGTAGTGGACGAAGCTGAAGTGCTCGAGGGGATCGCCCCACTCGGACTCGGGCTGACCGCTCAATCCGAGAATCGATTTGTTGGGAAAGCCCAGGCGGTGGTGCTCTCCGTGTTTTCCGTAACGGTCGTAGGTGCTGCAGTTGGTGAGCGCCGCAATGCCCACCGTCTTCGGGTGAAGCGGCCCGAAGTGGTAGCCCTCACAGAAGGTGTCGAGTGCGAGCTTCCAATTCGTGCGCAAGCGCCACTCGCCCGAGTTGACGAAGGTGGCTTCTTCCAGCCCCCAACCGCCCAGCTCGGGACCGAGATCTCCCAGGTGCTCGTCGATCGAAAAATTCGCATCCGGCGCGGGCGCTACGTAGACAAAGCCGTACTTCTCTTCGCAGGGGAGCGGAGTCAGTCCGTAACAGCTCTTGTCGATGCTGCCGAAGGTCTCCTGCTTGGAGACCTGCTGGAGCCGGCCATCCAGATCGTACGACCAGGCGTGATAGGGACACGTGAAGCCCCGCCGAGCACTTCCGTCGCCTTCGACGAGCCGGGCCGCGCGATGCGCGCAGGCGTTGAGAAAGGCGCGCACCTGGCCGCCGCGGTTGCGAACCACCAGAATCGGAACTCCGGTGTCGTCATGAGTTCGAAAGTCACCCGGCTGCTTCAGATCCGTGCTGAAACAAACCAGCTGGGGCGACCGCTTGAAGATCACCTCCCGCTCGAGCCGGAATTGCTCGGGATCCGTATAGGTCGCAACCGGATTGCGACGCGGCCCATCCGGATGCAGCGCAGTCTCGCCGGCCTCGGCATACCGAAGCATCCGCCTCGCCACCTCCACCAACCCTTCGCGCCTCATCCCGCCTCCCCGCTCCGCCCCTTCACGAACCGAGCAAGGATTTTATCAGGTTCAATCAATTGAACACGATAAAACCCACCCTTCGACAACCCCCGGGGGGGCTACCGAGCCCAGCGCACCCCTCCCACCGCGGGCCGGCCCTGGGGTAGGGGCTGAGAGGAACTCAGCGGAGCGAGGAAACTCCCCGCCGTATCCCCACCGACCGCATTCCCCACCCACCCAAAACGGCCCCGATGGTCCACGCGAGCCATTCCGATCAGCCCCTACCCCAGGGCCGGCCCGCGCGCACTAAGAACAAAGATTGGAGGGAGACGAGCGATCACCCGCCGAAAAACATCGCCACGGAGCTACGCGCCCAATCCAGCACATGAAGCTCCCCAAAGAAAAGCGTCGGCACCGCATTCGGAATCACGCCCAGCAAAATCACGGCGAGCCCACAAAACACCAGCACCAACCCTTCCCCACTAGAAATCTCCATCCGGTGCGGCTCTTCACCGGGCTCCCGCATGTACATCAACACCGGAACCCGCAGGTAGTAGTAGACCGACACCACGCTCATCAACACACCGATGATCAGCAGCCACATCTCCCCCGCATCCACCGCCGCCATGAAGATCTGGAACTTCCCCATGAAGCCGGCCGTGCCGGGGATCCCGGCCAGCGAGATCATGAACAACGTCATCAGCGCAGCCAGACCCGGACGCGTGCGGGCCAGGCCCGCGAACGATTCCATCCGCTCGCAATCGTGACCTCGATTTGCCAGCGCCACCACCACCGCGAAGGCACCCAGATTCATGAACGTGTAGGCGATCAGGTAGAACATCATCGCCGAGTAACCCTGGATGGTTCCGGTCACCAACCCGATCAGCAGATAGCCCGCGTGGGCGATGCTCGAGTATGCGAGCAGCCGCTTGATGTTGTCCTGGATGATGGCCATCGTGTTCCCGACGATCATCGTCAGCGCGGAGAGCACCCAGATCACCCCGCTCAGCGCCGCATCGTTCGGATCGAATGCCATCCCGAGTAGTCGAACCAGGGCGGCAAAGGCCGACACCTTGACCGTGACCGACATGAAGGCCGTGGCCGCGGAGGGGGCGCCTTCATAGACGTCTGGAGTCCACTGGTGGAAGGGCACCGACGAGATCTTGAACGCGAAGCCCACCACCACCAAACCCAGCCCGATCACTCCAATCGGATTCTCTGGATCGAAGCCGCTGCGAATTGCATCGAAGGAAGTCGAACCCGTAGCTCCGTAGAGCAGCGCCATCCCGTACAACAGGATGGCGCTCGCAAAGGATCCGATCAGGAAATACTTGAGCGCCGACTCGTTGCTGCGAAGCTTCCGCCGGTCGAAGCCAGCCAGTACGTAGATGGGAATGCTCATCAGCTCGAGGCCGAGGAAGACGCCGATTAGATCGATGGCTCCGATCATCAACATCATCCCGGTCGTCGAGAGCATGATGAGCGCGTAGTACTCGCTGTGGTTGATCCGAAGCTCCGCCAGATAGGCGATCGAAAGTGCGCAGGAAAGCAGCGCGGACAGTGCCACGATCGCCGTAACCAACGACGAGAAGCGATCGAGCTGGTACATCGGGTGATCCGGGTTGAAGACCTCGACGCCCCCCAATCCAAACACGGTGCCGGAGATGTAGACGGTCAGCCCCAGAAAGAAGATCGCGACGAGTGCCAACACCGTCCCAATGAACGATTCGGTGACGTCTCGCCCCAGGAATGTCTGCGTTCGAGAAAGCAGTACCTCGCCCATCAAGATCAACATCGCGCCGATTGCGGTGAAGCCGATCGGGGCAAGAACCGAGAAATTGAGATCGGGCGGCGTCACTCTGGTTCACCACTCTCGGCCGGGGGCTCCAAGACCTCCGGGGCCGCACGCGTACCACCGCGGGCCTCGACCAGCCGGATCAACTCGATCACCGAGGGCTCGATCCGCCGCAGCAGCGGATTGGGATAGACGCCAATCCAGATGATCGGGATCACGAGCGCCACCATCACCAGCTTTTCGCGAAGGCCCAGATCGATCAGCCCGCGGTTCTCCGGATTCTCGACGGGGCCGAACATCACTCGCCGGTACATCCAGAGCATGTAAGCGGCCGCCAGAACCACCCCCGAGGTCGCCAGCACAGCCACGAGCGGATTGACCATGAAGATTCCAAGCAAGATCAAGAACTCGCCCACGAAACCGTTGAGCATCGGCAAGCCGATGCTCGACATCGCCACCAGCCCAAAGAATGCCGCGTAGACGGGCATCGGCCGAGCGATCCCGCCGAAGTCGGAGATCATCCTGGTGTGGCGCCTCGTGTAGATCATCCCAACCAGGATGAAGAGCGCGCCGGTCGACAGCCCGTGGTTGATCATCTGCAGCACACTGCCGTTCAACCCGTGAATGTTGAGTGAGAAAATGCCGATCAGCACGAAGCCCATGTGGGCCACCGACGAGTACGCGACGAGCTTCTTGATGTCTGCCTGGACCATTGCGACCAGCGAGCCGTAGATGACCCCAGCGACGGACAACCCCAGGATCCAAGGGGTGAACTCGATCGCAGCGGTTGGAAAGAGCGGCAGGGCGAAACGCAAGAAGCCGTAGGTACCCATCTTGAGCAGCACCCCGGCCAGCACCACCGAGCCCGCAGTGGGCGCTTCGACGTGGGCGTCCGGCAACCAGGTGTGCAGCGGCACCATCGGCACCTTGATCGCGAAGGCCAGCGCGAAGGCGAAGAACAGCCAGGTCTGGGTCTGCCACCAGGTTCCGTCCACGGGCACGACGGTCTCGAGCAGCCCGGGCGGGCCACCGGCCGGCGGCGTGACGAAATCGAAGTTCAACACACCGCTCTGCTCGAAGCTCAGGTAATAGGTGACCAACATCGCCAGCAACATCAGCAGCGAGCCAGCCATTGTAAACAGGAAGAACTTGATGGCGGCGTAGATCCGCCGCGCGCCCCCCCAGATTCCGATGATGAAGTACATCGGAATCAGCATGACCTCCCAGAACAAGTAGAACTGGAAGAGGTTCAAGGATACGAAGGCGCCTAGCATTCCCGTTTCCAGGAAGAGCATGAAGAAGAGGTACGTCTTGACGGAGCGTTCGATGTCGTTCCACGAAGCCAGCAGCGTGATCGGCATCAAGAAGGTCGTGAGCAGCACGAGCAGCAGGCTGATGCCGTCCACGCCCACGAAGTAGTTGATTCCGTAGTCGGTAATCCAGGGGCTGTGCTCCGTCAGCTGAAAGCCCGTCTGCAGCGGATCGAAAACGGCGAAGAGACGCACGGACAACAGGAAGCTGAGCAAGGTGCTGGCGAGCGCGACCGGCTTCCAGAGCGTCGCCGGCAGACCGTTTGACCCGAGCGCCATGGCGATCATGCTCGTGCCCAGCAAACCGAGGGCGGTCACCAACGGAAGGAAGGTGATGATGGTCAGCAGATAGTGGTCAAATTCTCCCATTCCACCCTACCTGAGGAGGTATCCGACGATCACGATCGCGCCGACGATCATGGAGAAGACGTAACCCTGGGTGAGACCGGAGTGTGCGTACTTGAGCCCGTCGGCCGCCGCCGCGCGGATGGTTCGCGCCAGACCGTTGACCGCGATGCCGTCGATCAGGCCGGCGTCGATTCCCCGAAACAGAACGCGATCCGAGATCGCCACCAGCGGACGAACGAGCACAGCATCGTAGAACTCGTCGACATAGTATTTGTTGACGAGCGTTCGATATCCAACCGAAAACTGCCTGGACAGCGCGGCCGGTAATTCGGGGCGGCGCACGTACATGAACCAGGCCAGCAGTGTCCCGGCGGTTGCCATCGCAACCGCCCCAAAGGCCATCCAGCGCTCGGTGGAATGCTCGAGGTGGTAGGCTTCGCGCACCGCCAGCACCGGCGTCAGGAAGTTGGCCAGGCTGTTGGAATCCTCGATGCCGATGACGTCTCCCCAGACCTGCGGCAGGCCCATGAATCCGGCGATGACCGAGAAGAACGCCAGCACCCAGAGCGGATTCATCACGAAGCCGCCCGGGTCCGCGGCGTGGTCTCGCAGATCGCTCGGCGCGCGGCATTCGCCCAGGAAGGTGCGGAAGAACAGACGGAACATGTAGAAGGCGGTGATTCCGGCGGTAAGCAGACCGATCCCATACAGCCAGAGGTGTCCCGGAACCTGAGAGCTCCAGGCGGCAACGAGGATCTCGTCCTTCGAGAAGAATCCGGAGAAGGGTGGGAAGCCGGCGATCGCAATTACCCCGATGAGAAAAACAATCCGGGTAAAGCGCAGGCGGCTCCAGAGGCCTCCCATCTTCTCCATGTCCTGCTCGTGGTGCATGGCCAGGATCACCGCTCCCGCGGCGAGGAACAGCAGCGCCTTGAAGAAGGCGTGGGTTCCCAAGTGGAAGATCGCCGACTCATAACCACCGCAACCAGCGGCGAGAAACATGTAGCCGAGCTGACTCACGGTGGAGTAGGCCAGCACCTTCTTGATGTCGGTCTGGGTGAGCGCAATCGTGGCAGCGGCGAAGGCCGTGATCGCGCCCGTCCAGGCGACGACCGCAGCCGCCTCCGGAGCGGCGGCGTAGAGGAAGCTCATCCGACACACCATGTAGACGCCGGCGGTCACCATCGTCGCGGCGTGGATCAGGGCCGAAACCGGGGTGGGCCCGGCCATCGCGTCCGGCAACCAGACGTAGAGCGGAATCTGCGCGGACTTGCCACAGGCGCCCACGAAGAAGCACAGCCCGATCAAGTTGACGAGCTGCCACTCGGGCGCGAAGGGCATCCAGCTGGGCACCGCGACGGTCATTCCCACGATGCCGTCGAAGTGCTCTTGAATACCGGCGAAGGAAATGGCGGGATGTCCCGTCTTCGCAAGCGCAGAGAAGAGCAGGAGCAAGCCGATCAGGAAGCCGAAATCACCGATCCGGTTGACGATGAACGCCTTGCTTCCGCAATAGGCATTCCAGCGGTCGCTGTACCAGAAGCCGATCAGCAGGTAGGAGCACAGCCCCACTCCCTCCCAACCCAGGAACATCAGCACCAGATTGTCGCCGAGCACCAACATCAGCATGGAGAACGTGAAGAGATTCAGATAACAGAAGAAGCGTTGGAACCCCTTGTCCTCCCGGTGATCGTCCGCCATGTAGCCCACCGAGTAGACGTGGATCAGGAAGCCGACCCCGGTGACGACCAGGATCATCACCGCCGACAGCGGGTCGAGGCGAAACGCCAACTCGGCGCTGAACGCCGAAGACCCGATGCCCGCCCCGATCCAGGTGTAGACATCGTCGAGCAGGAAGTGTGAGTTGTCTGGGAGCTCCAGCAGATCACCGAGAGCGAGGCAGGAGAGCACGAAGGACACGCCCACCGCTCCACAGGAAATCGCCGCCGTGCCGAGAGGCGGCAGCTGACGTCGCAAGACACCGATCATCACCCCGTGGAACGTCGCCGCCAGCAGCGGCAGGAGTGGGATCCAGCGCAGGAGGTCGCTCTCTACGCCATCGTTCACCATTTGAGCAGGTTGACCTCCTCCACGTTCACCGAGTCCCGATTCCGGAACATGGAGAGCAGGATTCCCAGCCCCACCGCAACCTCTGCGGCGGCCACCGTGATCACCATCAACACGAAGACGTGTCCATCGATCGCCACGGCGCCTTCGGATCCCGACCAGATGCGGTTGAAGCCCACGAACGCCAGGTTGACGGCGTTGAGCATCAGCTCGATCGACATTAGGATCACGATGATGTTGCGGCGGGTAGCCACGCCGATCACACCGATCGTGAAGAGAATCGCCGAGAGGGCGATCACGTGGTCGAGGGGCACCATCAGTCGATATTCCGCTTGGCGAGGATCAGTGCGCCCACGATCGCCGCCAACAGCAGCAGCGATGCCATCTCCACCACCAGGACGTAGTCCGTGTAGAGCGCGAGGCCGACCTGGCGATAACCTCCGAAGCCCTCGGGGACAGCTTCCGACGCTGCGGTCAACACGGAATCCTGGCTCAGGGCCGGCAGGACCTGGGCGAGAACGACGATTCCCGCCAGCACCACCGCCAGCTTGAAGAACTGTCTTCCTCCGGGCGGCAATTCGTCATCCGAGAGATTGAGGAGCATCACCACGAAGAGAAAGAGCACCACGATGGCGCCGCCGTAGACCATGATCTGGATGGCCGCCACAAGATAGGCCTCGAGCAGGATGTAGATCGCACCCAGCGAGACCATGGTGACGACCAGGCTCATCGCGGAGGCCACGGTGTTGCGCAGGTTCAGCACCATGCCCAACGCCGAGATCACGGCCAGCGCCCCGAACACGTAGAAGAGCACGGTCATCGCCATTGCGAATTCCTCGAGCTCGAAGCGCGCGTCACTGTTTGATCCACAGCAAGACAACCCCTGTGACGAAGATGTTGGCGATCGAGAGCGGAAGCAGGATCTTCCAGCACAGATCCATCACCTGGTCGTAGCGGAAACGCGGCAGCGACCAGCGCAACAGCATCTGAAGCCAGATCAACGCCATGACCTTCAGCAAAAAGACGTGGAAGTGGATTACGACGCAAAGACCGGTCGCGAAGCCGACGCCGAAGAACGAGGAAACGCCGCCGATGATGTCGTCCGTAGAAAGATAGGGGACCGCCCAACCACCCAGGAAGATGGTCGCCACCAGAGCGGCGATGACGATCACCTCGATGAACTCCGACATGAAGAAGAGGCCGAAGCGCATCCCCGAGTACTCGAGGTGGTAGCCCGCGATGATTTCAGACTCGCCCTCGGGAATGTCGAAGGGCGGACGCTTGTTCTCTGCCATGATTGCCGTGAGGAACATCACGAAGCCCAGGGGCTGCATGAAGATTCCCCAGCTGGGAAGTCGCACGAAGTCCAGGCCGCGAAACCAGTCCACGCCGAAGAGCAGATCGAAGAAGCCGAAGACCCGAAACGTGCTGTCCTGGGCGAGCGCCATGTCCGAGAGCCGCAGCGTCTGGAAGACCATGAAGACGCCCACGACCGTCAGACCCATCGTGACCTCGTACGAGATCATCTGGGCAGACGCGCGCAGACCGCCGAGCATCGACCAGTTGTTGTTGCTCGACCAGCCGGCGATCACGGTGCCGTAGGCGGCGATGGAGCCGATCGCGAAGATGTACAGCAGCCCCCAGTCGATGTCCGCCACTACGAGGTTGAGCGTCCAATCGCCGAACTGGTAGACCCCTCCGAACGGAATCACCGCGAACGCGATGATCGCTGGTACCGCCGCGATCAAGGGACTGAGCAGGTGCAAGACCCGATTCGCTCCGTCGGGAACGACGTCCTCCTTGGACATGAGCTTGATCACATCGGCCGCGGGATGCAGCAGACCCAAAACGGTAATGCCGCCGATGTCTGCCCGATTGGCGCCGATTCGATCCTGCATCACTGCGCTCTGTTTGCGCTCGATCCAGGTGATGACTGGAGCGATACCGGCCACCATCACGATGAGAATGAACAGCACCTTGACGATGACTTCGACGGGCATTTAGGGCTTGGCCGCGGCGGCCAGCGTCCGCCCGCCGGAGCCGAGCGAGTCGAGATCGGTGCCGGCGAACGCAGAATGCGCCTGCGCGAGGTCCCGCGACACCTGGCGAACGTCGTAGCTGTCGTCGAAGCCCGCAAGGCCGAGACGAGCGCCGAGCTTCGTCAGCACCCGGCCGTAGGACTGGGCGTCCCAGCTGGGCTCGACGGCAGGGTGAACCCGCTGCACACGGCGCCCTTCGTTGACGATGGTGGCATCCATCTCTGCGAGGTGACGCACCGGAACCGTCACGTGCGCGATGCGCTGAAGCTCCGACGTGTGGGTGTCCAGCAAGATGACACTGTCGAGTCCCTTCAGAGCGTCGAGACCAGTGAGCATGCCCGAGCCCAACAGGTCGTGGCCCATCGAAACGAGCGCGTCGACCCCACCGCTCTCGATGCGCTCGATCACCGTCCGCGCGTCGCCAAATCCGAGTTCCCTGGCGCCCGTTCCGTTGGGCGCCTTCTCGGCCTTGATCAACAGCTCGTCGGAGTCGCCCTGCACGACGGCCAGACCTGAGGTCTCCGACCCCAGACTCGACAGAAGACGTGCAAAGGTGAAGAGATCTTCGTTGCTGGCGTGCGCCGAAGCGATTCCGGCGATCACTCCCGCACCCTTGGTCTCGACGAGACGACGCAGGCGGGAAGCGGACTCTTCGATCGCCTGATCCAGACCCGTGGCCTCCAGCCGGCCGGTCTCGGCATCTCGAACCGTGCAGTGCTTGAGCCGATGCGGAGAACCGATTTCGCGGTAGCTCATGCGGCCGGCATCGCAGATCCAGGTATCGTTCACGTCGTCGTTTCGGCGAGGCAGATAGCGGTAGACCTTGTTGTTGGCGACGCCCAGATGGATGTTGCAGCCGTTCGAACAGCCGGTGCAGATTCCGGGGACGTCCTCCAGGAACCACACCCGGATCTTGAAGCGGAAGTCCTTCGTGGTCAGCGCCCCGACCGGACAGATGTCGGCAACGTTCATCGAGTAGTCGTTGTCGAGCGGTGCTCCGGGGAAGGTCTCGATGACGGACTGATCCCCGCGGTTGAAGACCGAGAGCTCTCCCGTTTTCGGAATCTCCCGGCAAAAGCGCACGCAGCGCCGGCATAGAATGCAGCGCTCCTGATCGAATACGATCGTCGGACCCAGTTCGGTTCGCTTCTTCAGCGCCCGGCGCGGCTCCTTGGATCGCGACTCGCCCACCCCGTACTCGAACGCGTAGTCCTGAAGCTTGCACTCCCCCGCCTGATCGCAGATCGGGCAGTCCAGCGGATGGTTGACGAGGAGCAGCTCCATCACGCCTTCGCGCGCAGACTTCACGCGGTCGTTGGTCGTGTGCACGACCATGCCGTCCTGAATCGGGGTATTGCATGCGACCTGGAGCTTTGGAACTCCCTCGACCTCTACCTGGCACAGCCGGCAGGAGCCGTCGATCGCAAGCTTCGGGTGCCAACAGTAATGCGGGATGTCGATGCCGTTCATGAGCAGGCCCGCATCGTCGAGCGCCTGCAGGATGGTGCGCCCCTCTTCGACTTCGACCTGTGTTCCGTCGACCGTGATCGTCGGCATCAGAGTTCGAAGCTCTCGGGGAAAGGGCACTTGCGAGCGCGGACGTGCTCCTCGAAGTCGGCTCGGAAGTGGCGAAGCAGCCCTTGGATGGGCCAGGCCGCGGCGTCTGCGAAGGCGCAGATCGTCTGCCCCTCCATCTTTCCGGCAACGTCCAACAAGACGTCTAGGTCTTGTTGCTCGCCGGCGCCGCGCTCGATTCGATCGACGATCTTGTTCATCCAGCCGGTGCCCTCGCGGCACTGGGTGCACTGACCACAGGACTCGTCACGAAAGAAGAAGGACACCACGCTGGCGACACGCACCATGCAGGTGGTCTCGTCCATCACCATGATGCCACCGGTGCCCAGCATGGTCTTGCGCTCGCGCAGAAACTCGTTGGCCATCGGTACGTCGAGCTGGCCGGCTGGAAGAATGGGCATCGACATCCCGCCGGGAATCACGCCCTTCACCTTGCGGCCACCGGGGACTCCTCCCGCATGCTCGAACACGATCTCGGAGAGCGGTGTTCCGAGCGAAAGCTCGTAGAGGCCCGGACGCGTCACGTGTCCCGATACCCCGAAGATCGTCGTGCCCGGACTCTTCTCCGTCCCAAAGGAGCGAAACCAGTTGACGCCCTTCCCGACGATGTGGGGAACGTGGCAATAGGTCTCGACGTTGTTGACGGTGGTCGGCATGCCGAAGGCGCCGTATTGGGCTGGAAAGGGCGGCTTGATCCGAGGCTGGCCCTTCTTGCCCTCCAGCGACTCGAGCAGGCCGGTCTCTTCACCACAGATGTAGGCCCCCGCTCCGCGGGTCACGCGCACGTCGTGGCGAAAGCCCGTCCCCATGACGTTTTCGCCCAGATAGCCCTTCGCGTAGGCCTCGGCGACCGCGCGCTCGACCACGTCGGCCGGGTAGCTGTACTCACCTCGGATGTAGATGAAGGTGGCGGCCGCGCCAGTCGCCCAGGCAGCGATCAAGATGCCTTCCAGCATTTGATGGGGGCTGCGCTCCAACAGGATGCGATCCTTGAAGGATCCGGGCTCGGACTCGTCGGCGTTACAGACGAGGTACTTGGGCCGATCCGTCTCCTTGGGCATGAACGACCACTTCAAGCCCATCGAGAACCCCGCGCCACCCCGACCCTGCAGACCCGAAGCCTTGACGAGCTCGATGAGATCGTCGCGCGACATCTCCGTCAGAGCTTTGCGACCGGCCTGGTAGCCGCCGCAGCGCTCATAGCCCTCGATGCTGCGATAGCTGTCGTCACCGAAGTGCTCGGTGAGGTAGCTGGTGACATACGGGGATTCGAGCACCGCAGCTTCCCCTAGGCGCCCAGCGAATCGAGGATGCTCTTCGCCTGCTCGACATCGAGATCCTCGTGATATTGGTCGTCGACTCGCATCATGGGCGCATACGCGCAGGCCCCCAGACACTCCTCGTGCCCGAGGTAGATGCGGCCGTCGGGCGTCGCGCCCGGGGCATCGATGCCGAGGTGGGACTCCAGCTGTCGAAGCAATCCGCGAGCGCCGCGCAAGGAGCAGGGCAGGTTGGTGCAGACGTAGACATGGTGACGCGGCTGCGGGGAGGAGTAGAACATGTTGTAGAACGTCACGACTTCCATGATCTCGACTGGCAGCAGATCGAATATCTCGGCCAGCTCTTCGGCCGATTCTTTCGCGACGTAGCCGTGCTCACTTTGGACGAGGTGCAAGGCGGGCAGCAGAGCTCCCCGCTTCTGCGGGTACCTGGCGATGGCGGCGTCGATCTCCGAACGCGTCTGCTCCGAGATCACCAATCGAGCCCACCCTTCATCCACTCGTAGACGAGGCCGACGGCCAGGGGCACGGTGAAAACAAACATCGCGCCGAGCCCGTACCACCCCAGCTCCTGAAACACTGCGCCCCACGGGTAGAAGTAGATCGCCTCGACGTCGAAGACGACGAAGAGGATGGCGACCATGTAGAACTTCACCGCGTAACGCCTGCGCGGTGAGGAAATCTGCTTCTCCCCACACTCGAAGGGCTCTTGCTTCTCGTCGAACTTGCGTCGCGGCCCGAGCCAGAGATGGATGCCGAGCATCGCACTGGCGATGACCAATGCCACGACGAGGATCACCAAAACGCCGGTGTACTCGGCGAGCATGACCGCGTCCTCCGCGTTTGTGTGAAGGGGGGCGAACTGCCCGAACCGCCTACGAAAACCGCGCGGAAGGTAACGGCGCACCCCAGGGGCGTCAAGAAAGTGTGCGCTTCGATTCGGGATCTCGCGCCAGTGATACAATCCCGGCGTGGCCGTTCCCGTAGCCGTGCTGGGTGCCGGAAGTTTCGGCACCTGCCTCGCTCTGCTCTGCGCTCGGGATCACGACGTCACGATCTGGGCGCGAGATCCCGAACTCGCAGATGTGATCAATCTCCAGCGAAGAAACCCCCGCTATCTGTCGGACATCGAGTTCCCGGAGAACGTCCGAGCGACTGCGGATCTCGGGGAAGCCCTGAAGGATCGGGAGCTCGTGATCTGTGCAGTGCCCAGCCACGGCTTTCGGGACGTAATCGCACGCGCCGCCCCAGAGCTACCCGAGCACGCGATCCTGGTATCGACCGTCAAGGGGATCGAGAATGGATCTTGCATGCGAATGGACCAGGTGTTCCGGGACGTGCTCGATCCCGTTCACCACCCACGCCTCACCTTCCTCTCGGGGCCATCTTTCGCCCGCGAAATCGCCGACGGCTGTCCAACGGCCGTGACCGTCGCCTGCAGCGAGGAGGCGTACGCCATCTCGGTGCAAGAGTCGCTGTCATCGCCCTGGCTGCGCTGCTACACGGCCACGGATGTCATCGGCGTGGAGCTGGGCGGCGCCCTCAAGAACGTGGTAGCGATTGCGGTCGGCATCTGTGACGGATTGGGGTTCGGGCTGAATGCCCGGGCTGCGGTCATGACCCGGGGGCTGCGAGAGATCACGCGCCTCGGCGTTGCGATGGGCGCCGACCCCATGACGTTTCTGGGGCTGGCCGGCATGGGCGATCTGGTGCTCACCTGCACCGGTGATCTGTCACGCAACCGGCGGGTTGGGCTCGAGCTGGGCGCTGGGCGAAAGCTTTCGGAGATTCTGGAGGGTATGAGCGAGGTAGCGGAGGGGGTTCGAACCACGCAGGCGGCGTGCGAGCTGGGGAAGCGTCACGGAGTCGAGCTCCCGATCTCCTCGATGGTTCACGATCTAATCCGGGAGAAAATCACCCCACATGAGGGTGCGCAGCTCTTGATGGCGCGCCAGCTGCGCAGTGAGAACGAATAGCGACCACGTTCGCATTCCTTGATCAGCCCGAGACTCGAGTGACTCTGACGCGCAGGAACGCTAGATTCATCTCGAAAACGACATTCGTTTTCAATTACCTCCCAGGCCGGTCATGGATACAGCGCATCGCTCAACGTCTCTCTACGCGCCCGCACAGACCACCCCGACCACCCCCCTACCTCTCGGCTCGGCGTGAAGGGGCGGTATCAGGGGGTGCCCGAGCCTCCGGTCGACCCGGAGGGCGGGGTGCCGCTGTCGACCCTGGCCACCGGTGATCGGGCGATCGTGCTCGCCGTCGAGTCCTCGACAGCGGCGGGCCGACGCCTACTCGACCTGGGCTTCGTGCCCGGGACGGAGGTCCGCGTGGTCCGGAGAGCCCCGCTCGGGGACCCCACAGCCTTTTACCTGCGCGGATCCCAGCTCTGCCTGCGGCGCTCGGAAGCCGCCCGGATCCGCGTGGCAGGAGTTCGACCGGCGGGGGGAGGGTGAGCGCCGAGACTGGGGCTTCGGTTCTTCGCCTCGGACTGGTCGGCAGCCCGAACTCCGGCAAGACCACCCTGTTCAACGCGCTCACGGGCCTGCGCGCGCGGGTTGGCAACTACCCAGGCGTCACCGTCGAACGCCGCGAAGGCGAGGTCGACCTCGACGGTCGCCACGCGCTGGTCATCGACCTGCCCGGTACCTACAGCCTGGATCCCGTCAGTCCAGACGAGGAAATCGTCGTCGGGGTGCTGGAAGGCGAGCTGGGCGAGCGACCCGAAGCCCTGGCAGTGATTGTGGACGCCTGCAGTCTCGAGCGCTCTCTGCTCGTCCTCGCCCAGGTGCTCCGCCGTGACATCCCCACCTGTCTAGTGCTCACGATGACTGACGAGCTGGCCGCTCGGGGTGGAACGCTGGACGTGGCGCGGCTCGAGCTGGCCCTGGGCATTCCGGTCGTCGGGGTGATCGGCCACCGCGGCATCGGCATCTCGAAGCTGAAGCGGCTGCTCGCGCGGCCGGAGAGCTGGAGCCTCCCCCACCTCAAGCCACCGGTAGGGGCGGCCGAGCGCGCTGGCTGGGCGGACTCGATCCTCGATCACGTCTTGCACCAACGCCCGACGATCAGCCCGACCAGCCAGAAGATCGATCGGGTAGTGCTGCATCCGGTTGCGGGCCCGCTGCTCTTCGCCGGGGTCATGATCGCGTTCTTTCAGCTGATCTTCGCCTGGGCACAGCCTGCCATGGACGCCATCGATGCCTCCATGGGCGCGCTCCGCGGCGCCGTCCATGCCGGACTGCCCGCGGGTTTGTTGGCGGACTTTCTCGCCGACGGCCTGATCGCCGGTGTCGGCGCCGTGATCATCTTCCTGCCGCAGATCCTGTTGCTGTTCACGCTGCTCTACCTGTTGGAGGACGTGGGCTACATGGCGCGGGCGGCGTTCGTCATCGACCGCGTCATGGGACGCGTCGGGCTGGAAGGCCGGGCGTTCGTCTCGCTGCTCTCCTCCTACGCCTGTGCGGTGCCGGGAATCATGGCAACCCGGACAATTCCCTCGCCCCGTCATCGACTCGTGACGATCCTGGTGGCGCCGTTGATGACCTGCTCGGCGCGTCTGCCGGTCTACGCGCTGTTGATCGGTGCGTTCGTACCGGCTGTCGAAGTCTTCGGCCCCATCGGCCTCCAGGGCCTGGTCTTGCTGGGTCTCTACGCGCTGGGAGCGGTCACTGCACTGCTGGTCGCTTCGGTGCTCACCCGCACGCTGCTGCGCGAAGACGCGATGCCCTTCTACATGGAGCTCCCTCCCTACCGAGTGCCCACCGTCAAGCTGTTGGCGTCCCAGGTATGGGGCAGCGCCTGGGCGTTCTTACGCCGAGCGGGGACGATCATCCTGGCGGTGTCGGTTGCGCTGTGGCTATTGCTTTCGTTTCCACGTTCCGAGCCCCCGGCCGGCGCAAGCCCGCAACAAGCGCGCCGCCACGTGCTCGAACACAGCCTGGCCGCGCGGGCCGGCAGGGCGATCGAGCCCCTGATCGAACCACTGGGATTCGACTGGAAGATCGGTGTCGGCCTGATCGCCAGCCTCGCAGCCCGAGAGGTCATCGTGTCTACTCTCGCCCAGATCTATGCCGCTTCTGACCAGGATCCATCGCTTCGAGTCGCGATTCGGGCCGACATCCATCCACGGACAGGCCGAAAAATCTACGATGCAGCGACGGTCGCTTCACTGCTGGTCTTCTTCGTATTCGCACTTCAGTGTATGTCGACTCTGGCGATCATGCGACGCGAAACCAACAGCTGGCGTTGGCCGGCCTTCGCATTCGGCTACATGCTCGTCCTTGCGTACACGGCGAGCTTTGCGGTTCATCAGATCGTATCGAGGGCAGCTGGAATCGGCGTGGGGTAGGCTTACAGCGATGATCGCTCGACGACGGCTCGCCCTCGCGACGGCCTTGCTGACCGTCCTGGTCGGCTGCGCGACCAGCAAGAAAACGGTATTCGAACAGGGCGGCACGACAGCCGTGCTGGTGTCGGAACGCGGCGGTGACACCGACTACGGTCATCCGATCACGATCTCGCCGATACGCCTCTCCCACGTACTATCGCGAATCGACGTGCGAACCCCGGTCAAGGACGGACAGCGGCGGGTCGCAGGGATTCCCCTCGAGTCGCTCGAGCTGATCTCCACCGCGGTCTCGAGCGCGCTGCGCGAAGCGGATCACAGGCAGAGCGTCGCCGTCTCGTCCGTTCGCCGCTCCAAGCGCTGGGGGATCTTTGACAAGAACTATCTCACGAGCTTCATCACCTACGTTCGCGGCGATGAGTTGTACATCCATTTGTCTCGTTCGGATTGGGAGATCCCGCCACGTCGGGAAGACAATCTCCCGGAGCCAAAGATCGGTGTCTTCCCGACCAGCTTCCGCATCGTCCCGGGCAGGGCAATCGAGCTGGTCGATCAACAAGCCGTCGCAGTCGTATGGAAGGACGCGATCTTCAAGACTCCGACCCGAACACGCGTGGGCGCCGACGGCAAGCTGATGCGGCGCGAGATCCTGATGGAGAGCCCGGACGATGAGCCGCTACCGAGTGCAAGCGCTCCGCCCGAGGCCGAGCCGATCCCGACCAACATGTCGCCCCAGTCACTTCGGGCGCTAGCAGACCTGGAGCAGCGGCGGCTGGATGGTGAAGTCAGCGAGAATCGGTACCACAGCGAGCGGCGCCGGATCCTCGCGATGGACGCGACTCCCTAGCGTCGAGCAACGACGATCCAGCAACAACGCGAATTTTATTCGATGTAGCCGAGGCTCCGGAGCATCTCTAGCTCGGCGGGGTCGCTCCCGGCGCTCGACTCCTCGATCATGCGGGAGATCACTGGATCGTAGGGGAAGAAGGTGGCGCCCATGTCGAGCACCTCGATCGCCGCGGGGCCCTGACCCGCAGTTCGCAGCTGTTGGGCTGCGGCGAAGTACTCGCTCGACTGAACCCGGTTCGGGTGAAGACCCACGAGCCTCTGAAGCTGGGCCTTGGTCTCTTCTCCCAGCCCAGACCGAGCCTGGGCTTCGAGCTTGACCACCTCGAGACCCCAGCGGGTCGCCGCTTCCGGGTCGCCCTCGAGCCCGACCTCGGCTGCCGCGAGCGCTTCCGCGTACGCTGCGTCGGAGAGCTCGCGGCGGGCATCTGCGAGGTGCTCGTAGGGCGACTTCTCGCAGCCGCATAAGGACGCGATAAGTACGAGTGCACCCAGCGGTTTCATGAACTTCGCTGCGTTCATCGGTTTCTCAGCCAGCGATCATGCATTCTCAACTCCAGCTCCACTCCCGCTGCGACCGCCCACTGCGATGCGGACGAATGCTCTATTATAGCGGGCTGCGCGAGTACCCGAAGATCAGGAGCATCTGCGCAACGTCGACCGCCGGGCGGAATCGATCCGCCTTGTTCCTTCCAGGAGTTCCGAGCGAGATCATGAAGCTCCCGAAAGGTTGGCCGTTCGCAGCAGCACTGGCCCTGCCGCTCGCTCTCGCGGCGGGAAACGCGCAGGCCTACATCGGGCCCGGAGCGGGATTCGCTCTAGGTGGCTCGATGCTGGTTCTGCTGGTCACCTTTGCGTTGGCCTTTGCGATCATCCTCACCTGGCCGATTCGGTTCGCCTACCGACTGATCAAGGTGGGCAACCCCTACAAGTCCGCGATGACCAGACGCGTGGTGATCCTCGGGCTGGACGGCATGGACCCGGGCCTGGCTACGAAGTTCATGCGGGAAGGCCGCATGCCAAACTTCCAGAAGCTGGCCGAACGGGGCGTCTTCCGACCGCTGGATACCAGCGTGCCTTCGATGTCGCCCGTCGCCTGGTCGACGTTCGCCACGGGTGTCGATGCCAGTCATCACGGCATCTATGACTTCCTCACCCGCGACCCGTGTAACTACGCGCCGATGCTCAGCTCCACCGATATCGGAAGCGCCAAGAAGGTGCTCAACATCGGACGCTATCTGGTTCCTCTCGACAAGCCGCGGATGAAGCTGCTCCAGAAGAGTCAACACTTCTGGAAGCTCCTGGGCGACAAGAACATCTTCTCGATCATTCAGCGCGTGCCGATCACGTTCCCACCCGTTCCCTTCAAGAGCGGACTCCTGCTGAGTGGGATGTGCGTTCCCGACCTGCGCGGAAGTCAGGGAACGTTCTCGTTCTTCAGCACCGAATCCGAAGGTGAAGAGGCCAAATTCATCGGCGGCGAGCAGACCGTGTTGCGCCGCAAGGGCAGCGTCATACGGTCTCGAATCGTCGGCCCGGACAACAGCGTGCTCGCGTCGGGTGGGCGCATGACGCTCCCCTTCACGCTCACCATCGCCGAGGATCAGGGCTCCGCGCGCATCGAGATCGATGGAGTCGAACCCCTCACGCTACAGCTCGGGCAATACTCGGATTGGGTGGAGCTCACTTTCAAAGCGGGTCTGGGTATCAAGGTCAGCGGTATCGCCAAGTTCTACCTCCTCTCGACCGACCCCCACGTCAACCTCTATATGACACCGATCCACATCGACCCCGAGAACCCGGCCATGCCGATCTCGCATCCCGAGGTGTACGCGATCTACCTGGCAAAGAAACAGGGCAAGTTCGCCACACTCGGGCTCGCCGAGGACACCTGGTCGCTCAACAACCGTGTCATCGGCGAGAAGGTGTTCCTCGACCAGGCGATGTCGATCTACGAAGAACGCGAGAGAATGTTCATCGACGCAGTGAAGCAATCGAAGAGTGGCCTGGTCACGACGGTCTTCGACACCACCGATCGCGTCCAGCACATGTTCTACCGGTATCTCGACCCCACTCACCCGGCCAACGAAGGAAAGGACACCGAAGAGTGGAAGGACGCCATCGGCCAGGTCTACGAACGCGTCGACGCGCTGCTGGGCAAGGTGTGGCACCTGGTGGATGACCCGAACACCGTGTTCATGGCGATCAGCGATCACGGCTTCACCAATTTTCGGCGTGGCGTCAACATCAATAGCTGGCTGCGCGACAACGGTTATCTGTATCTGAAGGACGAAAACGCGCGCGTCAGCGGCGAGTACTTCGACGGGATCGACTGGACCCGGACCCGAGCCTTCGCGCTGGGGCTCACGGGGATCTTCATCAACCGCGCCGGCCGCGAGAAGTCGGGGATCGTCGCCGAGGGCACGGAGTACCGCCAACTCGTCCAGGAGCTCGCTCAGAAGCTCGGCCTGCTGATCGATCCCGCCACCGGGGAGGGTTGCGTGCGGCGGGTCGCGGTATCCCAGCAGTTCTTTCGCGGACCGTATCGATTCGACGCGCCTGATCTACTGGTGGGCTGGGAGGGGGGCTACCGAAACAGTTGGGAGTGCGCGACGGGCCAGGTGACGGAAGAAGTCTTCAGCGACAACACGAAGAGTTGGTCGGGAGATCATTGCGTGGACCCCAGCATCGTTCCGGGCGTTTTCTTCTGCGATCGGGGCATCCGTGATGAGTGCCCGCGCCTGGTGGACATACCCGCCACGGTGATGCGCCTGTTCGGGCAGGAGATTCCCGGCTACATGCAGGGTCGCATGATCCTCCCCGAGGCGGGGGACGACGCCAGCGTGAGCGGCATGCTCGACCCCACCACGCTCGAGCAGAGCGGCGCGGCGCCCGGCGCCCTGATCTTCCCGCCAGAGGAGCGCCAGGCGAGCGGACAATCGTGAACGGCTGGCTGATTCGGAAACGAGCCGCGCTAGGCCTCTGCGTGACCCTGCTTGCCCTTGCGGCGGGCAGTGTCTTGCACGCGCGGCCGGACCAGACCGGCGTATTCATCGTGGGCATCGACGGAATGGATCCCGCCATCCTCTCGAGACTGATGGCGGAGGGCAAGATGCCGCACTTCCAGCAGCTCGCGCGGGATGGCAGCTATCAGAACCTCGCCACCTCCAACCCTCCGCAGAGCCCGGTGGCGTGGTCCAACTTCGTGACGGGGATGAACCCCGGCGGACACGGGATATTCGACTTCCTGCACCGCGACCCGAACACCTACCAGCCCGTGTCGTCCGCCACCATCACTGGAGAAGAAGGCAGCGCCCTGACACTGATGGGTTACGTGATCCCGGTCTCTGGCGGCGATGTCGGCAACAATCGCGGCGGGACACCGTGGTGGGACGTCCTGGTGGGTCACGGCGTCGACGTCGAGGTATTCCGAATCCCCGGAAATTTCCCCACACCGGAATCCGACGCGAAGGTTCTCGGCGGCATGGGGACGATCGATCTTCGGGGCGGGTTCGGAACCTACACGCTCTACACGGACGCAGAAGTGGAAAAGCGCAACCCCAAGGGCGACGTCCAATACGTTTCCGTTCGCGATCTCGACCTCGACGGAACGCCAGACACTGCCACCGGAGTGCTTCGCGGCCCGCCCGATCAGTTTCACCTCGAGATCGGAGAGCTGCCAGGTGACGGCGACTACCTGACGACGGGTGTGACGATTCACATCGATGCCAAAACGCCCACAGCGGTCATCGAGATCTCCGGCCAAACCGTGTTGATCCAGGAAGGGGAGTGGTCGGACTGGGTCGAGGTGAGCTTCGACCTGCTGCCCATGGGCATGATGCCGGTAAGCGGCACGCTTCGTTTCTTCGCCAAGCAGCTGCGCCCCCAGCTCAAGCTCTACGCTTCCCCAGTCAATCTTTCCCCCGCCAACCCGTTTCTACCCATCACCAGCCCCGATGATTTCGTGGAAGATCTCTTTGCAAAGCTCGGATTCTTCTACACCCAGGGCATGCCAGAGGAGCAAGAGGCACTCAAGGACGGTGTGTTCGATGACGACGACTACCTGAAGCAGGTCGCCTTGGTGCAAGAGGATACGAGCCGCGTCGTCGATCTGGCGCTGTCGCGCTTCGAAAGGGGCGACGCGACATTCGTGTATCTCTCGGACATCGACCTGCAGAGCCACATGCTTTGGCGACACGGAGATCCGAAGAATCCCAACGCGAGGGATCATCCCGCCTTCGATCCAAGAATCTCAGAACGCCACGCCCTCGACATCGAGAACTTCTATCGAGACGTCGACGCCTCCCTCGGGTCGATTCGAAAACGACTTCCGGAAGATTCCCTATTGATCGTGATGAGCGATCACGGATTCCAACCCTACACCCGTGAGCTTCATCTCAACGCCTGGCTCCGAGACGCCGGCTACCTGGTGATGAAGAAGGGCAAGGCGACGGGGTACACGGTGGGTGAGGACGTCGACTGGTCGAAGACCAGGGCCTACGGCATCGGATTCAACGGCTTGTATCTCAACCTCGAGGGTCGAGAGGCCCAGGGAATCGTCGCGCGGAGCGACACCGACAAGCTGATGAGCGAGATTGCCTACCGGCTGGAGTCTTTCATCGATCCCGAACACGGTGAACGCGTCGTTCTGCGAGTGGACCGCGGCACCGAAATCTACGCGCCCGAACGTGCCCCCGAGGGCCCCGACCTGGTGGTGGGTTACAACAAGGGCTACGGCTGCTCGGACGAGTCGACGCTCGGCCAGATCACCGAGGAGGTCCTCGTCGACAACACCTCCCGCTGGTCGGGTAACCACTTGATGGCGCCCGAAGTTGTTCCCGGCATCCTGCTGATGAATCGCAAGCTGGCGAGTGACGGTCACGACCTCACGGACGTGACCGCTACGGTGTTGTCGCACTACGGAGTGGAACTGGCCCCGGGTATGACCGGTAAGCCGATTCTCTGAGAAACCAGGAGATCGATCCATGCTCGGAAGCAAAAGCGTCAAGGTAAAGATCGACCGCGATCTATTTGATCGCCTTCGGAAAGTTGCTGACGTTGCAGGATATGCGACGCCCGAAGAGTTCGTGACCCACGTTCTCGAAAAGGAAATGCTGCACTTCGAAGACGCCGGCTCCGACGACGACATTCGCGACAAGCTCAAGGGACTCGGGTACATCTCGTAAGAGCCGCTTGGATGCAGACCTACAACCACATCGCGAGCTCGATCTTCGACTTTCTGTTGGCGCCCTTTGGGCACGAGCTCGCCTTCTTCGATCTCTTGATCTGGCCGCTGGTAATGGGGTTGGGCGCGCTACAGGTCTACAAGCTCGTCTCCAACCAGAAGGCGATTACCGACGTCAAGCGCCAGATCAGCATGCACCTGCTGGAGATTCGCCTGTTCAGAGACGACATCGCACAGGTCCTCCGATCGACGGTCACGATCGTGGCGAAGAACACGCTCTACATCGCCCACAATCTCCTTCCGATGGCGGTGATGCTGGTACCGATGGTCGCGGTGATGGTTCAGCTGGTCGCCCACTACGCGTACGAGCCCTCGAAGCCGGGTTCGGTGGAGCTGCTCCATCTGCAGCTGGACCCCACGGCGGGAATCTCTTCACGGGACGTCAGCATCGAGGTGCCGAGCGGAGTGTCGCTGGATGCACCAGCCGTTCGAACCGCTGATGGACAGGTGTTCTGGCGAGTACGCGCGGATCGGGCGGGTGACCACGTCTTCCTGATCCAGGTGGGAGACACCACCTACGAAAAGATCTGGGCCGTCGGCGGCGAGTCGCGCAAGGTGCCCGTCAAGCGACTGCGCGGTTGGGAGGCGCTGCTGTACCCGGGCGAGGCGGCCATTCCGCCCGGGGCACCGTTGAAATCGCTCGAGTTGGGGATTCACACCCGCCCGCTCTCCTATTTCCCCGACGGCGAACTCGGCATTCTCTTGTGGGCGATGGTCGTGTCGATGGCAGCCGGCTTTGCGTTCAAAGATCTCTTCGGCGTCACGCTCTAGGGAGATTCCTCAGCAGTGCTCGAATCTCTCCGGCGCAGATTTTTCAGCCGCACGCAGGGCGAGCCGATTACCGTCGTCAGCGGCCTGCCGCGCTCCGGAACCTCGATGTTGATGAAGATGGTCGAAGCGGGCGGCCTGACTGTCATGACCGACAGCCAGCGCACCGCCGACGTCGACAACCCCAAGGGCTATTTCGAGTTCGAGCGAATCAAGGACCTCGAGAAGGAGACGGACAAGTCGTACGTCCGGCAGGCCCGGGGGAAGGCGCTCAAGGTGATCTCGTTCCTGATCAAGGATCTTCCGGACGACAACGACTATCGGATCATCTTCATGCGGCGCGATCTCGACGAGGTCCTCACGAGCCAGAACAAGATGATCCAGCGCCTCGAAACCGATGACGCGTCGGCGAGCCACGAGGCGATGAAGGAGGCGTACCGCAACGACATCGTTCGCACCCGGCTGCTGTGCAAGAAGCGACCGAACTTCGAGCTGATCGAGGTGAACTACAGCGCAACCGTCGAGAACCCGGCGGCAACGGCCCGCGCTGTCAACGCGTTCCTGGGCGGTGGGCTCGATGAGAGCGCGATGCGCTCCGCGGTCGACGAATCCCTCTACCGCAACCGCGCCTCATCAGCCCCCACCTGACCAAACCCACTCATCACCCCGCCCTTCGCCAGCCCCCATGGCCCCAGTGCAGGTGGGCCCCGGCCAGCTCGACGGTCGCGCCACCCCAGTGGTATGCCCGGGCGATCAGGCGTGCAGCGGTGGCAGACGATCGCACCACGGCTGCGCTTGCTCGAGCTGCGCAGCCACCCGGATCAACAAATCCTCACGACCGTAGGCGGCGACCAGCTGTGCGCCGATCGGCAACCCCTCGCTGTTCCAATGCAGCGGCAACGAGATTCCGGGCTGGCCCGAAACGTTGAAGGGAGACGTGAACACCGAGTAGGGGATCGCCTGCGCGAAACCTTCCAGGGGCGCGCCGGGCCCCGCATCGAAGTGCCCGAGGGGCGGTGGCGGTGCGGCGCAGGTCGGTGTCAGAAGCAGATCGAACCCCTCTTCCCACCAGCTGGCGAGCGCTCGGGTCTGGGCGTGGTTCCGGTCGACGGCGGCAACGTACTCGGCAGCCGTCACAGCGCGACCCATCTCCGCGACCGCCCAGGTCAGCGGCTCGACGTCCTGCTGACCGATGCTGCGTCCGATCTTCTGGCCCCAAGATTCGAGCGCGTGGGCGACGGAGCTGGAAATCACCGTAATGAATCCCCGCACCGCATCGGAATCGGCGAGCGCCGCCGGTGCGGCTTCCTCTACGCCGTGACCCAGCGCCTCGAGCAGTCGTGCGGCGGCTTTCGCGGCCGCCTCACAATCGGGGTGGATCTCTCCACGCGGCGGCTCAGCCATCAAGCCGATCCGAAGCCGGCCCGGATCGACCCCCGCTTCCCGGGTGAGAGGCCGAGCCAGCGCCGGAGCGGCGTAGGGATCGCCGGGCATCGGGCCCGCCACCACATCGGCCAGCGCCGCGGTGTCACGAACGGTGCGCGTGACGAAACCTTCGCAGGAGAAGCCTCCCCAACGTTCGCCAACCTGCGGTCCGAAGGAGTTTCGACCTCGGGAGCTCTTCAGGCCCACCAACCCGCAGTGGTTCGCTGGTATCCGGATCGAACCTCCGCCATCGCTCGCGTGTGCGGCGGGCACCAGACCCGCGGCCACGGCAGACGAAGAGCCGCCGCTCGATCCGCCGGAGGAATGCGTCAACTTCCAGGGGTTGCGACTGGGTCCGTAGGATTCGGGCTCCGTGGTGGGCAGCAGACCGAGCTCCGGAGAGTTGGTGCGCCCGAGCACGATGAAGCCCGCGTCTCGCACCTTGGCTGCAAAGTGGGTCTCGCCGGGCTCGTGCCAGTCGAGGTCCTTGAGGAGCCGCATCCCACAGTGAACGGGATCGCCGGCCAGATGCGCGCCCAGGTCTTTCAGCAGCATCGGAACGCCGCGGAACGGACCGGCCGGTAGATCCGGCGACACGGCCGCGGCGCGGGCCCGCTCGAACTGACGCGTGACGACGCCATTGAGCTCGGGGTCGAGCTCCTCGATCCGCGCTATGGCCGCATCGACGAGCTCCAGGGGTTTCACTTGACCCTGCCGGATCAACTCCGACTGGGCGGTGGCATCGAGGCGGGCAATTTCGTCAGACATGACGGGATCCTAGGCTTCTCGGCACCCCCGGGTCCAGCGCTCCGCTGTGTTGACGTCGGAATCCAGCCCCCCTAGGCTGGAGCTTCGGGTTCGAAAATACCGGGCGATTTCCAGCGCTTGCAAGCCTGTCGGACCTCCCTAGGGATCCGCACCCGACCTGCTAAGCGCCACTGCACGAGAGTCAGTCATGAAGAAGCGACCCCGCCCCCAGGCTGGAGCGGACGCACAGTCGTCCGACGGCGAGGGCAGTCCTCAACTCGGGGGCTCCACCCGCTCGGTCCACGGCGGTGAACGCGACCACCAGGCGACCGACGCCATCACGACGCCGATCTACCAGACCTCGACGTTCTGGTTCGAGAACTCCGAGAAGCTGCGCGCATTCCAGGAAGGCCGCGACCAGCGCGACGAGTATGGCCGCTACGGCAATCCGACCTGGCGAGCCGTCGAGCGCAAGCTTTGCGACCTCGAGGGCGCCGACGAGGCGGTGTTGTTCGCAAGCGGAATGTGTGCCGCCACCACCTTGTTCCTGGCGCTGCTTCCCCGGGGAGCACACCTCGTCATCACTAGCGACTGCTATCGCCGGACTCGGCAGTTCATCCGGGAGTACCTGGTGAAGCTCGATGTGCAGACGACTGTCATCGAGCCGGCCGAGACCAGCAAGCTGGCGGCCGCCCTGCGCGACGACACCGCACTCTTCTTCACGGAGTCACCCACGAACCCCTACCTGCGGGTGACCGATATTGCCGAGGCCGTTGAGGTGGCCCACGCGCGCGGAGCTGAGGTGGTGATCGATTCGACCTTCGCAACACCCTTGAGCCTGCGCCCACTGAGCTACGGCGCAGACTACGTGATCCACAGCGCAACTAAGTACCTCGGCGGCCACAACGACCTCCTCGCGGGTGTCGTGCTCGGGTCAACTGAGCAGATCAAGCCCATTCGAGAGGCGGTGGGGGTGCTCGGCGGCGTCATCGACGCAAACTCGGCCTATCTGCTGCTCCGCGGACTCAAAACTCTGGCGCTGCGCATGGTGCGCCACAACCAGACGGCCCTGGCAGTCGCCCGCTGGCTCGAGGAACAACCGCGGGTGAAGCGAGTCTGGTACCCGGGCCTCGAGAGCCACCCAGATCACGCAGTCGCCGTTCGACTGATGCAAGGTTTCGGCGGTGTCGTGACCTTCGAAGTCGAGGCGGACTTCGACGGCACGTGCCGCTTCATCGACTCCTGTCGTGTTCCCTACCTCGCCCCCAGCATGGGCGGAGTGGAGACCCTGATCGAGATGCCCGCGCTGATGTCGTTTTGGGATCTGAAGCCCGAGCAGCGACTCGAGCTCGGGATCACGGACTCGCTGGTGCGTTTGTCCTGCGGGATCGAGGATGCCGACGACCTGATCGAGGATCTCGGCCGGGCGCTCTCGGCGGTCTGAGAACCCCGTTACAAGAGCCGATCGCCGGTGGGCAGCGAGCGCTCCATGGCGAGCAGGCGCGCCTTGAGCTCCTGGCCGCCGCCGTAACCTCCGAGACTACCGTCGGCGGCAATCACGCGGTGGCACGGCACGATCAGTGAGACGGGGTTGGCGTTGTTTGCGGACCCGACGGCACGCAGCGCCTTGGGGCGGCCGATCGCCTGGGCGACATCCGCGTAGCTGCGGCTCTCTCCGTATGGAATCGCGAGCAGCGCCTTCCAGACCTCCTGCTGAAACGGAGTACCGCGCAGATCCAGCGGGAGGTCGAAGTCCGTTCGCCGATTCTCCAGGTATTGGAGAATCTGATCGATCGCGACGCGATTGGGGCCGGCTTCTCCCACGCGACGCGCGTCGTGGGCGTAGCGGTCGAGCCACCCGCTCAGGCCGCGACCGCTCGGATGGGGCAGCTCCACGTAGGCGAGGCCCTGTTCGGTCGACGCCACCCGAAAGGCGCCGATCGGCGAGCTCGACTTGGCTATGTGGACAGTCTCCATCCCCCCGTCACAATAACATCTCGAGCGTCCGCTTGGCCGAATCATTGGCGATTCGTGTGTTCGAAAATTCAGATTTGGAAGGCGACGACGATGTCCCACCTACTCGTCACCGGCGGCGCCGGTTACATCGGCTCCCACGCCTTGCGCAGCCTGCAACGGGCGGGGCACAGCGCCGTCGTGGTGGACGACCTGCGCGCCGGAAACGCCATTTTGGTTCGCGACGCACCGCTGGTTCGCTGTGACGTCACCGACCGCGATGCGGTGGGGCGCGTCTTCGACGAGCGCGGGCCCTTCGACGGCGTGCTCCACTTTGCCGCCTACCTGTTCGTCGCCGAGTCGGTCTCGAAACCCCTCGACTACTACCGCAACAACGTGTTGGGCTCGTTGGCGGTCATCGACGCCGCCGTCTCCCACGGGACGCTCGCCTTCGTTCTCTCGTCGACCTGCGCCACCTACGGCAGCCCCAAGTCGGTGCCCATCGGCGAGAGCACGCCCCTGGCACCCATCAACCCCTACGGCGCTTCCAAGGCGATGGTCGAACGAATCCTCGCAGACACCGAGGCAGCCCACGGCTTACGTTGGGCAGCCCTGCGCTACTTCAACGCCAGCGGAGCGGATCCCGACGGAGACCTGGGGGAGTGTCACGATCCGGAGATCCACCTGATCCCATCCTGCCTCGAGGCGGCATGCGGGATGCGACCGCAGCTGCAGCTGTTTGGCACCGACTATCCGACACCGGACGGCACCTGCATCCGCGACTACATCCACGTAAGCGACCTCGCCGACGCCCATGTTCGGGCCATCGAGGCGCTGATCGGTGGCCGCACGGTCGGAATCCGCAATCTCGGTACGGGTCGAGGCCACTCGAACCGGGAGGTGATCGCCGCAGTGGAACGCGTAGTGGGCCGACCGGTTCCGATCGAAGAGGCCCCGCGACGTCCCGGAGACCCCCCCGAACTCGTCGCCGATGCCTCGACGTTTCGCCGCGAGTTCGACTGGTCGCCCCGCCACTCCGACCTCGACACCATCGTCTCCACCGCCTGGTCCTGGCTCCAACACTGGAAACCCAACCAAACCCGCTAACGCCTCTCGCAACCGATCTCGTCTGCCCAGGCGCCTGGGCCCCGGCTAGCGGAATGCTCTCGCCACCGCAGAAGATCTGCCCGGGCAGTGCCCGTGGGCCCCGGCTAGCTCGATGCTCGCGTGACCGCGGTGGTCTGCCCGGGCTTACCCCTGCGGCTTGTCCGGGCTTAGATTGAGCCGCTTCATCATCTTCTGAAGCGACTGTCGGGGGATCCCCAACTTCTCGGCCGCCCGGGTCTTGCTTCCGGCCGCCTCGATGGCCTCCAGGATCATCCGCTGCTTCAGGGCATCGACCGCTTCGTTGAGGCTCCAATCTCCCGTCGCCAGATCGGCTGGCACGACCGCCCGAGTGGGCGCTCCCCGGATGTGCTCCGAGAGCATCTCTACGCTGATGGTGTCCTCACCCCCCGACAGAGCCACCGTGCGTTGGATCTCGTTCTCGAGCTCCCGCACGTTGCCGCTCCAGCCGTACCGGACCAGGCGGTCCATGGCAGAGTTCGTGAAGCCCTTGAGCTCCCGGTTCATTTCGCGATTGGCGGCGTCCAGGAAGTGGTGAGCGAGGGCAGGCACGTCCTCGGTCCGGTCCCGAAGCGGCGGCAGATCGATCTCGACGACCCGCAGCCGATAGTAGAGATCCTCGCGAAAGCGGCCGTCCTCGACGTCTTTGCGCAAATTGCGATTGGTTGCCGCGATCACTCTCACGTCGACCTGCTTGGTCTCGGAAGAGCCCAGCGAACGGATCTCTCCGTCCTGAAGCACGCGGAGCAATCGCACCTGCATCCCAGGGTGGGTCTCCCCGACCTCGTCGAGGAAGATCGTGCCGCGGTGGGCGATTTCGAACAGACCCTGTTTATCGGCGTGGGCTCCGGTAAATGCGCCGCGACGATGGCCGAATAGCTCGCTTTCGAGCAGCGTGTCCGGCAGCGCCGCGCAGTTCTGCGCGACGAAGCGTCGCTTCGCGCGCGCCCCCGCGTAGTGGATCGCACGGGCGACGAGGTCCTTGCCCGTGCCCGTCTCGCCGGCGATCAGCACCGCCGCATCCGTACCGGCGACCTTCTCCATCACGTCGAAGACGCGCTCCATCGCGGGGCTCGACCCGATGAACTGGTCGAACGCGTAGCGACGCTCGACCTCGCGACGCAAATAGAGGTTCTCGGCGCGCAGACGTTCGTTCGCCTCCGCCAGTGCGGCCGCGAGCTGGGTGTTTTCGGTCGCCAGCTCGTAAGCCTCCAGAGCTCTCTTCACCGTCAGCCGAATCTCGTCGGGCTCCCACGGCTTTGCGACGTAGCGGTAGATCCTTCCCTCGTTGACGGCGCGGGTAAGCGATCCGATGTCCGCGTATCCGGTCAGCAGGATCCGGATCGCCCGCGGATTGATTTCGATGGCCCGCTCCAGAAATTCCACGCCCATCATCGAGGGCAGCACCTGATCGGCGATGATCAACGCGATCTCTTCGCGCTCCAGCAGCTCGAGGCCGGCCGCACCAGTTTGAGCCGTGTGGATCCGATAGCCCTGCCCGAGCGTCAGCTCGAGGGATTCCAGAATCGCGGCCTCATCGTCGACGATGAGAATGCCGTAGGGGTGAGCGCCCGCCTGGCGGCGCGCGCCTTCGATGGCCTCGCCCGCTGTCGGCGCGTTCGAATTCACGGGTCGTCTTCCGGATCGCCATCTCGCGTGCGGCAGCTGCGGAGCATCCGTAGCTTGGAGCTGCTTCGGCTCTATCGCGCCGAAGATCGAGGGCGAATGGAAGATAACAACTAGGGCTGGTTGCCGCCCCGGAGCAAGGACTGCCGGGCCGGCGGAGAAGCCCCGCCGGCCCGGCCCTGGCCGTCTAGCGTCGCGCTCGGCGACGAACGGTCTTTTTGCGTGCTGTCTTCCGACGTGCAGGCTTCTTGCGCGCCGTCTTCTTGCGTGTCGTCTTCTTCTTGGCCGCTTTCCGCCGCGCCGGCTTCTTGCGCGCGGTCTTCTTGCGTGCCGTCTTCTTGGCGGCCTTGCGGCGAACCGGCTTGCGGGCCGTCTTCCGCCGCCCCGTGGAACGCTTCATCTTCACCTTGGCGACGTTGCCGTTCTTGTCGATGAAGTAAAGAAAGCCGTCTTCGCGCTCGATCCCGCACTTGACGACCTTTTCACGCCCCTTCGGACCCTTACCACCCCCCCGCGCCATGCGGGCGCGACTGACGTCGCCGCGCTTGTCGAGATAGTAGAGCCAGCCCTTTGCTCGACGGATACCCGTCTTCTCTACGACTGTGGCCATCGGCCAATCTCCTTCGTTTTAGTATTACGATTGACCCGCGCAGGGAGGAAAGACACGCAGATCCGGAGGTCACACGGAGGAAGTGCGCGATCGCAATCACGGCCCGGAGGGGAGTCGGGCCCGCACCAACGAAATCATGGGGCGCACAATCGACGGTGTCAATGGTTTCGAGCGGGCTTTTCTGACGCTGGCTTGGCCCGTTCCCGACGGGCGAGGCACCCCGAGTCTCGGTGCATGCTCAGCGGTCGCTCAGGCGCGCCTCCGCACCGTCGAGAATCTCGGCTTCCAGGCTTCGGCTCTCGAGGGTGTTGACCTCTTGGACTCCGGTGGGGCTCGTGACGTTCACCTCCGTGAGTAGACCCCCAATTACGTCGATTCCGACGAAGAACAGCCCATCCCGACGGAGGGACGGGGCGATCGTCTCGATGATCTTCCGGTCGGTCTCGTCGATGGATGCCCGCTCGGGGCGCCCCCCCACGTGAAGGTTCGAACGGATCTCGTTCTCGCTCGGGACGCGCAGGACCGCCCCGATCGGCTCTCCGTCGACGAGCAGGATTCGCTTGTCACCCGTCCGCACCTCGGGGATGTAGCGTTGCGCCATCACCCAATGCGTCCCAAAGCGAGTGGATTGCTCGAGGATCGACATCAGGTTTCGGTCTCCCCGACGCAGGTAGAAGATCCCTTCGCCCCCCTTGCCGTGAAGGGGCTTCACGATCATCTCTCCGCCGAGCTTGCCCATGAAATCGAGCAGTTCCGGGATTCGCCGGCTCACCAACGTCTCCGCCATGAGCTCGGGAAAGTGCAGGGCGTAGAGCTTCTCGTTGGCGGCCAAAATGCCCTCGGGACGGTTGAGGACCAGCGCCCGACCGCACAGCGACAGGATCTGGGTGGCCATCACGTAGGCTTCGTCCACGGGCGGGTCGACCCGCTGGAATACCAGGTCGACGTCCACATCCAGATTCACCCGCCGCTCGGATCCGAGGTCTACGTGGCGCCCAACCTCCCGTCGCAGTGTCGCCGGGCGCGCGTGGGCCACCGGCTGGCCGCCCGCCACCGTGAGATCGGACGGGTCGACGTAGAGCACCTCGTAGCCCCGTCGCTGAGATTCCAGCATCAGGACGAAGGTGGTGTCCGCCTCGATGTCTACGGCCTCGACGGGATCCATCACGAAGGCTACGCGGAGCCGTTGGGCGGTCACTTCAGGGATCCCTCCTACGAGCCGAAGCGGTAGCGCAGGGAGCTCGGCCTCGGCTACGGTCGGGTAACCCCCGGAGTCCTCATGGGTTTTTCCCAGTCGCTGGCGTTGAAAACCGCCGCCGCGCTGACTGCCCTGCTCGCTGTGGCAGGTCTCGGCGCGGGGATCGCCTTCTATTGGAGCTTCGTTCGCGACCTTCCCGACCTCCACACCATCGAGGATTACCGCCCACCCATCGCCAGCCACGTGCTGGACCGCGATGGGGTACCCATCGGCACCTTCTTCGAGGAACGACGCACCCTGGTGCCGCTGGCGAGCATCCCCGACCACGTCATCGGGGCCTTTATCGCGGGCGAAGACAGCTCGTTCTTCGAGCACGCCGGCATCGACTACCGCTCGATCCTGCGCGCCGCCTGGGTGAATCTGCGCGCCGGCGGCGAAATCAAGCAGGGCGCCAGCACCATCACCCAACAGATGGTCAAGGGCCTGCTGCTGAGCCCGGAGCGCAAATTTCGGCGCAAGGTTCGAGAGATGATTCTTGCGCGCCGCATCGAGCAGCGCTTCTCGAAGCAGGAGATCCTCTACCTCTACCTGAATCAGATCTACTTCGGGCACGGGGCCTACGGGATCGGCGAAGCGGCCCACACCTATTTCGAGAAGGACGTCGGCTCACTCACCCTGTCCGAGGGCGCGCTGCTCGCGGGTCTACCCAAAGCTCCCTCCCGTTATTCGCCGTTTCGGAATTCGGAGGAAGCCGAGGCCCGGCGAGGCTACGTGCTGTCGCGCATGAGTGCCGAGGGCCTGATCGATGCGGCCGGCTATGCGGCGGCAATGGTCGATCTGCCGCTGCTGGCGGAATTCGGGGCGGTCAAGGACGACCCCGCCTACGCCTATTTCAACGAGGAGGTGCGCCGCTACCTGTTCGACCGCCTCGGCGGCGACCAGGTACTGCGCGGCGGATTGATCATCGAGACGACACTCGACGCCGAGCTGCAGCAAGCTGCGGTCAAGACGCTGAGGCAGGGGTTGATCGACCTCGACCGCCGTCAGGGCTACCGCGGGCCGCTGCGGAAGGTGATGGAATCCGAAATTGCCGCCGAGGTCGTGCGGCTGGGCGAGGAGAACGGACTCCTGCCAGAAGCAGAGGAGCCGCCGGTGGATGCGGACCCATCCGCCGCGGGCGACGAGGGTATCGCGCGCGACATCCTCGGCAAAGAGGACGGGGCACTGCTTGGCGTCGTAACCGCCGTCGACCCGCAGACGGATCGCGCCCGGGTTGCCTTTGCTCCGGGAGTCGATGGTTTCGTCCGCCTCGCAGACGTCCGCTGGGCGCGCAAACCGGACCCCAACCGCGCACCGTATTCAGTTCGTGCGATCGAGAGCATCTTTGCGGTCGGTGATGTCTCGCACTTCTCCGCAGTTGCCTCCGGTGATGACACGGATGAGGCGATCGCCTCCGAGGGACCTGCACCTCTCTTCGTGAAGCTCCAGCAGGTTCCCCAGGTGCAAGGGGCATTGCTGTCGATCGATGTGGAGACGGACGAAGTCCTTACACTGGTCGGCGGCTACGACTTCGAGCGAAGCCAGTTCGACCGCGTCACCCAGGCGAGCCGCCAGCCCGGCTCCGCCTTCAAGCCGATCATCTACGCGGCATCGCTGGCGCAAAACTACACACCTGCCAGCATCGTGTTCGACCGTCCGGTCGTCTACACCGACGAGGCATCGGGCTTCACCTGGCGCCCGCGAAACTACAAGCGCAGCTTCTACGGGCCCATCACGCTTCGCGAGGCGCTCGCGCGCTCGATCAACAACGCCACCGTCCATCTGTTTCGCGACGTCGGCATCGACTTCGTGATCGACTATGCGCGCCGACTCGGCATCGAGTCTCCCCTCAATCGCGATCTATCCCTGGCTCTGGGCTCGAGTGGCATGTCTCTGTTGGAGATCACACGCGCCTACGGGGTGTTCGCGTCGGGCGGCAGACGCGTGGTCTCGAAGTTCATCCGGCGCGTGAGCGATCGCGACGGACAGGTTCTGCTGGAGAGCGTCGAGCTGGGAGCGAACGGCGAAATTCTGGAGGCATCGGATCCAGAACCCGAGCCGGGCGACTTCGCGGACGTGGCGGCGGCGGCGCCCGATCAGGAAGGCGTGCTGGCAGCGGACCCGAACCAGGTGATCCCGCCCGAGGAGGCTTACCTGGCCACCTCACTGCTGCGAGCCGTGGTCGAGGACTCCCACGGCACGGGTTGGCGACTGCGAGCGCTAGGCCGTCCGCTCGCTGGCAAGACCGGAACGACGAACGACCAGGCCGACGCCTGGTTCATCGGATTCTCGCCCGGAATCCTCACCGGAGTCTGGGTGGGTCACGACGAAAGTCGCTTTCTCGGTTACGGGGAAACCGGATCTCGAGCGGCCGCACCGATCTGGGTGGACTACATGAAGGTCGCCCTGAGCGAGCGCAAAAAGCGCGACTTTCCGGTTCCGGATCCGATCGAGTTCGCGCGAATCGACCGCAAGACGGGCCTGCTCGCCGATCCGAGCAGCTCCAACACTGTCTTTCAGGCGTTTCTCGAGGGCACAGCACCCACCGA
>CAXMOC010000221.1:0-12437 GCA_964194865.1 uncultured Opitutales bacterium | reverse complement strand
GGAGATCCCGCGGGGTTATGCTCCGTGAGCTCCTCTGGTAGGAGATCGAGCAAACAACGATGAGGCCGCTGACCATCGCCCACGTGACCGGCGAGCTGGGATTCTCCGGCGGTGAGGTCCAGGTGCTGCTGCTGGCCGAAGGCCTGCGAAGGCGTGGGCACCGCAACGTACTTTTGTGTCCGCCCCAGGGGCGCGGCGCCCGCGAAGCTCACCAGCGGGGAGTCGAGACCCTTCCGATCTGGATTCGCAGCGAGTGGTCACCGGGAAACGCGCTGGGAGTTCACCGGCACCTTCGCGCGCTGAGACCCGATCTGGTGTTTCTTCACACCGGGCGCGCCAACTGGCTGGGCGGAATCGCCTGCCGCCGGCTCGGCCTACCCGCGATCACCACTCGGCGGATGGATCGCCTGGTCAGACGCGACGTCCGTACACGCTGGGTGTACGGCTCGGTCGTTCGACGCGCGGTCGCGATCTCGGCTGCGGTGCGCGAGCGCCTGATCGCGGGAGGCGTCGAACCGGCAAAGATCCGCTTGATCCGAAGCGCGATCGATTCCGACGCCCTGCTCGCCCGGATCGAACCACGGAACCCGGAAGATTTCGACCACACGGCTCCTCGCCTGCTGGTCGCCGCGGCGCTGGTCTACCGCAAGGGCATCGACGTTCTGCTAGAGGCGCTATTCCGGCTAGGCCGAGCCGGCGACTCCCCGGAGCTCTGGATCGCTGGCGAAGGCTCGGAGCGGAAGGCCCTGGAGAAGCTCGCTCGCCGCCATGGACTGACCGCGCAAGTTCGTTTTCTGGGCCAGCGAGACGATGTGGCCGAGCTGATGCGTGCCAGCCAGATGATCATCCTGCCGTCTCGCCAAGAGGGGCTCGGCGTGGCGGCGTTGGAAGCGATGGCCCTCGGGCGCCCCGTCGTCGCTAGCCGCGTTGGTGGCTTGCCGGAGGCGGTGATCCACGAGCGTACGGGGCTACTGGTTCCGCCGGGGGACCCGGCCGGCTTGGCAGCCGCCATCGCTCGCCTGCTTCGCGATGGCGACTTGCGACGGAGTCTTGGCAGGGCTGGACCCGAGTGGGTACGCAGCCATTTCCAGGTGGGCCCGATGGTGCAGGCCTACGAACAGCTGTGCTTCGAAGTGCTCGACGAGGTCGAATCGTGATCGAGTCCGCGCGGACCGTCGATTCCCCGCCGATGCGGCGCATCCTGGTGCGCTCTCCCAGCTGGGTAGGCGACGCGGTGATGGCCACACCCGCGCTTCGGGCGCTGAGGTACGCCAACCCGACGGCTCGAATTACTTTGGAAGGGCGCGAAGAGCTTGCTGGTCTGTACCGCGGGCTGTCATCGTTCGACGAGTATCTCGTCGATCCGGGTCGAGGCCTCCGAGCTGCTGGGCGTCGTGTTCGCAATCTTCGCGGGCGAAACTTCGACCTTGCGGTGCTGCTTCCAGACTCTCCGCGAGCTGCGCTGGGGCCCTATCTGGCGCGCATTCCGCGGCGCGTGGGTCACACCCGGGACCCGCTCCGCCGAGCGCTGCTCACCGACTCTCTCCGTCACCCCGAGCGAAACGGGCAACGCATCCCCATCCCAACCATCGAGCGCTATCTCGAGATCACCCGACGGCTCGGCTGCGCAGATCGCGGAACCGAGCCGGAGCTGCAGACGGCGCCGGACGCCGCAGGGCGGGTGGTAGACGAACTTGCGAGCCACGGAATTCCAGCCGATCGCGAGCTGCTGATCGTTGCCCCGGGCGCGAGCTTCGGCACCAGCAAGCTCTGGCCTACCGAGCACTTCGCCAAGGCCTGCGACCGGATCGCCGCAGAGCTCGGACTCGTGCCCGTCCTCGCACCCGCCCCCAGCGAGCTGAGTACCGCCCAGCGCATCGGGGAACAGATGAGTGAGCGCACCCAACGTCTGATCTACGCGCCGCCGGACCTCGAGAACTTGAAGGCATTGATCGAGCGCTCCAGGCTGGTGCTCTCGAACGACACCGGCCCGCGTCATATGGCGGTCGCCTTGGGCCGACCCGTAGTCGTGGTGATGGGTCCCACCAACCCACGGCATACGGCTTTGCACCTCGAACGTCAGCGCGTCTTGCGACGGGACCTCCCCTGCAGCCCCTGCCAACTCAAGCGGTGTCCGATCGACCACCGCTGCATGATTGGACTGAGCCCGGATTCCGTCGTGAGCGCGGCCAGGGATCTGCTCGAGCCGCCCCCCCTCGGGGGAGCCACGCCCGTCAAGCATTCGGCCGGTTTCGCCGACTGATCCCTCGGGCCCCCTTCGCTCCGGAGCCACCCGCCAGGGGATATCGAGGACATGCACCCCTATTTGATCCTCGTCGCGGGATCGTGCCTGATCTGCGCGATCTGCGCGGGCTGCATCTTCGCAAACGATCCCAATCGGCGGCCGAACCAGCTGGCGGGGCTGGTGCTGCTATCGGCCTCCTTTTGGGCGATGTGCGAGATCTTCTGGAACCTCGCCACCGACCCGGCAGTCGCGCTCTGGCGCGTCCGCCTGGCAGCGGTGGGCTGGGCGTTCATCGGGCCGCTCGTCTTCCACCTGGTCGTGTCGGGGTTCAGGCCTGGCGATCGCTCGCTGCGACGAGTTCTTCCGCTGCTCTACGGCATCTCCGCTTTAGCACTTCTGCTGACAACGACGACCGATTGGATGATTCCCGAGGTTGTGCGTACCCGCTGGGGCTGGGGTTACGAGCTGGGTTCCGCGTTCCTCGGTTTCTATCTGCTCACGATGTGCGAAGTCGGAGCCAGCGCGCTCATCATGCTGCGCGACTTCCGAGACTCCCGCTCTCCGGCCGAACGCCGCCAGGGGCCCTGGATCGTGCTTGGAATCACACTCCCTCTGCTGATCTCGGCCATGACGGATGTCGCGCTTCCCTTGATCGGGATCCAGGTTCCACGACTAGGAACGACCTCGTTCGCCATGATGGGTCTGGTGGCGATCGGGACCCTGCTGCGCTTTGGCTACTCGTTCATGACACCGGGCAGATTCGCCCACGAAATCCTCGCAACCCTGCCGGATGGCGTCGCGCTGATCAAAGGACACCGCATCAGCTCCACCAACGAGGGGCTCGCCAGACTTTCGGGCCATTCCGTCGAAGAGCTCTCGGGAATGTCGATCGGAACCCTCCTGATCGACGATCCCCTCGCCCTACACGGCGCAACTCCGGAGCAGACCACCGCTTCGATCGAGGAACGCGAGTGCCAGTTGACCCACGCCGCGGGTGGGCAGATCCCGGTCTCCATCTCCGCCTCGGCGCTGGGCGACCGCCAGGGCTTTCCAATCGGAACCGTGTTGGTGGTCCGCGATCTTCGCGAGGTGGCGGATCTCCGCAGTCGCCTGGTGATGTCAGGGCGCCTGGCCGCCGTGGGTGAACTCGCTGCCGGAATCGCCCACGAAATCAACAACCCCCTGGCCTTCGTTCGCACCAATCTCAGCCAGCTCCAGGGACATTGGAAGACCATTGCTTCGCAGCTCGATGGGATCGATGATGACGAACAACTCGCAGACGTTTTGACCGATGGTCGCGAGATGATCGAAGAGTCATTGGAGGGCGTGAACCGCGCGGCGGAGATCGTGCGCGGCGTCCAGGGGTTCTCTCACCAGGGCGGCGGCACCCGCGAGGCCGCAGACCTGAATCTCTTGCTGGACAGCGTCATCCGAATGGCCTCGACCCAGTTCCGCGACCGCGCGCGGGTCGAGAGCCACTATGCGGACCTTCCCCCGATTCACTGTGCGCCCCAGGAGCTCAAGCAGGTCTTCCTCAACCTGATCCTGAACGCCGGACACGCGATCGGAGACAGCGGTTTGATCCGCGTACAGACGGAGCGCGAGGGTGATGCGGTGGCGGTCAGCGTAGAGGATGACGGCTGCGGAATCGCACCCGAAGTGTTGGATCGAATCTTCGACCCCTTCTTCACGACGAAGCCGGTCGGCGACGGTACGGGGTTGGGGCTGGGAATTGCCTATCAGATCGTGCGCAGCCACGGCGGAGAGATCCGAGTCGATTCGAGGCCCGGGGTAGGCGCCTGTTTCCGCGTAGTGCTTCCCATAGACGGCAAGGGCCGGGCGCACTGAACACGAGCCGTATTCAGGACTTCAAGCGGAGCTCGATTCGAGCAGTCGCGCCTCGAGACGATCGATCGCGGCGTCCTCCAGGCCGATGTCACGCGCGTAGCCTCGAATCGAACCGTAACGTTGTCGAAGCTGACGCAGCAGGGAGAACATCGTCTCGGGCTCGGCGTGCATGGTGTCTGCGGGCAAGCTGTCGAGCACCTCACGGTACCCTTCGGATTGCAGCAGTCGGTCGACGATTTCCTGGAGGTTTTGCTGGGTAGCCGCGTAGTCGGCGACGATGATCTCGTCTCGAACTCCGAGTAGCCCCAGCAAGATCGCCGAGATCACGCCGGTGCGGTCCTTGCCCGCCGCGCAGTGATAGACTGCCGGCGTAGGGGACTGGGCCAGCGTCGCCACCACGCGGGCGATCGGGCCCTTGGCGTGTTCCGCCATCAAGAAGTACCGATCGGCGAGTGTCAGCTGGTCCGCAAGCTTGGCGTCGGGCGTCAGCGGGCCGTCGAACAGCGGCAGGTGGTGGTAGAGGGGCGACCTTTCGCGAAGTAGCCCCCGGCCTTCTGCCTCGACCTCGCCGGTCGAGCGCAAATCGACGATCGCTCCGACGCCGAGCTCGCCGATCAGGCGATCGGCTCCCTCGGGGGTCAAGCGGTGAAGCGCGTCGCTGCGAAACAGCACGCGCCAGCGTACCCTCATGCCGTCGCCGGCCGGATAGCCGCCGAGGTCGCGGAAGTTGACGCAGCCGGGGAGGTCGATCAGTCGCTCCATGCCCGCATTCTACAAGCGCCTATCGGACGACGCTTCGCATTCCTCTGACCGCGAATGTGAAGCGGTTCACAGCGGCCGGAATCGAGCTGGTCGAACCTGAGAGCAATGCCGCCAGAGGAGCAGATCATGGCTTGCCGGATCGATAGCCCCGTATTGGTCGTATCCACCTTGGCAGCTTTTTTCGCGACGTTCTCCGCGGTGCTGCTGCTGCTCCGGGAGTCGCCCGACGAGGGCGAACTGCAGCCGCTCGCCGACCCGCCGGGGGAAGCGTCGGTGGACGCTGGCCCGCCCGAACCGCAGAGCGATCCCACGCTGGAGACCAGCCAAAAGCAGCAGCTCCAGCAGCAGCTCGAAGCGCTGGGTGTACGCTGCGCCGACGACGCGAACTGCTACTCGGATTGAGAGTCGATGGAGTCAGACGTTCGGGTGCGGCCGTCGCTCGGTGTGAATCCGTGCAGCTCTAGTAGACGACGGCTCCGGCGAGCTTCTCCATCTCGACGACCTTCAGAATCACGATGTAGCCCTTATCGACCCGAACGATGCCCGCTTCCGTCCATTGTCGAACTTGCTTGTTGATGCTTTCTCGCGTCGCGCCTACCAGATCACCCCACTCTTCCTGCGACAACTTGAGGTCGACGCGGAGCCCGTCGGCCACCTCTTCTCCGTAGAGTCGCCCGAGCGACAAGAGCTTCTTGGCCAGCCGCAACGGGAGGTTCAAGAAGAGTGTGTCCTCCACCAGCTCGCTCACGCGTTTGAGGCGGGTTGCCAGCACGTGGAGCAGCTTGATCGACACGTCGGGGTGATCGTTGAGAAAGGACATGAAATCGCGCCGGTCGATCACGAAAAGCTCGCAGTCCTCGATCGCCGACACGCTAGCGGTTCGCGGGGTTCCGCCGAGCAGGGCCACCTCGCCAATGACCTCTCCAGGACCGAGGATGCTGAACACCACGTCGTCGCCCCCAATCGACGTGGTGAGCGCCTTGAGCTTTCCCCGGGCAACGACGTAGATTTCAGTGCCGCCATCTCCCTTGTGAAATAGCTCCTGGCGCCGCTTCACGACCTGTCGGCGCGTGACCCGAGAGAGCCCAGCCAGCTGCTGTTCGCTGAGCCCTGAGAACAGCTCTACTTTTCGAAGTAGGTTCAGCTTGTCGGAAGTGGTGGGCGCCACTGATTCAAGCATACACCGATCCTCTCCGTGAAGGCCCATTCCCGGCAACCCGGGACCTCAACTCCGGAAGCCAATTGCCGAAAAGCAGGTATGGTCGATTCGCCGAGCTTTCGCAGGACCATCGGCTCGTACGTGCCTCCCCGTGCGTATGCGCCCGGCACGCGGGCCGCGCTCGAGAAGCTGGGGTACCGGATGGTGCCGGCTTCGACTCCGCGACAAGCGCGCGACGAGCGCTGCCTGCCGGATCTGAGGATCGTGGACGAGCGCCACGTCCACCTGATCCCGCCCGAAGAAGACCGGACCCCGCTGGTGCTGTTGACGGCGACTTCGCGTGCTGGCGACAAGGACCCGCGAATCGTGGGATACGCACCGCGTCCGGCGACCCTCGAAGTCCTCTTCCCCATTCTCCAGTGCGCGCTCGAGAACACTCCGCGTACGGTAGTGCGGGCGTCCACCGAACTCCCTGGGAGCTGCGTTCGAGCCGATCAACGCTGGGCCGGAGCGGTCCTGTCCCTTTCCGAACTCGGGTGCCTGATTCGCACCAGCGAGCCGATGGCGAGCGGGCTGGAGTTCGATTTGATCTTCCCCCTCCCTCTGCACCCCGCGGGGCGAATGGTGTCGACTCGGGCCCGAGTCATCGAGCAGTGCGGTGAGGGCGTCGCCATGGCGTTCGAGGAGATGCCCAACGCCGAGCGGCAGGCGGTGTCTGAGTACGTGAAGGGGCGATTGACCGGCCGCTGAATGGGGCGGGCGTCGAGGGCGGCCCGTCAGCGGCCCGAACCAAGCGGGCGGCGGCGCGTATTACCGAGTAGCGCCCACCTTGGAGCCGAGCCCATGACTTTCGATAGCCCGCTGGAAGATGCCCCCCCTGACGAAATCGAGATCGATCGGGGCGACACCGGAATTCGGATTCTGTTCACACTGCTGTTCTTCGTGATTGCGCGTGTGGTGGAGGGGATGCTGACGATCTTGGTGCTGTTCGAGCTGGGCGTGACCCTCGTGACTCAGCGGGAGCCGAGCCCCGCCATCCGGCGTTTCGCCAACCACACCCTCAGCTACCTGGTGCGGATCGGCCGTTACATCACCTACAACGACGACGACGCCCCGTTCCCCTTCGATGAGTTTCCTGGCGAGCTGGACCTGACGGTTCCAGCACCTCGTGCCATCGACTGACGTCCGATCGGCGGCACTTCAGGCCGGGAGCTAAAAGAGCGGGAGCACTTGATCGATCAGGCGGGAGGTCTGATCGAACAGCTCCCGATTGCCGTCGGCGACCGGGCGAAGCACGAACTTCGAAACTCCGACGGACCGATACTCCTCGATCCTGCGAACGATCGCCGCAGCGTCGCCAATGGCGAGATAGTCCCGAGCGTCGATCTCCGGGGCAAAGCGCGCTAGGCCGCGAACGCTGCGCTCGACGATGGAATCGTCCCAGCTTCCGAAGCGGTAGGCGAAGCCGGCCCCGTAGTGATCGGCATCGATCGGACGACCGAGCGCTGCGGCAGAGCTGGCAATACTCTCGATCACCGGGGCAACCTGGGCGGGCGTCTGGATGCCGGCGAGCCAGCCAGTGCCGAGCCTGGCCGTGCGGCGAATCGCCGCGGCACTGCTTCCGCCAATCCATAGTGGCAGAGGATCCTGAACCGGCCGTGGGGAAATCCGCGCCTCCCGGAAGTGGAAGAACCGCCCCTGGTGGCTGACGGGCTCTCCGGTCCACAGCCGGGCCATCAGCTCGAGCGCCTCGTCGGCCCGCGCGCCCCGGCCAGCGGTTGGCCAGTGGGCGGCGCGAAACTCTGGGGCAGCGGCCGGCCCGACACCGAATGCCGGCAGCAAGCGACCGTTGCTCAAGAAGTCGATCGTCGCGCACTGCTTGGCGAGAACGAGGGGATCGCGAAACGTGACGACGGTGACGTTCATCCCAAACTTGAGCCGCTCGGTCGCGCCGGCAACGGCGGCCATCGCGCTCATCGACTCGAGGAACGGCTGCTCCGAGACGATTCGATCCGTCTGCCAGAACGAATCCACCCCGTTCGACTCGCAGAGTTCGATCCAGCGCCAGAAATCCTTGGCTTCCGACAGCGAAAAGTCGGCGAGCCCCAGCCCGATTCGCACCTTCAACGCCGTACTCTCACTCACGTTCGAAGGCATGGACCAGCTCGGAAGCCGCCTCCTCGACTGCCTGCTGGGCTACGTCGATCGCGTCACCCATCGAGAAGAAGCCGTGCATCATCCCGGCATAGGCCGAGTGCTTCGTCGGCACGCCCGCTTCTCGCAGCCGCACCGCGTAAGCCTCGCCTTCGTCTCGGAGCGGATCGTACTGGGCGGTGATGACGTGGGCAGAAGGAAGCCCCCCGAGATCCTCCGCCTGGAGTGGTGACGCGTAGGGGGCCACCCGTTCGCTCTCCCGAGGGAGATAGTGACCCCAGAACCACCTCATCATGGCCCGGGTGAGCAGATAGCCTTCGGCGTTCTCGGAGTAGGAGGGCGAATCGAGCGCACGATCGGTGATCGGGTACACGAGCAGCTGATGGCGCAAGCTCGGTCCTCCGCGATCCCGCGCCATCAGCGCCACCACGGCTGCCAGGTTGCCCCCCGCGCTGTCTCCGCCCACGGCGATCCGCTCCGGGTCCGCTCCAAGCTCCGACGCGTTTTCCGCCACCCAATGAGTGGCCGCAAAACAATCCTCTGGCGCGGCGGGAAACCGGTGTTCCGGGGCGAGGCGGTAGTCGACCGATACGACGATGCAATGCGCGGCGTTGGCCAGTCGGCGACAGATTCCGTCGTGGGTGTCGAGGTTGCAGATCACCCAACCGCCCCCGTGGAAGTAGACGAGCGCCGGCAGCCGGCCGGACGCGTGCGGCGTATAGATTCGAATCGGGACCTCCCCGTCGGGGCCGGGCAGCGATCGGTTCTCGACGCGCGCGACCTCCTCCACGGGCGCGCCGGGGTCGGCGGCGGCGAGCGTGCGAGCCGCGACGGGATCCAGGGACGACAAGTCAGGAAATCCGACGGCCTCGAGCTGGTCGAGCACGAGTCGGGCCTGGGGGTCGAGCGGCATGTCGGTCTCCACTAGCGGACGCTCGTAGAATACACTCGGAGCAACCACGGCTGCCGCCCTGTCAGGATCGGGCGTGGATCCAGGATCGGGCGTGGATCCGACCAAGGAGCTTGGATGAGTTTCGCGACCCGGCCCACCCTCGCTGGATTCGGTGGCGCAGTCAGCGCAGGCCACTACCTCGCCACGCAGATCGGAGCGCAGCAGCTCGCGGCGGGGGGGAACGCGGCAGACGCCGCGTGCGCGATGGGATTCGCGTTGCAGGTTCTCGAACCCACCCAGAATGGACCCGCGGGTGAGGTGCCCATCTTGGTCTATCAAGCATCTGGCGACGCGACCTTTGCGATTTCGGGTCAGGGCACCGCGCCCGCGGCAGCCACCATCCCGGCCCTTCGCGCTCTCGGCGCGGATCCGATTCCACCCGACGGATTCCTGGCTGCCACCGTCCCGGCAGCTCTCGACGCCTGGTGTCGGCTACTCGAGCGCTTCGGAACCCGACGGCTGGCCGACGTGATGGAGCCCGCACGTGGACTCGCCGAGCGCGGCTTCCCGATGTATCGCTTCCTGCAGGCGGAGCTCGAGTTCGCCGAGCCTCGCTTTCGCAAGGAGTGGCCCACGAGTGCAGCGATCTACTCGCCGGTTCGCAAGTTGGGCGAGCGGCAGACCAACCCGGCCCTGGGGGCGTTTTTCGGAGAGTTGATCCGCGCCGAGCAGAGTGCGGGTGGACCCCGCGAAGCCGGCATCCGCGCCGCGCGCGACTCCTTCTACAAGGGCCGCCCCGCGGAACAAATCGAGCGCTTCCTGGCGGAGCCCGTCCGCGATGCAACCGGACGACTCCATGCCGGATTGCTGAGCGCCGACGATCTCGCCCGCTACGAGGGGACGGTCGAGGAGCCCGTCAGCATCGACTATCGCGGCTCGCGGGTCTGGAAGTGCCCACCTTGGAGTCAGGGGCCCGTCTTCTTGCAGCAGCTGCGCCTGCTCGAGGGCTTCGACCTCTCGGCGATGGGCGCCGGAAGCGCCGACGCCCTGCACACCTGGATCGAATGCGCAAAGCTCGCGTTTGCGGATCGCGATGCCTGCTACGGAGATCCGGAGTTCGCCAAGGTTCCGCTCGAAGAGCTGTTGTCCGAAGACTACGCGCAGGCACGCCGCCAGCTCGTCGATCCGAACCGCGCCTCCTTGGAGCTTCGCCCCGGCATCGGTCAACTTCCGGCTGGCTGGCCTGTGTCGAGCCCTGGCCGGGCGGATTCCTTCGAACCCCAGGCGGTTGCCGCCGCCCACGGTCGGCGCGACACCACCCACCTCGACGTCGCCGATCGTTGGGGAAACCTGGTCAGCGCCACGCCGAGCGGCGCCTGGATTCCGACGTCTCCGGTGATTCCCGACCTGGGCTTTCCGATCGGTACGCGCGCCCAGATGTTCGCCATGGACCCCGATCATCCCAACGCGCTCGAGCCGGGCAAGCGGCCGCGCACCACGCTGACCCCTTCCCTCGGCTTGCTCTCCGATGGTCGCCGCATCGCCTTCGGCACTCCGGGCGGCGACCAACAGGATCAATGGGCGCTTCAGTTCTTCCTGCAACTCAGCGCGTTCGGTGTCCGCGACCTTCAGCAAGCGATCGACGCCCCCACCGTGCACAGCCTCCACATGCCGAGCTCGTTCTACCCCCGCCACGCCGAGCTCGGTGCCGTCGCTGCCGAAAATCGCTTCGATCCCGACGCGCTCGACGCGCTCGGCGCCCGAGGGCACCGAGTCGTAATAGGTGGGCCCTGGGATCACGGGCGGGTATTGGCCGTGGGCATCGATGCCGAATCTGGACGGCTCGAGGCGGCAGCATCGCCGCGATTCCGCGTTGCTTACGCCGCTGCCCTTCCCTGACGGGCTTACCCTGAAGCGCAGCCGCTCCGCCCGGCTCGGAGAGCCCGGCCAGGGGCTGGGCGGTGCTCCTAGCCGGTTCCGTCGAGATTTCGTCCGATTCTTGAAATTCTGCTTGTAGCCAGTAGCCCTCAGGGCTTATACCAGGTCTGGGTACCGCGACCTGGACTGCTGTCGCGGCGGAAGGCGCCGTGGACGACTGGAAAACCAAAGCCGAGCTCATCGAGGAACTCAACACCCTGCGCGCCCGCGTGGCGAGCCTGTCCGCCGAGAAAACTCCGGCCGACACGACTCCCTTCGGCGCACCGCGCAGCGGTGTCCGGGACTTCCTGGAGACCTCCCGCGCCGTGGTCAGCGAGCTCGACGAAGAGGGTCGGATCGTATTCGTATCTCCCACTGTCACCGATGTGCTCGGATATTCCACCGAGGACTTTCTCGGCAATTCTCCCTTCGATTGGTTCGACGACCCGGCCCGCATCTCCGCACTCGAGCAATACCTCACAACCATGCGAGCTGGGATCACGACTCGATCCGTTTTCCAGGCCCAGCACAAACAGGGTCACGACATCTGGCTCGAATCGGTCACGACTCCCTTCCAGGGCGAGGATGGTCGACTTCGTACGATCATCGTGACCCACGACATCACCCAGCTGAAGGCAGCGGGGGACGAGCTGCGCAGGAGCGAGGACCGCTACCGAGCCATCGCCGAGAATGCTTCCGATCTGATTGCGGAGATCGACGAGGAGGGTCGGATCCTCTTCGTCAGCGCCAACTGCGAGGCAATCGTGGGTCACTCACCCGAAGCCCTGATGGGACAGACCCTCTGGGAGATCGGAGGATCGGTGTACATCCACCCCGATGACCAGCGGCCGATTGCGGCAGCCCTCGACGGCGGCATTCCCGCCGACGGCGAAGGCCGGGAGCTCGAGTTCCGTTACCGCCACCACGACGGGAGCTGGCGCTCGCTCCACGCCAAGGGCCAGGCCTACAGGCGCGGAGACGCCCCCCTGCGCATCGTAGTCGTGGCGCGCGACATAACGGAGAAGGCCCGTGCCCAGCAGGAGGTGCGAGACAGCGAGGAGCGCTACCGCGTGCTCGCCGAAGCGAGTCAAGACATGATCTCGGAATTGGATTCCGAGGGTCGGCTGATCTACCACAGCCCCACCGTCTTCGACGTCCTCGGCTTCCGACCTGAAGATGTGTCAGGTACCACCCCTTTTGGCTTGGTCCATCCCGAAGACATCGAGCAAGTCACCAACGGATTCCTCTCCGGCATGGAGGCGATCGGACCGAGGGAAATCCCGCCTTATCGCGTCCGACACCGAGACGGGTCGTGGCGTTGGGTGGAAGGCTCGGGCGTAGCGTATCGCGCTGGGGACGGAGAGATGCGCTTTGTCGCTGTCACTCGAGACGTCACGGAGTCGCGGCGAGCCGCACAGAAGCGCCAGGAGCTCGAGGAGCGCATGCGGCGAGCCCAAAAG
>CAXMOC010000220.1:0-1609 GCA_964194865.1 uncultured Opitutales bacterium | reverse complement strand
GGAGCGTTCGATGCAGGCTAGGGATAGCGGCGAGGACGTCGGGGGGTCAAATACCGTCTCATAATGGCCGCTAACAAGCCGGATTCGGCTCTACAAAGCCGAATTGCAGGCCTCGGATCGCCGGTCCGGTCCGCTCTCGCGGGCCGATTGAGGCCGATTGACACCGGCTGAGGGGAATGCTGACTTTCCCATCTCTTCCCACGGAGGGAGGGGTAAGGCGGATTTCGCGCGCTCCGCCCTACCTATTGCGATCGCGCTGCTGAGCAGCTAGCCGCCCGGAGTCACCTCGTCGAGAACCTCGAAGAGCCCGTCGACGTCGGTCGACTCGACGTGCTCGGCGATCCGCTCCTGTCGGCCGGCCTCGTCCGTCTCGCCGATCGCCGAGCGTAGCTCGTCGACGGTGCCCTCGAACAGACCGAAGGAGACGACGACGTTCTCGTCCGCCGCGCTTCGTGCGTGATAAGCCCGCGACAGGCTCTCGGGCATTGGCTTCGGCTCCCAGGCCTCACGAAACGCATCGTAGGAACCGGGCTTGAGCCGGCGAACGCTTAGGGCCTATCCCGGTTGGGCCAGCAGCGTCGCCGCCTGAGCCTTCTTGAAGGCGATCAGCCCGCAACCGAGCTGCATTAGTGCGAGGTGGTTCTGGTCCTTCTTCGACCAGCGGATGAGAATCGCCCGGTTGCGGTTGAGCCAGGAGTGAGCGGCCTCCACCACCCAGCGGCGAGCCCGCCAGCCCGGGGTCTGGGCCTTGAGCTCGATCTCCTCGCCTCGGGAGCGGATGTGGGGGATGAAGCCCATCGTGGCAACGTCCTCTTCGACCACCGGGGCGTCATAGCCGGCATCGAGGCAGAGGTTTTGGGGCGCCTCGGGGCTGGGCGCCGGGCGCTCGATCGGAATTGAGTCGACGGTCGGCTCTAGGAGCTTTTGATCGTGGCGGTTGGCGCCGTCATGCGCCAGCCCGACCGGGACCCCCGCAGCCTCGCAGAGAAGCGAACGCTTCGCCCCCTTTTGGCTCGATCAGTGGGATTCGGTCCGGTCCCCGCGCCACCCAGCGGCGCCTTCGTCATCGCGCCGTCAACTGCCAGCCACTCCCAGTCGATGCCCACGACCTTGTCGTATTCGAGCAGTCCCTGGCGCCAGATCTCGGCGAAGACCCCGGCCTGCTCCCACTCCTGAAAGCGTCGGTGCGCCGAGGAGGAGGAGCAGATGCCGGTGGCGTTCAGCGCGTTCCACTGCATGCCGGTGCGCAAGACCAACAGGATCGCGTCCAGCGCGTCTCGGTTGGGCACCCGCTGGCGGTGGCAGCCCAACGGATGCGGTGGTGGTGGGGGCAGCAGTGGCTCGACTCGCTCCCATAGCCAGTCGGGGATCCGCCAGCCGTCGTCCTTGGACACCAGTCCCATGGTCGACCTCCTGATCGCCGGAAGTCCCGCCTCGACCATCAGGTTCGACCCGGGTTGCATAACTCCTTTCGGGATAGGCCCTAAGTGGCGCGGGCAAGGGGTCCTCGAGAGTGTGGAGATCCACAAGTCCGCGGCCGAGCCGAACCAGCTCGCTGAACAGCTCGTGGCTCGGCGTAAGGGGAGCCCCGGGAAGTCAATCCTCAGAA
>CAXMOC010000219.1:0-4157 GCA_964194865.1 uncultured Opitutales bacterium | reverse complement strand
AGCGTATTGGCGCTAGACGGCGTTTGGGGAGATGGAGTCAACCAGATCGGGCGCGGAGACGGCATCGCGCTGCTGTTGCTGTTCAGCGTGTTCGCCTATTACACGCTGCGGGATCTTGTGCGCCAGCGCGCCGGCAATTCGTACAAGGTGCCCAACCTGCCCGTGCCACAGGTAGCGCGCTATGGGCTCGGATCCGCCGCAGCCTTCACGATTGCAGGCCTCGTTCTACTCGGAATAGGCGGCGAGGTGACGGTGAATGGCGCCCAGGGCGTGGCGCGCGCGCTCGGCGTCTCCGAAGCCGTCATCGGCCTCACGATCGTCGCGATCGGCACCAGCCTGCCCGAACTCGTGGCGTCGGTCATGGCGATGGCGCGCGGGCAGCCGGACCTCGCCGTGGGCAACGTGGTGGGCTCGAACATCTTCAATCTGACGATCGTGGCCGGCACTACAGCCAGCATCCACGAGATCCCCGTCCCTCCCGGCGGCATCTGGGACCTGGTTGTGGTGATCGGACTGTCGGTGCTGTTGTGGCTCACATCGATCAGCCACGGCCGGCGCATCATCCGCACCGAGGCGGTGCTGCTGCTCGGCCTCTACGTGGGCTATCTGGTCGGTCGCACCACACTCTGACGGCGCTGATCGGAGGAATACCGCTACGGGGTGGGAGCGTGGGCGGCGGCGCCCACGCTGGGATTCCGAGGCGTTGTCACGTAGCGCTGATACTCATGGCGCCGACTTCCGATGAGGTGCCGATTGTCGAGCTGCCAGGGGTGGAAGTCTCGCCGGTAGAACGCCATCAGTTCCGGTGTCACAGATCGGATGAAGCCGCCCCGACCCCAGAGGAAACGCATGCCCCGGGCCAGGTCGCGAAAGTCGAAGAGCTTCCGATCCGCCAGTAGGAAGACGAACTGAAACGCACTCGCCGCGATGGGGAACCCGAGCATGACCCGTGCCATGATGAGTGCGCGGAGCCAGTAGGAGCCACAGACCCGTTGGTAGACCTCCCACGCCACGGCCTTGTGTTCGGTTTCTTCGACGGCGTGCCAGAGCCAGAGAGGTTTGACGTCGGGGTGCATCCCCTCCGTAACCTTCGGATTCGCGAGGAGCTGGTTTGCGAAGACCGCCGTGAAGTGCTCGAGGCAGACGGTCATCGCGAGCTGCGCCTTTCTCGAGAGAACCCTTCGGACCGTTCGCAGAACTCGTTCGATCAATCTCTCACAGCGTTCGGCAGGAATGCCGCGCTGGGTGGCCATCTGGTTGTAGATCTGGTGTTGGGTGGTGTGGTGGGCTTCCTGCTGGACGAACGCCCGAACCTGAACGCGCAGCTCCGGGTCGTCGATTTCCGCCTCGAAATTGTGAACCGAGTCGATGAAGAAGCGCTCACCGCCCGGAAACAAGATCGATAGAGCGGTGAAGTAGTGGGTGAGGAAGGGACTGTTGCTGTGCCAGTACCTCGGCACGTTCTCGCCCAAGGCGAAGTGCATCCGCCGGACAACCACGGGAACGGCAGCGTTGTAGGCCGGGTCTCGGCTCATCACGCACCTCTGCCCGCCATCAGTCGAGAGGTTAGCACGCGCCTCGTCGGCGATTGCCGACGACCACGGTCAGGGGATCGGCTTCGACTTGGGCGTCGGCTTCGATTTTTCGGACAGTTTCTCGTCGAGAGCCTTCAGTGCCCGCTTCGGCGCGACCATTCGATAGCCGTCCAGCAACAACCCTTCGACCGCGTTCCAATCCACGTCTCGATCGAGCCGGACGCCGAGCCAGCCGCTGGGCCCGACGTAAGGCGGTACGAAGAAGATCTCGGGATTCGCAGCCACGAGGTCTTCCTGGGCTTCGAAGGACGATTTCAACCAGACCGCGACCCGACTGTCCCCGTGGTGGTTGTCATGGAAGCTCGCGAAGGTCTTCTTGCCACCCCAGAAGGTCGGCGAACCATGGGAGGTTCGCTCGTCGGTCTCCGGCCACTGCTCGATGATCTTTCGCAGCTTCTGGACCGGGTTTCTCGATCGAGCCATGCGCCGAAGTCTAGCGGGTCGGCTGACCGGCCCCGATTGGCCCGATCAGCGCGTCGGCGATCTGGCGGCGTTGGTGAACACCGTCGCCGTAGAGTGCCTGGTTGTGCAGGCTGCGTTTGAAGAAGATGTGGACGTCACACTCCCAGGTGAAGCCGATCCCTCCGTGGAGCTGGACGGAACGATCCGAGCTGTATGCGGCGGCATCGGATGCGGCGCTCTTCGCCATGCGCGCGGCGATCAGGGCGTCGTCCGAGTGCTGGTCGATGCAGCAGGCCGCGTGGTAGAGCAGGGACTTCGCGCGGTCGATCGCGACCATCATGTCGACTAGCGGATGCTTCACGGCTTGAAAGAAGCCGAGGGGGTGATCGAACTGCACGCGGTTCTTCGCGTACTCGACGGTGGTCTGAAGCTGCCACTCGCTCGTGCCGCAGAGATCCGAAGCCACTGTCACCAGGAGCGCCGGCCAGGCGCGCTGTAGGGCGCCGGCGCCGTCCTCGGCAACCCGCTGATCGGCGGAGACCCTCACGTTGTCGAAGTAGACTGTCGCTTGATCGCGTGTCAGGTCGTGAATGTGATCCTGCGAGAGACGCACGCCCTCGGAGTTGGTGGGTACGACGCACAACAGGAGGCTCCCCTCCCGGCGCGCCGTCGTCACGAGCAGCTCCGCCTTGAAGGCGTCCTGCACGAAGTGAGCCGCGCCCGAGAGCACCAGACCGTCCGCGCCATCGCGCGCATCGATGCCGCAGCTGGTGGGCTCCCAGCATCCCCGCGCGTCGGTGATGGCGAGGCTCGCGGCGGCGCCATCGGCGATGCGAGCCAGCCAGCTGTCAGCTGCGTCTCCATCCGCCTCGCGAAGTACGAAGCTCGCGTTCAGGGTAGCCACAAGCGGTGAGGGCAAGGCGTGACGTCCGAGCTCTTCGACCAGCGCGGCGATTCCAACGGCTCTGAATCCCACACCGCCGGCGGCCTCGGGCACCGCGAGGGCCGGCCAGCCCAGCTCGACGATGCGCTTCCACAGGTCCGGGTCCCAGCGCGTCCGCTCTCCCCGATCGTAGACCGACTCGTGGTCTTCGGCGACCAGGCGGCGGAGCTTTTCGACCGGCAGCTGCTCGTCCAGAAACTTCCGGGCGAGGTCGCGCAGCAGCTCTTCTGCGGAGCCGAAGCCGAAATCCCTGGGCGCCTGGGGGGTGGCCATTCGAGCGCCTACTTCGACTTCGCCAGGCCGAGTACTCGCTCGCCCAGGATGTTGCGTTGAATCTCGTTGCTTCCGGCGGCAATGGTGTTGCCGTAGGAGCTGAGATAGGCGAGCGGCCAATGGCCTGCGTCAGGCGCAGCTGGATCGAGTTTGTAGAGCGTCGAACGTGCGCCGGCGATGTCGACACCCAGCTTTGCAGTGTGCTGCATGAACTCGGTGACGACGAGCTTCTGCTGCAGCGGCAGCCGCATCGGGTGATCGGTCAGCGCTGGAACTCGGGCGCGGCGGCCGGACTGGCGCAACCCCTCCCCGACGATGGCCTGCGCGACGATCGCGTCGCGGGTGAGCGGATCGTCGGCCGCACAGACGCCGTCCCGGAAGCTTTCGCGCGCCAGCGCGACGAGCCGTTCGATCGGATGCGTGGAATCGCCGCCGGCGCCGCCGGCGTTCTCGGCGGCACCGCGCTCGGAGGTGAGGGTGGTCATTGCCACCGTCCAGCCCTTGCCGACGTCGTCGACTCGCATCGAGTCGGGAATTCGGGCGTCCTCGAAGAAGACCTCATTGAAGCCGCTTTCCCCGGTCAGCTTGACCAGTGGCTTCACCGCAACGCCCGGGTGGCCCTCGATGGGGCAGAGGAAGTAGGTGAGCCCGTCGTACTTGTGATCGCGGCTGGTGCGGGCGAGCAGGATCATCCATTTGGCAAAGTGACCGAGGCTCGTCCAGACCTTGTGGCCGTTCACAATCCAGTCTTCACCGCTGCGCTGCGCAAAGGTCTGCTGATTCGCCATATCAGAGCCGGCACCCGGTTCGCTGAACCCCTGACACCACAGCTCCTCGCCGCTGAGAGCTCCGGGAATGAACCGCCGCTTCTGGGCCTCGTCGCCGTGTTGGAGAATCGTGGGTACCGCCATGCTGAGGCCGACGATGTTGATCAGGAAGGGAGT
>CAXMOC010000218.1:0-23062 GCA_964194865.1 uncultured Opitutales bacterium | reverse complement strand
GCGACCGTCGAGAGGTAGTAGCGATCGGTCAGAACCAGACAGCCCCGGCCCAGTGCGGGCTCGATCGATTCGGCTACGTGCACCCGGCGGTCTTCGACGAACCAGCGCAGCTCCTCGGCGGGTGCTAGCTCGCGGCCGGAGCGGGCCATGTCGCGAATACGCCGACCGGTCGGGCCCCGCGTGGGTTCGCACGTCTCCACGACCTCGTACCCGCTTCCGCGTAGGTTCGCGGCGAGCCGGGCGAGCTGAGTGCTTTTTCCGCAGCCGTCGATGCCCTCGAACGCGATCAGCCGCCCGCGGTTCACGTCGCCGCCGCCGGCATGCGTTCACAGTGCGCCGATCGGCGCTCGCCCCGAGCGCCGAAACCCTGGGACGCGCAGGGAAAATTCGAAGCGGGGTACGGGAGCGAGTCCGGCACGCCGCTTGCTGTAGTGAAGCGACGTGCCTGCGGGCACACCCGCCAACGCCCCTTCAAGGGACCGGGGGCCGGCGGGACTGGAGTCGTCGGGCGGCGACAATGGGTTCGGCGCGGAATCGTACAGGGGTGAGTTCCGCGTCGAGTTGCCGCCCGGCGGCTCCGAACCAGCTTCGAGCTGGATCCGAGCTCCCGAAATGTCGGCCGGGATCGCGTCGGCTAGCCGATCTTGCCCTGCAGCATGAAGGCGATGACGAGACCGTAGATGGCGATGGACTCGATCAGCACCATGCCGAGGATGTAGTTGATCTGCATGGCGCCGGCCGCGCCCGGATTGCGCGCGATACCCGCGGTGGTGTTGCCTGCGGTGAGCCCCTGCCCGATCCCGCAGCCGAGGCCCGCCAGCCCGATGGCGAGGCCCGCTCCCAGCGCGTAACCCCAACTGTCACCGCCGCCGCTGCCGTCTTCGGCTCCAGCCAGCGTGGGCAATGCTACGAGGAGCAGACTCCAGCAAACGACCCTTCCGAGTTTCCGAATCACGATTGTCTCCTTCCTGAGGCTCGCCGCCGGCACCCCTCCACTAGTGGGGCTCCTGAAGCGCCAAACCGATGTAGATCATTGTCAGTAACGAGAAAATGAAGGCCTGCAGGACCGAAACGATCAATCCCAGCCCCATGAAGATCGCGGGAATTCCGATCGGGACCAGGCCGATCCAGACCGCAATGACGGTGTGGTCCGCGAACATGTTGGCCAGCAACCGGACAGCCAACGTGAGGATCCGCGCCAGATCCAGCGGCAATTCGATCACGAAGATGAGAGGCGCCAGCAGGCGGAAGTGAACGGTGCGCCCGAACATCTCTTTCTCGAAGAAGCTCGGGCCCATGAACTTGACCAGATAGTTGTGCTTGTGCTTCGCGATTCCCACCCAGGTGTAGACGAGCCATGAAATTAGCGCCCAGGCCCAGGTGGTGTTCGCATCGGATGTGGCTCCTCCAACTCCCGGGATGAGCCCCAACAGGTTCGACACCAAGATGAAGATGAACATGGTGCCGACGATGGGAAAGTACTTGCGCCATTCCGGACCGATGAGATCGCGGGCCATGTCGCCCAGGGCTTGTACGATCACCTCGAGCATGTTGCGGAGCGTCACCCCTTCGTCGGGAACAACGCCTCCCCCTTCCGCGGCGAGCTTGCGCCGGATCAGTACGCCGCCCAGCAGCATCAGAATGCCGCTGAGGAGCGCGGCCTGGATCACCCAGGGGATCGCAGATTCGAGCGGGCCGTAGATGTTCACCAGTCGTCGCCCTCGAGCTCGTCGTTCTCGACTTTTTCGCGCGCCAGCCAGGCGTTCCAGCGATCCCAGCTCGGATCATCCGGGTCGGGCGCTAGCAAGTTTTCGGAGATCTCTGGTCGGCTTCTGAGAGCTTCGATGATGACGGCGGGAATCACCAACGACAGCCCGACCAGCAAGCCAGCCGCATTCGCACCCAGATAGAGCGCCGCGCAAATCCCGAATGCCAGCAAGCCGAAGCGCAGCGCAAACCCCGCCGTCCAGGCGCGCTGACTGGGTAGCATCCCTTGAAACAGCAGTCGCGTCGAGCGGAGCAGACCGCGGAAGTTGACTGACTCCAAGGCTGCGCCCACCGCAACGCCGATCGCGAAGCCCGGCGAGACCAGCGCGAAGGAGGTCACTACTGCGCCGGCGGAGATCGCCAGACTCCAACGCTCGATGGGGTCGATGCTCATCGTTCGCTCTCGTTGTTCGTCTCTTTGGCATCGCCGGCTTCGCTCGAACTCTGCAGCCAGCGGCCGAGTCGGATCAGGCGAACCGTGAAGGACGCGAATCCGATCGCGGTTCCGATGAGAAGGAACGTCGGCTCACTGTCAAAGTAGCGATCGAGCCAATATCCGACGCCCAGCGCCACCAGGACCGCGATGACGGCCTCGAACGTGCCTTGATAGACAGCACCCTGCCGTCGGGCCTCGAATTGTCGGGCCTGGTTCCCAGACTCCTTCTCGTGCTGCCGGTCGCTCACAGCGACTCCGTCACCGTGGGCGCGACACGCCCCCGCGGCGTTCTAGCGGCCGGGCGGCGGCGCTCATCCTAGCCGACGCCCGGAATCGGCTCAACGCACCCTCGCGGCTTTTTGCAACGCGACCCGCGCCGCAGCGAGCGTTACGTCGAGGTCCCGCGAGCGGTGGGCCAAGGACGCGAAGCCGCACTCGTACGGAGACGGCGCGAGATAGATGCCCTGCTCGAGCATGCTCTGGAAGAAGCGCTTGAAACGCCCCTCGTGGGCTTTCTGGGCCGCGCTGAAGTCGAGCACCGGGCCTGGGTGAAAGAAGAAGCCGAAGATCCCCCCCGCCGCAGTGGTGGTGAACTCGACCCCCACCTCGCGAGCGATCTCCAGCAGACCCTCCGCCAGCCGGCGAGAGGTCGCCTCCAAACGCGGGTAGCTGCCGGGCTTCTCCAGCTGCTCCAAAGTCGCGAGGCCGGCAGCCATCGCCAGCGGATTTCCGGCCAGGGTCCCCGCCTGGTAGACGGATCCTTCCGGAGCGACGAGAGCCATCAACTCGCGCCGCCCGCCGTAGGCGGCAGCCGGCAGCCCTCCCCCGACCACCTTGCCCAGGCAGGTCAGATCGGGCTTCACACCGAAGTGAGTCTGGGCACCCCCCCAGGCCAGCCGGAAGCCCGTGATCACTTCGTCGAAGATCAACAGCGCCCCGAAACGATCACAGCACTCCCGCAATTCCTCCAGAAACCCCGGAGCGGGTGGCACGCAACCCATGTTCCCCGCCAGCGGCTCGACGATCGCGCAGGCGATCTCGTCGCCCCAGCGCTCGAAGGCCTGCCGCAATGCGCCAACGTCGTTGTAGGGGGTTTGGATCGTCAGATTCGCGGAGCTCGCCGGAACGCCCGGAGAGCCGGGAATACCCAGTGTCGCTACGCCGCTGCCCGCCGAAACCAACAGGCCGTCGACATGGCCGTGATAGCAACCCTCGAACTTGAGTACGCGCTCGCGACCCGTCGCGGCCCGCGCGAGTCTCAAGCTACTCATGGTGGCCTCGGTGCCAGAGCTCACCATGCGAATCTTCTGCAGGCTCGGAAGTGCCCCGCAAACCTTCTCGGCCAACCGAATCTCCAGCTCGGTGGGCGCGCCGAAGCTGGTGCCCGCCGCCATGACGTTGCGCAACGCGCGCAGCACGGCGGGGGTGGCGTGGCCGGCGATCAAGGGGCCCCACGATCCCACGAAGTCGATGTACTCGTTGCCGTCCGCGTCCCAGATTCGGCAGCCCTTGCCGCGCTCGATGAAGCGCGGCACCCCTCCCACGGAGCCAAAGGCGCGAACGGGGCTGTTCACGCCACCGGGGATGATCCTCTTGGCGCGGCGGAACAGCGACTTGGAGCGATCGGTCTTCACGATTACCTAGCTGCTCTCGTCGTCGTCCAACTCGGCGGCACCCGCTTCGTCGCCGTCCGGCCCGTCGATAGGCGGCTCGGCGGTGACGTCGCCCTCGGGCGCCGGGCTCGGCGCGTCGCCCGGAAGGTCGCCTTCGTCGTCAGACTCGGCGAGCCGAGCCATCGAGACCAGACGCTCGCCGGCACCCAGATCCATCACCCGCACGCCCTGGGTAGCGCGGCCCATGGTCGAAATTCCCTTAACCGGGCAGCGCAGCACCTTGCCGCCGTCGGTGATCAGCATGACCTCGTCGTCGCCCACCACTTGGGCGACGCGCACCACCCGACCATTGCGCTCCGTGGTGCGAATGGTGATGACACCCTGGCCACCACGGCGTTGCAATCGATAATCCTCGAGCGGGGTGCGCTTTCCATAACCCATTTCCGTCACGGTCAAGATCGTCGCGCCCGGAGAGAGAATCTCCATGCCGACCACCTCGTCTTCGCCACCCAGTGTCATGCCGCGCACGCCGGCGGCGGTTCGACCCATCGGCCGCACCTGCCCCTCCGGAAAGCGGATCGACTTGCCGCCGCGGCTGGCAACCAGGACTTCCTGTGCACCGTTGGTTCGACATGCGGCGATCAGCTCGTCCTCGGAATCGAGATTGATTGCGATGATTCCACCGCGTCGCGGATTCGCGAACGCCGACAGCGGAGTCTTCTTGATGACGCCTTTGCGCGTGCAGAGCAGAACGAAGTCACCCTCGACCGCCTCGAAGCTGCGCACCGGCAGGGTGGCCTGAACGCGCTCGCCGGCGGCGAGTTGAAGCACGTTGGAGAGAGCTCGTCCGCGCGCCGCCCGGCCGAGCTGGGGAAGCTCGTGCACCTTGAGCCAATGCGCGCGGCCGCGTGTGGTGAAGAAGAGGATGTAGGCGTGTGTCGACGCGACGAAGAGGCGCTCGACGAAGTCCGCCTCGCGCGCCGCCATGCCCTTGACACCCTTGCCGCCGCGCCGTTGGGCTCGGTACTGGGTCAAGGGATTGCGCTTGATGTAGCCCTGGTTGGACACGGTGACGACCATGTCCTCTTCGACGATCAGATCTTCTGTACTGATGCCCTCGACCGGACCGACGAGCTCCGTGCGTCGAGAGTCGCCGAAACGCTCATTGAGATTTTCGACCTCCTCGACCACGACGTCCAGGATTCGGCTGTCGCTCGCGAGCAGCTCCGCGAGGCCCGCGATCTTGGCGCGTATCTCCGCGAGCTCATCCAGCACGCGCTGGCGCTCGAGTGCGGTAAGAGACCGCAGGCGCATCTCGAGGATCGCGTTGGCTTGGCGCTCGCTGAAATCGAAGCGCGCCATCAGTTCGGTACGAGCGTCTGCGGTCGACGCCGCAGCGCGAATGATCGCGATCACGGCGTCCAGGTTGTCGAGGGCAACCTCGAAACCTTCCAGGAGGTGAGCGCGCACCTGGGCCTGCGCCAGATCGTAGGTGGCCCGGCGAACCACCACTTCGGCGCGGAAGTCGATGAAGTGACGCAGGGCCTGCTTGAGCGTGAGCAGTTGCGGGCGATCGTTGACTAGCGCGAGGAGATTGACGCCGAAGGTGGTCTGGAGCGGAGTCTGTTTGTAGAGCTGATTGAGCACCACGTCGTCTTGAGCATCGCGTCGAAGCTCGATGACGATGCGCATTCCCTCGCGATTCGACTCGTCGCGAAGGTCAGTGACTCCGTCGATCTTGCCCGCCCGAACCAGGTCGGCGATGCGCTCGAGCAGCGTCGACTTGTTCACCATGTAGGGAATTTCGGTGACGATGATCCGGGGGCCCCGCTTGGTGTCCTCGAACTCCGCCTTGGCCCGAACGGTGAGCAAGCCGCGACCCGTCGCGTAGGCGGATCGGATGCCCTCGCTCCCGCAGATCATCGCACCCGTTGGAAAGTCCGGACCCGGCAGCCTTTCGAGCAGATCGTCGAGCGTGCACTCGGGGTTGCGCGCCTCCAGCACGATGGCCTGGGAAAGCTCACGCAGGTTGTGCGGGGGGATATTGGTCGCCATTCCAACGGCGATTCCCGAGGACCCGTTGGCGAGCAAGTTCGGGAATTGAGATGGCAGCACCAGGGGCTCGGTCACGCCGCCGTCGAAGTTTGGCACGAAGTCGACTGTCTCGCGGTCGATGTCCCGCAGCATTTCCTCTGCGAGGGCATCGAGGCGTGCTTCGGTGTAGCGGTAGGCGGCCGCGGAGTCGCCGTCGATCGAGCCGAAATTGCCCTGGCCGTCTACCAGCGGGTAGCGCAGCGAGAAGTCCTGGGCCATTCGCACCATCGAGTCGTAGACGGCGCTGTCTCCGTGCGGGTGGTAGTGCTTGAGCACCTCACCGACCACTCCGGCGGACTTCGAATAGTTTCGCGAGGAGAGCAGCCCCTCCTGGTTCATCGCGTAGAGAATTCGTCGGTGAACCGGCTTGAGACCGTCGCGGACATCCGGCAGCGCGCGGCTGATGATGACCGACATCGAATAATCGAGGAACGATCGGCGGACCTCGTCCTCGATGTTGACCGGTTGGTGATTCGACGGGGGGGGGCCCCCCGCGCCCGCCGCAGTGGGCTCTTCGATTACGGGCGGAACGTCACTCAAAGCTCCACCTAGACGTCCAGGTTCTGCACGTCGAGCGCGTTCTTCTCGATGAACTCGCGACGCGGCTCCACGTCGTCACCCATCAGCGTCGTGAAGGCCAGATCGGCCTCGACGGCGTCCGGAACGCGAACCTGGAGCAGAGTGCGGCTGTCGGCGTCGAGCGTGGTGTCCGCCAGCTGATCGGGATTCATCTCGCCCAGCCCTTTGTAACGCTGGATCGTCAGACCCCGCTCGCCGAGCTTCAACAGGTGCTCGAGCAACAAGACGGCACTCGCGATCTCCTCGCCTTCTTCGTCGCCGGAGCGATCGATCCGAAATGTCCCGACCCCACCGATCTCTGCGATCTCGTCGGCGAGCTCCGCCAGGCGCTGGAAGTCGGCCGATCGAATGAAGGCCGTGTCGAGCGAGGCCTGCAGAGCGACTCCAGAACGGCGCGTCTCCGCCACCAGACGAAAGCCGCCGTGCTCCGGATCGCGCGCGGTACTCCAACTGGTCGACTCCGACAGATCGTAGAGCGTCTGCATCCGAGCCTCGACGGCGGGAGCGACCGTCTCGAGCAGGCCGGCTTCCTCTCTGAAGTCTGCTTCGCGCGGCACGCCTCCCGAAACCACAGCATCGATCACCCGGCTGTCGAGTCGGCGTAGCTCCAAACGCTCCAGGATCGCCCGATAGTAGCTCGCGCACTCGAGCAAACGGCGAAGTTGGTCGCCGCCGAGTGGAGCATCTGCTGCGTGCGGCGTGACCTCTACGCTGTCCAGCGCCAGCTCGAGTAGATGCTCCTCCAGACTGCGAGGATCCTTGATGTAGCGCTCCTTCTTGCCCTTCTTGACCTTGAAGAGCGGAGGCTGCGCGATGTAGAGATACCCGTGGTCGATCAGATCCTTCATCTGGCGGAAGAAGAAGGTGAGTAGCAGTGTGCGGATATGGCTCCCGTCGACATCGGCATCGGTCATGATGATGACCTTGTGGTAGCGCGCCTTCGTGATGTCGAAGTCCTCACCGATCCCACATCCGATCGCCGCGATCAATGCCTGGATCTCGATGCTAGACAGCATGCGATCGAGGCGAGCCCGCTCGACGTTCAGGATCTTGCCCCGAATCGGTAGAATGGCCTGGGTTTCCCGCGATCTTCCCTGCTTGGCAGTTCCACCCGCCGAGTCGCCCTCCACGATGAACAGCTCGGCCTTGGAGGGATCGCGTTCCTGACAGTCCGCCAGCTTGCCCGGCAGGCTGTGGTCAGAGAGCGCGCCTTTGCGACGCGCCAGATCGCGCGCCTTGCGGGCGGCCAGCCGGGCGCGCGCAGCATCCTGAATCTTGGACAGGATCTGCTTGGCGACGGTGGGGTTCTGCTCCAGGTGGTCACTGAGCTGGTCGTAGAGGATCGCCTCGACCAGACCGCGCACATCACTGGTGCCCAGCTTCGTCTTGGTCTGGCCCTCGAATTCCGGTTGGGGAAGCTTGACTGCGACGACAGCAGTCAATCCTTCCCGGGTGTCTTCACCACCAATCGGCTCACCGGCGTCCTTTCCGTTTTTCTTCTGGGTCGTCAAATAGCGGTTCAAGGTCCGCGTCAGGGCAGTGCGAAACCCGATCAGGTGGGAGCCGCCTTCGATTGTGTTGATGTTGTTCGCGAAGGAGAAGACGCTCTCGTTGTACGACTCGTTGTACTGAACGGCGATCTCGATCTGAACCGAGACCTCTCCCTGGCTGCCCGTATACGAGCGTTCACCAGAGATCAGGATCGGGGGGCTGTGAAGCGGCGCTCGCGATCGATTCAGGTGCTCTACAAAAGAAACGATGCCGCCCTCATAGCGGAAGTCGTGGCTCTTCCCAGACCGCTCGTCGAGAATCTGGATTCGAAGTCCCGCGTTCAGGAACGAGAGCTCGCGAAGCCGCTGGGAGAGCACATCGAAGGAGAAGTCGATCGTCTGAAAGATCTCCGAGTCGGCGGCGAAAGTCACTCGGGTGCCCGTCTTCTCCGTGGTGCCGATCTCTTGGAGTGGTGATGTGGGCTCTCCCCTCGCGTAGGTCTGGCGCCAGACCGCTCCGTCGCGTCGAATCTCAAGCTCGAGATTTTCCGAGAGGGCGTTGACGACCGAGACACCCACTCCATGCAACCCACCCGACACCTGGTAGGCACTGGAATCGAACTTTCCGCCGGCATGAAGAGTGGTCATAACGACTTCTGCAGCGGGCCGATTCTCCGTGGGGTGCATGTCGATCGGTATCCCACGGCCGTCATCCGTGACCGTGACAGAGCTGTCCTGATGGATCACCACTTCGATCCCAGTGCAGAAGCCAGCGACAGCCTCGTCGACGGAGTTGTCGACCACTTCGTAGACGAGGTGGTGCAGGCCCTCGGGACCCGTGGTCCCGATGTACATCGCCGGTCGCTTCCGGACCGGATCGAGGCCCTCGAGAACCTCGATGGATCTGGCGTCATACGTGCTCAAATGAAACCAACCTCGCTTTACCGACGCTCGCTTCCCCTGCGCGGATCTCGGTTCAGGTGGGGGCGGCTTGAATCCAGCAAGGTCTGCCGGATCGTTGTCAGAACAGTACTCGATGGCTAAGTCCGCGTAAAGGTTCGCGAACCTCTCGGACGAGCGAAAAATCCGTGGTCAGACTCGCATCGGCATGACAACTGCCAAAGCATCGTCATCGTTTGTTGGTGTCAGCTGAGTTGGTGACGTCTCGTCTCGAAAGCTGATTTGTACTTCCTTGGCCTTTACGGCCGCCAAAGCATCCATCAAATAACGAGCATTGAAGGCGACACTCAGCGTATCGCCCGCGTAGTCGACGTCCATTTCCTCCTTCGCCTCGCCCAAATCCGGATTGTTGGATGTCAGACGCAGGAGACCGTCACTAAGGTCGAGCTTGACTGCACGACTCCGTTCGGCCGACAGTAGCGCCACCCGGCGCAACGCATGAGAAAGCGGCTCGACGGGAACGACCAGATGGGTAGTGGCCTCCTGCGGAATGACCTGCCGGTAGTTGGGAAACTCGCCTTCGATCAGACGCATGACGAGCGTTACATCGCCCTTCCGAACGAGTCCGCTGTTGCCTTCGAATCCGATCTCAAATTCCTCGGTATCTTCCTCGTCGAGCAGACGCTTGAGCTCTGCAAGGCCCTTTCGAGGGATGATTACACCCGGCGACAGCCCATCGAACTCGGTTCCCAACGAGCGATCTACGACGGCGAGACGATGTCCGTCGGTTGCAACCATTCGCGTCTTACCGGAGTCGGGGAGATGCTCGAAGTAAACGCCATTGAGGTTGTATCGGGTCTCGTCTGCGGAAGCGGCGTACATGGTTCGCTCAATCATTTCTTGCAGGAGAATCGCCTGGACGGGAGCCGTCGTGCCTGACGCAAAACCAGGCAGCGTGGGGTATTCCTCGGCCGCGCTACCCGCCAAGGTAAATTCTGCTCGGGCACACTGAATCTGCAGATAAGCGTTCGCCCCAACTTCGAGAGCGACGGGTTCATCGGGAAGTTCTCGAACAATTTCGTAGAGCTTTTTTGCAGATACGGTCGTACGACCCGGTGTAGAAACTTCTGCTGGGTGCCTTCCTCGAATTCCCACTTCGAGATCGGTTGCAGCTAGCTCGAGCATTTGTGTTTTTTCGCTCGACGCATCCATCAAGACGTTCGCGAGAATTGGCATCGTATTGCGTTTCTCGACGATGGATTGAATCCGAGCCAGGCCCTTTTGAAGCTCGTTCTTGGCAATCGATAGTTTCATCTCTTGTCTGCTCTCTATATTCTTAAAGACTTAAAGGTTTTAGTAGTAGAAGATCCTTCCGAAATTCGACAAAGCTAGTCCAAGCTCTCGCCATATCTCGTGAAATCGCTTTGTCGAAAGTTGTGATCTCGTGGAGGAGAGATAAATCCGTCGAAGGGGGCCTGTGGCTCACACCAATGAGATCTTACCACGCGTCTCTCGCTGCGCGGAGTGGTTTTTGGTCGTTGGCAGGCCTCGAATTCGGCCGCTAACTTCCGTCGCGCGGGATCGTCGGCAGCCCGGAGCTGGTTCCTGTCGAAAGGCCCTTGGTGCACCCCTCGCGGTACTTTCCGACCGGGGAACGAACCTCAAATCTAAGCGATCGACGTCGCCGCACGAAGGCGTGGGATCGGCCCGCGAAAAGGTGGAAAGCCAGCGATGAAACGGACCTATCAACCGAGTCGAATTCGCCGCAAGCGAGTTCATGGTTTCCGCGCCCGGATGAAGACCCGTGCCGGCCGGGCGATTATCAAGCGTCGACGAGCGAAGGGGCGGAAGCGACTGGCGGTCGGCGTCCCCTCCAAATAGAAGATGTCTGCAAAAACCGGCCGCTTCCGGCGGGCGGACCGAATCTTGCGCTCTCGAGAGTTCAAGAGCGTGGTGCGCCGCGGGGAGCGCTTTGCGTCCGGAAGCTTCGTCGTATTCCTCGCGCGGGCGCGCGAGGACCCAGGGAGCGGTGATGTGAGCCGCATCCATGGGCGACAGAGGCTCGGAATTACGGTGAGCCGAAAAGTGGGGAACGCGGTGGTCCGGAATCGAGTGAAGCGTCGGGTGCGTGAGTGGTTTCGTTGCGCTCGAACCCAGCTTCCCGTCGATGCCGAGATTGTGGTGATCGCGCGGCGGCCGGCCCGAGAGCTCTCTGGCTCCGCAGTGGCGACGACGCTACGCGAAACGATGCTGCGATCGATTCGCGTAGCTCGAGCGCTGCCCTCGGAAGCGCTGTGAGAAATGCCATCAGCTGGCTTCTAGTGGGGTTGATTCGAGCCTACGCGATGCTGATCTCGCCTTGGTTCGGTCCCGTGTGTCGTTTCGAGCCATCTTGCTCGAGATACGCCGTGGAGGCGATCGACGAGTTCGGTGTTCTCCAGGGCAGTTGGCTGGCGATCCGGCGGCTCGGGCGTTGTCATCCCCTTGGGGGAAGCGGCTACGATCCGATTCCCAAGAGTTTGACCCATGGATCGTAATCTCTTTCTGGCTTTCGCCCTCTCGATTGCGGTGATGATGGGGTGGATGGCGTTGACAGGGCCGCCACCGTCGCAAATGCCCCCTGAGGAAGAGCAACACAGGCCCCTCGACCCAATCGATGGCGTGGAACAGAGCCTTCCGCCCACGACCACCGCGGTAGAGCGGCCGTCGCCATTGCCGGTCACCGAGCCTTCGCGATTCGACAGTCCCCAGGCCCCCGTCCGTTTGATCTCGATCGACATGCCGCTGTACACCGTAGAGCTTACGAGTCGAGGAGCGGGAATTGCGAGCTGGGTGCTCAAGGAGTTTCGCGAAACCTCGGATCCAGACTCTCCGCTGATCAAATTGACGACGGGCCAAGCACCCTTCGACACGGCGTTGGTGACTCCGTTCAACGAGCTCGGGTTGGGGGACTTCTCCCAGTATGCGTTTCAGGTCCTTTCTGAGGAACCCGCCGGCGTGACCTTCGAGGCATCAGAGGCGGATATCACGATTCGGAAGACGTACTCGTTCGACGCGGATTCCTATTCCTTTCGAGTGCTGATCGAGGTCGAAAACGAATCGACGGCGTCGATTGCGCCGCGCTTTCGGATCGATCTGCCAGCCCACGTGCGAGAGGGAAGTGACTTTCGCGAGCTCGCCCTGGCAGCGCTCGAAGATGGCAGCACCGTCACCGAACAGCTCCAAAGCCTTGGTCGCCCAGGCTTTTTGAGTTCGTTCACGGGTGACAGGCCGGAGCCGTATCAGGATTTCCTTGGCGAGATCGACTGGGCGGGAATTCAGACCACCTACTTCCTCAGCGTGATCCTGCCCGACACGCCCGCCCAGGCCGGGGTCCGGATGGCTGCCACTGAAGCCGGGGTGTCGGGCAAGGTTCAAGTGTTCTTTGCCGAGACAGCCATTCCCCCGGGCCAATCAGCGGCCCGCGAGCTGCGTGGCTACATGGGCCCGAAGGAGATGGCCCGCCTCGAGGCGCTGGGATCCGAAACGGTGCGGGCGATTGATCTGGGTTGGTCGTGGGTTCAACCGTTGACGCGCTTCTTCTCAGTGTTCTTGAAGATGCTCTACTCCGCGATTCCGAACTACGGCGTGGCCATCATCATCTTGACCATCCTGGTGCGGTTAGTGACAACCCCGCTGACCATCAAGCAGATGCGCTCGATGGAGCGAATGCGAGCGCTTTCGCCCAAGCTGAAGGAAATTCAGGCCAAGCACGCGGACGACCGTCAGAAGCAATCCGAGCAGACGATGGCGCTCTACAAGAGTGAAGGCGTCAATCCCTTGGGCGGCTGTCTACCGATGCTTCTGCAGTTTCCCGTTTTCATTGGGTTGTTCTACGCGCTGCGGAGCACGATTCAGCTGCGCCAATCACCTTTCGTGGGTTGGATCAACGATCTATCGGTACCCGAGGAGCTGTTCGAGATACCCGGCCTAGGGTTGCCCTTCCGGGTCTTGCCCTTGGTGATGGGTGCAACGATGGTTCTCCAACAGAAGATCACGCCGGTTCAGGTCGACCCAGCTCAGGCGAAGATGATGATGACGGTGATGCCCATCATGATGACCTTCGTCTTTTATCAGTTTCCGTCGGGATTGGTGCTTTATTGGATGGTCAGTAACGTGCTGGCGATCAGCCATCAGTTGATCATCGGGCGTGATTTGAGAGCCAAGGCAGCGAGCTAGGAGGAGCGATGTACGACGCGAGAAATGAGCTTCACGAATTTATAGGTGGGGGACGTGAGGAAGCGATCGAGAAGGCCTGCCAATACTTCGAAGTCGAGGCCGGGGACCTATCCATCTCCGAGTTCCCGAGCGGTGAGGTCTACGGATTGGCCACTCGGACAGTGATCGTCGCCATTCCCAAGAGCCGTAAGCGAACCGAGCCACGCTCCAACGACGATGGACCCCGGCGGGGCGAGCGCGAGCGGGGCAACGGCGGCCGCCGCGAGGGCCAGGGGCGAGAACGAGGTCGAGGTCGTCAAGCGGGTGAGGGCCGCGAGCGGCAACCCGAGCGCGAGAGAGGCCCGCGCCCCGAGCGACCGCGAGAAGTGGAGCGGGCGGAGCCGGAAGTGCCCAGCGAGCCGTCGGTGGGAGCGGCGGTTGGCGAGCTCGGCGAGATTGGCGAATACGTCCTCGGCGTTGTCGAGCGCATGGACCTGGGCCCGTTCGAGATCACCGAGAGCGCGGAGGAGGACCTGGTCGCCCTGGAGGTGAAGGGGCCGGCGGCCCGCGCTCTGGCGGCGGGAGAGGGACGGACCGTCGATGCGCTCCAGCTGCTCGCCAACCAGGCAGCGGCCCGCGTGGGCCCCGATCGCCAGCGCGTGGTGATCGATATCGAGGGAAACGAGGATGCGCGCGAAGAGTTCTTGGGCAAGCTCGCGCAGCGCGTAGCGAAGCGCGCGCTTGAGACCGGTCGGCCGGTGGCCCTCGACCCCATGAACGGCCGCGATCGGCGAATGATCCACATTGCCCTTCGAGATCGCGACGATGTAGCCACGATCAGCGAGGGAGAGGGCCGATATCGTCAAGTGGTGATCCTTCCCGAAGGGGCTGACGGATTCGACGACGCCCGTGAGGAATCGGAACGCAGCGGAAACTCCTGACGTCGCATCGATCAGTGCGCGACGTTCCACGTGGAACGCGAGCCATCACGTTCCACGTGGAACCAATTCGGCTGAACGGATGGCTGAGCGAGAAGACCTCCGAGAGACCCTCAGAGCGAGCGTCGACGCCCTCTCGCTGAGCGTCTCGGATCTCCAGGTCGATCTGCTGTTCACGCTGGCAGAGCTGCTCGAGCAGTGGTCTCGGCGCATGAATCTCACAGGGCATCGGACCATCGGGGACATTGTCAGAAACCTCGTCCTCGACGCAGCGAGCCTCAGTGCGGAGCTTCCCGCCCTCGAGACTCTGGTCGATGTTGGCGCCGGCGCGGGCTTCCCGGCCTTTCCGATCGCAATCTTGCGCCCCGAGTGCCGGGTGACGCTGATCGAATCGAGAGAGAGGCGCCACCACTTCCAGCGCCAGGTAGCGCGCCGCCTGGAGCTCGCCAACGTGGCGATTTTGCTGGGGCGGGCCGAAGCGCTAGCCCCCAGCCCCCATACGGCTGCGATCGCTCAGGGAGTTGCGAGACCACCGGATGCCCTCGAACTGCTTCTGCCCTGGACTCGACCTGGAGGCCTCGTATTGATTCCGGGCGCAATGACTCCCCCGCAGGTGCCTGAAGATCGACGAATCGATTCGGCATCGGTGGTGCGATACCGGGTGGTTGGGACGCAAGTGGAGCGGACGCTCTGGATGGGTCGCCGCGCCCTCTGACCGACCCGAACAGGCTTTCGAGCGCCGAAAATCGAGACAATTCGATCGAAATCGCTTGAGACCTGCCTCTTGTCCTGGTAGCTTCTCGTCAGTATCCCCAACCCCCCTGGGGACCTCCGTCTTGACAGAATTCGCCCCGACCGAGTCCGCCATGGCGGGATCCATGCAGCCGACCAATCACATCTTCGCCGTCGTCAACCAGAAAGGTGGTGTCGGCAAGACCACCACCGCAGTGAGCCTCGCGGCGTCCTTCGCCGCCTCGGAGAGGCGAACTCTCTTGATCGACTTCGACCCTCAGGCCAACGCCTCGAGTGCTTTCGGAATTGATGCGACGCGTCATATCTATGCTGCACTCGGCGGGGCGTGCGTCATGAAGGACATCATCCAGCAGACAGAGCTCGAGTACCTCCAGCTGATTCCCTCGGGCCGAGATCTCTACGGCGCCGAAGTCGAGTTGGTGTCGGCCCTCAACCGCGAGCGCCAGCTGGAGCGGGCGCTGGCCGACGTTCGAGATTCCTACGAGTTCGTGATCATCGATTGTCCGCCCTCCCTAGGCCTGCTTACGCTCAACGCCCTGTGCGCGGCCCGCTCCGTCATCATTCCTCTCCAGTGCGAGTACTACGCTTTGGAGGGGTTGGCGGGGCTGCTCGAGACGGTTTCCCTGGTCCGCGAGCAGCTCAACCCCGAGCTCAGTGTGGAGGGCATCGTGTTGACGATGGTCGACTCGAGGAACAACCTGAGTCGGCAGGTCGCTCACGAGGTGCGCGAACACTTCGGCAGCCAGGTGTTCGAGACCGTGATCCCTCGCAACGTCAAGCTGAGCGAGGCACCCAGTCATGGCAAGCCCATCCTGCTCTACGACATTCACTCCAAAGGAGCGGTCAGCTATCTGCGCCTGGCCGAAGAGCTCTTGAAACGCATTCAGCCGCAGCAGTCACAACCGATCGCTCCGCCCGCCCTATGCGACGGAGCCATTGAGTCTGGGGACACGCAGCCCGGGGGTAACGATGAGTAGCGAGCACAAGGCATTGGGGCGCGGCATTGGCGCGTTGCTACCGGGCGTGTCAGCGGCGGCCACTCTCGCCAAGACGGAACAACCCGGGCCGGCCCAGATCCCGCTCGATTCGATCGTGCCGAACCCGGATCAGCCGCGGCGGGTCTTCGATCCCAAGCACCTCGCGCGGATGGCGGAGTCGATCCGAAGCCACGGAGTACTCCAACCGGTGATCGTTCGACGAGCCGGGAGTCGCTACGAGCTCGTATGTGGCGAGCAGCGCTGGCGGGCAGCCAGCCTGGCACAGCTGCAAGCCATCCCGGCCGTGATCATGGATATCGCGGAACGCGACCGGCTCGAGTTGGCGCTGATCGAAAACGTCCAGCGCGCGGACTTGAATCCGATCGAGCTGGCCCACGCCTTCCAGGCTCTGGGAGCGGCTGGCGCAACTCAGGAGGAAATCGGGCGCCGCGTGAGTCTCGATCGATCGACCGTGTCGAACCACCTCCGGTTGCTCGACCTCCCGCGAGAGCTCCAGGGCGACGTCCAGACCGGCACGCTGAGCATCGGGCATGCCAAGGCGCTGCTCGGGGTGAACAATCCCGAGAAGCGACGCCAACTGCGAGATCGCATCGTCCGAGAGGCGCTCTCCGTCCGGGCCAGTGAGGGACTGGCGCGCTCGATTGCCGCGCCGAAGCCGCGCTCGGTGGGCCGGCGGCCTCAGTCCGACCCCGATCGGCAGCGCCTGATCGACAACCTGCGCCGGCGCCTTCAGACCCGAGTTCGAATTGCCGGTGACGCCACTCGCGGCCGCATCGAGATCGAGTACTTTGGTACCGAGGATCTTGGACGCCTCGTCGGCCTCTTGCTGGGAGACGCCTAAGCGGCTCGCTCATGCCAAACGACTCTACCCCCCCCTGCGTGCTCCGGCCCGATACCGAATTCGCCGGCCTGGTCCGGCTGACTGCTCCTGCTCGGATCGAGGGCCGAATCGACGGCGAGGTGATCTCCTCCGAATTACTCTGGATCGGGGCCTCCGCCCGCGTCAATGCCCGCGTCACAGCCCCCGAAATCGTGGTGGCGGGCACGCTCGAAGGGGACGCGTACGCGAGCGGCCGCATCGAGCTTCTGAGCAGCGCCCGCGTCACTGCGACCCTGCAGACGCGCCGACTGGTGCTCGCGGAAGGATCCTTCTTCGAGGGACGCTGCCGAGCCAGCGACGAAATGCTCGATTCATCTACTGATCCGTTGCCTTTCACGCCTTGAACTTCCCGACAGCTATGTAAAACTTGCGCCGCCCAGGTTCTGGCGGGCCGCGGCGCTCTGCGGTCCGCCGCGGTCTTTTGGGCGCCCGAGTCTGCGGTTTCCACTCCAGTCGGGGTCGTTCATGGCGTCGCCTCGAGACTCGAAGCGAACGCCCCGAATGGCTCCAAAGGAAACCCTCGGCCGACACAGAGTGGTGCGGTCGGGAGTCCTCGGGGTCGACCTCGATCAGGACGTAGCGGCCGGGCTGGGGCAGCTTCAGCAGTTCGTCTCGGCAGTTTTGGATGGGCCGAGATTGAACCCCAACTGATGTCGTTTCGGAGCGGGGCCAGTGAGATTCCGAGCTGAACAGGCGAACTGGATCGTCACCGCGACGATCGTTGTGCTGCTCGCGGCGAGTGTTGCCGGTGCCAGCGAGGGGGAGCTGGTTCTCCTGCCCGACTGGACGGGCAAGCTCCCACTGCTCATCCTCTTGTTCGCGGCCCTGATGTTTCCGGCCAACGCACTTCTCTTCAAACCGATCTTCCGAGTGCTCGACGAACGCGAGGAACAGATCGGCGGCACGCGTCGACGGGCGGAGAGGATTCGGGGCGAGGCCGAGGAGACTCTCGCGAACTATGAACAAGCCGTGCGCGAGGTGCGCGAAGAGGCCGAGCGCGACCGCAAGCAACGGGCCGCGGAGGCCCGCGAACAGAATGCAGCGGTGACCACCGAGGCCCGAGCCGAAGCGGAAAGGGAGATCGAACGCGCGCGCGCCGAGCTCGCAGTGACTCTGGACGCGACGCGTCAGGGATTGCGCGCGCAGGTGGAGGAGCTCGCCCACGACGCGGCCTCGCGCATTCTGGGTCGATCGCTGTGAGGTGGAAGAAGGCGGCGGCCAGCTTGATTCTCTGGCTCTTTCCACTCCAGGCGCGGGCTGCCGACGACGCGCATGGCGGGCTCGCGGACCTGCTGTGGCCGTCCGTCAACCTCCTGATCCTGCTCGCGGTGCTGATCTACTTCGCGCGCCGTCCGATCCAGGCCTTCTTCGCCGGCCGCCGGGACGGAATCCAGGCCGAGCTGCAGGGTTCTGCGGACCAGCTCGCCGAGGCGGAGGCCACCTATGCCAAGTGGCAACACCGACTGATCGGACTCGAGAGCGAGCTCGAGGGAATCCGAGCCACCTCGCGCCAACGTGCCGAGGACGAGCGAAATCGAATCATCAGCGATGCGCGCGCCTCGGCGGAGCGAATCCGCCGCGACGCCGCGAGTGCGGTGGAGCAAGAGCTTCGGCGCGCGCGTGGCGCGCTGCGCGCGGAAGCGAGCCAGCTGGCGATGGAGCTCGCGGCCGAACGTCTCGAGCGTGAGATCACGGACGAGGATCGCAACCGCCTGGTCGACGAGTTCATCGACCGCGTGGCGACAACCGCGGCCCCAGCGCGCCGAGAGGATTCCTAGGTATGCGCAGGACTTCGGTGGCCCGCCGCTATGCCCGCGCGCTGTTCTCACTCGCCGCCGATCAAGACGCTGTCGATTCCACCCGAGCCGAGCTGGCCGGCATGGCCGAATTGCTCGCTTCCAACCCGGAGTTCGAGCGGCGGCTGTTTCGGCCACTGCACCCGGTCAAGGAGCGAAGAGGGGTGCTGGAAGGAGTCTGCGAACGCGGCGGCTCGAGCCGCACGGTGCGCAACTTTTTCGCCTACCTGATCGACCAGCGGCGCTTGATCGACTTCGACGCCATTCGAGAAGAGTTCGAGCGGCTCGCGGACGAAGCCGCCGGCCAGATTCGAGCAGAGGTTCTGAGTGCGAGCCCGCTGGGAGATGCGCAGCGGGCCCGCCTCGTGGAAGCACTGGTCGCGAGAACGGGCAAGCGGGTCGAGCTCAGCGTGAGCGTCGATCCGACGCTGATCGGCGGAGCGGTCGCTCGAGTGGGGGGCCTCGTCTTCGACGGCAGCCTTCGCACCCAACTCTCCCAGCTGGGCGAGAGCCTCATGCGAACGGGAAGTCGTCACTAGCTCGGACGCTTGCCCGCCAGGCGAGCCGCAAGCGAAAGGAACTGGAAAGGAACTGAAATGGACATCAAGCCGGCCGAAATCACAGACATCCTCAAGCGCGAGATCAAAGACTACGATCGCGAGATCGACGTCGCCGAGACCGGAACCGTGCTGTCCGTCGGCGACGGGATCGCGCGGGTCTACGGCCTGGACCTCGTGATGGCTGGGGAGCTGGTCGAATTTCCGGGTGGCACCACGGGCATGGTGCTCAACCTCGAGGAGGACAACGTCGGTATCGCCATCATGGGCGACGCCCAGCACGTGCGCGAGGGCGACGTCGTCCGCCGAACGAGCCGCATCATCGAGGTACCCGTGGGCGAAGCGCTGGTCGGCCGGGTCGTCGACGCACTCGGGAGCCCGATCGACGGTGGAGCGCCCATCGAGACCAGCGAGACCCGTCGCGTCGAGCTCAAGGCCCCAGGAATCGTCGCGAGAAGGAGCGTCCACGAGCCGCTGCAGACCGGCATCAAAGCGATCGATGCGATGACTCCGATTGGCCGGGGTCAACGCGAACTGATCATCGGCGATCGCCAGACTGGCAAGACCGCGATCGCCGTCGACACCATCATCAACCAGCGCGACACCGATGTCTTCTGCATCTACGTGGCCATCGGGCAAAAGCAATCGACGGTCGCCCAGGTGGTCGACAAGCTCAACCAACACGATGCCATGAAGTACACGATCGTGGTTGCCTCTACGGCCAGCCAGCCCGCACCCCTCCAGTTCATCTCGCCGTACACCGGCGTCACGATGGGCGAGTGGTTTCGCGACAACGGCAAGCACGCGCTGATCATCTACGACGACCTCTCGAAGCAGGCCGTCGCGTACCGCCAGCTGTCCCTGCTACTGCGCAGACCCCCGGGTCGAGAGGCGTATCCTGGCGACGTGTTCTACGTGCACTCCCGGCTGCTCGAGCGAGCCGCGAAGATGAGCGATGAGGAAGGTGGCGGAAGCCTGACGGCGCTGCCGATCATCGAGACACAGGCCGGCGACGTGTCGGCCTACATCCCGACCAACGTCATCTCGATTACGGATGGCCAGATCTTTCTCGAGACGGATCTGTTCAACTCCGGAATTCGGCCCGCGGTGAACGTGGGGATCTCGGTGTCGCGTGTGGGCGGTGCTGCGCAGACCAAGGCCACCAAGCAGGTGGCCGGAAAGCTCAAGCTCAACCTGGCTCAGTACCGCGAGATGGCGGCGTTTTCCCAGTTCGGCAGCGATCTCGACAAGGCGACCCAGGAGCAGCTAGCCAACGGCGAGCGTCAGACCGAGATGCTCAAGCAGCCCCAGTACTCCCCCATGAAGATGGAGGAGCAGGTGGTTTCGATCTTCTCGGGCACGCCGCGCGAAGACCGGGACTCCTGGGTGCGCGCCTACGCGGTGGGCGACCTCGGGCGCTACGAAAAAGAGCTGCTGGACTTCGTCCGCCAGAATCACGCGCCAATTCTCTCGGCGATACACGACACGAGCAAGCTCGACCCGGAGACCGAGCAGCAGCTGATCGCCGCGCTCGACGAGTTCGCGGCGATCTTCGAGCCCACGAGCGGGAGCGAGACCGCCTAGGTGCCGAACCTCAAGGACATTCAGCGTCGGATCGTCAGCGTCGGCAAGACGCAGCAGATTACCCGCGCCATGCGGATGGTGGCCGGTGCCAAGTTGCGCCGCGCCCAGGAGACCAGCACCGCGGCGCGGCCCTACGCGGATCGTATGCGGGTGACCCTGGCGGAAGTGGCCGCGGGTCTGCCCGAAGATTCCCATCCCCTCTTCGAGGTGCGGGAGCGTTTGCAGAAGACCGAAGTGGTGTTGATCACTTCGGACCGCGGACTCTGCGGGGCGTTCAACAGCAACGTGAACAAGCTCGGCGAGAAGGTGATCGCGGACTTCGAGAGCGAAGGGCGCGGGGTGTCGATCACCACTGCCGGACGCAAGGGCCGGGATTTCTTCAAGCGTCGACGGAGCGACCAGTTCGCCGACGACTACCCCCAACACGGCTGGGTGAGCTACGGCCAGGCTGCAGAGATTGGCAAGGCGGTCTCGGCCCGTTTCGTTTCCGGAGCCGTCGACGAAGTCGTACTCGTCTACAACGAGTTCGTCTCGGCGCTGACGCAGGTTCCCAAGCGCGTCCGGCTGCTGCCCTTCTCGGCGGAGACCGATGCGGGCGAAGATTCGCTGCCCTACGAGATCGAGCCCGACGCCGCCACCTTGCTGGACGTGCTGGTCCCCAAGGCGGTCGAAATCGAAATCTATCGGGCGCTGCTGGAGAACCAGACGGGTGAGCACGCGGCGCGGATGGCGGCCATGGAGTCTGCAACCCGGAACACCGAGGAGCTGGTCGACAGCCTGACGCTCCAGTTCAACCGGGCGAGACAGGCGGCGATTACCAAGGAGTTGGTCGAGATCGTGAGTGGAGCCGAGGCGCTCTAGCGAACGACTGCAGCCAAATGGCGGCTGGCATACCGGCCCGCCGGGAGACGAGCATGGCAAACGAAAGCGGAAGAGTGATTCAGGTGATGGGGCCTGTGGTGGACGTGGAGTTCCCGCCCGCGGGGCTTCCCCAGCTCTACACCGCGCTGCGGCTGACCAACCCCGGGATCGACGAGCGAGAGTTCAACCTCGTCGTCGAGGTTGCAATGCATCTGGGCGAGAACACGGTCCGCTGCATCGCGATGGACACCACGGACGGGTTGGTGCGCGGCCAGACCGTGAAGAATACCGGCGAGCCGATTCGCGTTCCCGTCGGACCGGCCACGCTGGGGCGGATCATGAACGTCATCGGAGAGCCGGTGGACGAGCGCGGCCCGATCGAGTCCGACGAGCATCTCCCCATCCATCGCCCGCCGCCCGAGTTCATCGAGCAGTCGACGACAGTGGAGCTGTTGGAGACGGGCATCAAGGTCGTCGACCTGATCGCTCCGTACCCCAAGGGTGGAAAGGTCGGGCTCTTTGGCGGCGCCGGCGTGGGCAAGACCGTGATCATCCAGGAGCTGATCCAGAACATCGCCATGGAGCACTCGGGCTACTCGGTGTTTGGCGGCGTGGGCGAGCGCACCCGAGAGGGCAACGACCTCTGGAACGAGATGGCCGACTCGAAGCTGGCCGACGGCACGACCGTGCTGGACAAGACGGCGCTCGTCTTCGGGCAGATGAACGAACCGCCGGGAGCGCGTGCCCGGGTGGGACTCTCGGCCCTCACGGTGGCCGAGTACTTTCGCGATTCCGAAGGCAAGGACGTACTGCTGTTCATCGACAACATCTTTCGGTTCACCCAGGCCGGCTCCGAGGTCTCGGCGTTGCTCGGGCGCATCCCCTCGGCGGTGGGCTACCAGCCCACGCTGGCAACCGATATGGGCGAACTCCAGGAGCGAATTACCTCGACCAAGAAGGGCTCGATCACCTCCGTGCAGGCGATCTACGTGCCCGCCGACGACCTGACGGACCCGGCGCCCGCCACGGCCTTCACTCACTTGGACGCCACGACCGTGCTCAGCCGCGCGATCTCGGAGCTGGGCATCTACCCCGAAGTCGACCCGCTGGATTCGACCAGCCGAATCCTGGATCCGCAGGTGGTCGGCGACGAGCACTACGACGTGGCACGCGGCGTCCAGCAAGTGCTGCAGAAGTACAAGGATCTACAAGACATCATTGCAATCCTGGGGATGGACGAGCTCTCCGAGGACGACAAGATTGCGGTCGCTCGTGCCCGCAAGCTGCAGAAGTTCTTCTCGCAGCCCTTCCACGTTGCGGAGCAGTTCACCGGCGAGCCCGGTGTCTACGTCTCGATCGACGAGACGGTTCGCGGCTTCCGGGAGATCCTGGATGGCAAACACGACGAACTGCCCGAGCAGGCGTTCTTCATGGTGGGCGGCATCGATCAGGCCGTCGAGAAGGCGGACAAGCTCTAATGGGTTCTGAGTCGGGGGGCGAGGGGGCCATATGCCGTTCGAGCTGACAATCGTCACGCCCGAGGGAGAAGCCTACCGGGGAACGGTGGACCGGGTCGTGCTTCCCGGCACGGAAGGTGAGTTCGGTGTTCTGGCCAGCCA
>CAXMOC010000217.1:0-4459 GCA_964194865.1 uncultured Opitutales bacterium | reverse complement strand
AAGGACGAGGAACGGAAATTCCTCGGAGGGCTTCGCGGACGTCAGGAGACGTCCTAAACATGGTGACCACGAGCGGCAAAACGTGTCGGCGAAATCGAAGTCCTGGGTTGGAGCCGCTGCGCCGTTGGAGAGCAAGCTTCGTGCCATGCTCGATCTCGACGAATTCCCCCAATGCGGGCGGAACAAGCCTACTGTTCCGGTAAGTGTAGAAACTGACCGCTCTGACAGGGGCTGCCGATCTCTTCCTCCAGGGCGAGGGGGGCCCGAGGGTGCCCGGGCTGCGGGGCACGGACAGGAAGTCCGGCCAGCCAGGCGTTCACTCGCTCGCGGTGCTTGACGCAACATGGTCCGATGCCGTTTTCCCCGAAAAAAGCAGCGTATCCGACTCGTGCGAGCGGGGGTAGAGCAACCGCGGCGCCAGAGTTAGCCGGACTGCCTGGCGGAAATGGCAATGCGCGGCCGTGCCCGATCGGGAGGCGGGAGGTCCAGATTGCGGAGACGATTCGCGGGTGGTCTACGGAGCCGCGCGCGCGCTTGCGGTTGGCGATGGTCGTGTGGGTGGGGGTATCGAGAGCGGGTGGGGGTTCTGGGCTGACCGCGTGCTCGTGGCCCCGGAGCGGAGTGGCGTTGGCAGAGCCTCGCCGGGCTGGTCCGGAGTGACCTTGGGCTCCTGGATGCGTTTTTTGTACACCCAGGGGAGGTAATGCTCGGGGTGCGCCGCGAGGTCCTCATGATTTTCGAGGCAGTGGGTGAGGTAGGCGACGGGCTCGACGCCGTTCGCGTTGGCCGTTGCCACGAGCGACATGTGACGGTCGCCGACGTCGGCCCCATTCTGGGTTTTGTAGGCAAAAGACCCGGCGAGGTAACGGATGGGGATGATGAGGGTCTGCTCGAGGATGTTCGTATCCAATGGGACGCCGGGGACCTCGTAGAAACGAGTCAGCCGGGCCCATTGGTTGATGATGAAGGAGATGGGCTCCCAGAGGGGCGAGTTGGGCTCGACGAGCTTGGCCTTGATTTTCTCCTTACACATTTGCCTGAGCTTCACCATCTCGGGCTTCGAGTGGGCCCGGTGGTAGTCCATTCTCTGGCGGGGGTCGAGGCCGCGAGCCTTGGCCTTGTCATCGTTATCGAAGACGTTCTTATAGACCTCGCCGGCGATGGCGTATTCGGCGGGAAACGTGTCCTTGAGCGCGCGGAACTTTAAGAATGCGTGTGCATTGCAGACTGCTTCCTCGAGGTGAGCGCTCTGGGCGTGGTCGAAGTTCTTCGATGCCGCATCCGTGACCTTGATGAGCTTTTTCGCGGCTGTCCGGCGGTTCAGAAGAAGCTGGTCGATGATCTCCCCCGCATGATGCCGGCCGGTGAAAAAGAGCACGACCGTCGCATCCTCAGTCTCGAGGTAGACTCCAGTCGCGTTGATGCCGGTCCGAACATTTCGGGTCGACTCCCCAACGAGCCGGAGAGCCTCGGTTTCCTCTTGAATTTGGCGCCTCAGCGCTATGACCATCGAGCCGGTATCGTCGATCCGGAGGTTGAGCGCGTTGAGGATGCCGTGCCGCTCGAGCGCTTTATACACGGGGGCCAGGAGATCGTCGCACCGATCCGCCATATGCCACTGATTGGCATCGGGCATGGGAACGCCCCAGCCCCGGTGGAGCGCCTCGAGCCGCTTGAATGGGGCGCCCGCGAAGTAGTGCATCACGATGAGCATGGCGCATGCGGACCAGTGATAGGTTACGTAGCTGGTGCCGATTCCGCTCTGCACGAGATTCGAGCCTTCGGCTTTGACGATGATCTTACAGAGGCGGCAACGCGCCTGCTCGAAGCGATGGCGCTCGGCGCCGAAGATGGATTGTCCAATGACGCGGATGATGACCTTTTCGCGGTAGCGTGACATAGGACCGCGTCCACAGGCTTCGCAGATAGCGCCGAGAATGCCGAGGCGGAGAGCGTGCAGATGTTCTTTTGCGTTGGTGAAAGCAGCCGCGCCGTTGCGGCCATGACCCTTTGGGGAGGGCGCGGCTGGTTCAGCTTCCTCGTCATCTGCCTCCGGGTCGCCGCTCGCGGGCTCTGCCCCGGCGGGCTCTGCCCCGGCGGGCTCTGCCCCGGCGGGCTCGGCCCCGGCGGGCTCTGCCCCGGCGGGCTCTGCCCCGGCGGGCTCTGCCCCGGCGGGCTCTGCCCCGGCGGGCTCTGCCCCGGCGGGCTCTGCCCCGGCGGGCTCGGTGCCCCCGTCGCCATCACCGGAGGAATCGGCATCGTTGGCCGAACTCGAGTTTTCGTCAGCGGCGTCGCTATCCGCTCCCGCTGTCTCTTTCTCCGCCTTCACCCGCAACCGCGCAATTTGGGCTTCCGTCCGTGTAATGCGACTCAATATGAAGGCGCAGATTACGACCCGATCGCCGGCGAGTAGCTGCTCGCGATCGGCTCGATCATACAGCTCACGGAGCCCTTGCAGCGTCACGTTGAGATGTTGAGCCATTTATGGCGTTTCCCGAGCCTTGATGGGACTCGGCTCGTCCCGCAGCCGTCGCCTGGCATCTCGGCGCAGGGGATAGACAAACAACGCCTTCTTCGTCGAGCCGAACAAGTAGTCGTTCCCGCGCTTCGAGCGGCCGGCCGTCGCGCCCAGGTGGACCCAGTTTGCCGCGCGATAGCAGGTCCCCCGATATCGGCTCGTGTCCACGAATGTCTCCGCCAGAACAACCGGGTGGTTCCACGCCGACTCCCAGTCGGAGGCCAGCCGACGAAGGTTCATCGCCAGGATCTTCGAGGCGAGGTTTCGGACCTTCACCCACGGAAGCAGCAGGAAGCGGATGTTGTTGGCCACCAGGTGAAGCCGGCGTCGCTTCGTCGCCTCGTCCCAACCCACGTACGCTTCACGCAGCGGCGCTCGGAAGGCCGCAGCTGCCCAGCCCAGCAGCGCCACCAGCTCGTCCTCGACGAACGCGGCGTACAGCAGATGCTCACCCACCATCGGTCGATCCCCGAGCCGGTGGTATCGCTGCATGTACACTCGCCATCCGAGGCGCTCTTCCGGCTGGATCGGACGGACTCGGACTTGGCGGAGGTCCGCGTCAGGGTCTCGGACCTCGAGCCCCACCAACGGGATCAGGTCCACCGGGAGCGGCAACGAAGCGAACCAGCGTCGCCGGGGGCTCTGGCCCTGCGCCGCCGGCGGCAGCTCGAGGAACCCTCGTTTCTCCAGCTGGCGCAGCAGATCCGAGCAGGCATAGATCGCCGGACTTCCGTTGGCCTGTTTCCATTTCCATGCATCACACACCGCCCGGTACAGATCGGTTCGCCTCCGCCATCCGCCCGCGCACATCGGACCTAAGAACTCGATGTCGTCGCGGGTGATCTCGCGGTTGCGGTAACGGAGCAGTAGCTCAGGCGGAGCGGCGGTCGAATCCAGAAGCATCTACAACCAAATGGCACAACCCGCTCTCTTACGCCAGCCAATTCGCTAATTTGTCGCGGCGAGCGTCACTTTTCTCCACAGATCAGGGAAGGCACCGCTCGATGGATCACCGCCCCAGATCAGGATCTGGAGCTCGCGCGCGAGCAATGGGGAGCACGGCCTTGAACCGTCGCCCTCTGGCCAATGCGAGAAGGTCCCCTTCGACAGGCGGCGCGTGCACAGCCAGAATCCGCCGCCGTCGTAGAACAAAATCCGCAGCATCTGCCGCCGCTTGTTGCGAAACACAAAGAGAGCACCGCTCATGGGCTCATGACCGAGCACCACCCGAGCCACCCCTGCCAATCCGTCGATGCCGTTTCGGAAGTTCACCGGCTCGTGCATCACGAAAACGCTCGCCTGCGCAGGAACCTGGATCATCGGCTCCCTCCTCGCTCACAGAGCCTCGTCAGCAACCGGACCATCCCATCGCTCTCTGCGAACACCCGCAGCTTCAGCCCCCCTGCAGTCTCGAGCTCCGCGATCGGTGAAGCCCCGGACCCCGGGGCCGTCAAATCCAGCCGGGAAAAGCCGGGTCGTGGCGCTGCCACCACCGCCCCCGTTCCACTCTGGCCGCCTCGGCCTCGAAAAAGCCGCGACCGCTCCACCCGCGTCGCACGGACCACCTCTGGCACTCCATACACCTTCGCCGCACAACGAGCCCGCTCAAGCAAATCCCCGGGCACCGCTTCCGTCGCATACCGCTTTTTCTCACGCCACCCAGCGAAGGCGGCCTTCAGCTCATTCGGTGAATCGATCTTCATGGCTACTTCCTCCTGACGGCCCATGCCGCCAATCAGAAGCTAACCCACGCCCCGCTCCCAGACGGTCACGCTTACCGGAACAGTAGGGCCGGGGTGGCGAGCGCCACGGACAGGGTCCGCGCTTCTTCGGAGAGACGGGTGACGATCCGCCCCCGCGTCGGCGAAGCATCCGGGAGTTCGACGTGCGACCGCTCCCCCGCGTCGACCCTTCCAAAATGGAAGGCGACCTGGTCGGCCA
>CAXMOC010000216.1:0-13922 GCA_964194865.1 uncultured Opitutales bacterium | reverse complement strand
AGGGTCTGCAGCGGACGCCGAACCGCGGGGACATTGTGCGCGAACGCCAGCGCTTCCTCGACGGTCATCTCGAGCACGTCGGCGATGTGGTGGCCCTTGTAGCGGATCTCGAGGGTCTCGCGGTTGTAGCGCCGCCCCGCGCACTCTTCACAGGTGACGAACAGATCCGGCAGAAAATGCATCTCGATCCGCAAGGTGCCGTCGCCCCGGCAGGCTTCGCAGCGCCCACCCTTGACGTTGAAGGAGAAACGGCCGGGCCCGTAGCCGCGGACGCGGGCTTCGGGTACCCGGCTGAAGAGCGAGCGGATGCCGTCGAAGACACCCGTGTAGGTGGCCGGATTACTCCGGGGTGAGCGCCCGATCGCGGCCTGACTCACCTCGATCACCTTGTCGATCTCGCTCAGACCGAGAATCCGATCGAAGCGGCCCGGCGGGGTTTCGGCACCGTGGAGTCGAGCCGCGAGTGCGCGGTAGATCGTCTCGTTGACCAGAGTCGACTTGCCGGAGCCGGAAACTCCGGTGACCACCGTGAACAAGCCCAGGGGGATTCGAACGCTGAGGCGCTTCAGGTTGTGTTCGCGGCAATTCTCGAACACCAGCTCGCGCCCATCAGAAGTTCGCCGTTGCGCGGGCACGCGGATGCTGCGGCGTCCCGAGAGGTAGGCGCCGGTGATCGAGTCTTCGTGGGCAAGAATCTGGTCGGGAGTTCCCCGAGCCACGATCCGGCCGCCGTGGATACCCGCGCCCGGGCCCATGTCGATCACGAAGTCTGCCGCTCGGATGGTCGCCTCGTCGTGCTCGACAACGAGCACGCTGTTGCCGCCGTCGCGCAGCTGTCCGAGCGTGCTGAGCAGCTTCTGGTTGTCGCGCGGGTGCAGCCCAACCGATGGCTCGTCGAGTATGTAGAGCACTCCCATCAAGCGGGAGCCCACCTGGGTCGCGAGCCGGATGCGTTGACTTTCGCCGCCGGAGAGTGTGGCGCTGCTGCGGTCGAGGGTGATGTAGCTCAGACCGACGTCCACCAGGAAGCGCAGCCGGTCGCTGATCTCGGCCAGGATGCGCTCGCCAATCGTCTGCTCCGCGCCGGTGAGTCGCAGCTCCTGGACGAAGCGGGACTGCTCGCCGATCGAGAGTCCGCTGAGCTCGGAAATCGAAAGGCCTCCGATACGAAAGCTGCGGGCCTCGATTCGCAGCCTCGAACCCCCACATGCTTTACACGGCTGCGGCGCACAGAAGCGCGCGAGCTTTTCGCGCTCTGCCTCGCTGCCGTCGGTGCGTCGACGCTGGAGCTCGCCGATCACGCCGTCCCAGCGTCGTCGGACCGAGTGCCGCCTCCTCCCCTGCTCGAACTCGAAGGGAATCTCCGCGTCACCCGTGCCGCTGAGAATGCCTCGCTTCACATCATTGGGGAGCTCCCGCCACGGGAGATCGGGCGCGATCTCGAAATGTGCGATGAGCGCCTCGATCAGACGCCGGTAGTAGCGGGAGCTTCCGCGTCCCGCCCAGGGAGCGATCGCTCCATCGGCGATCGAGAGCGATTCATCCGGGATGATGCGCGAGGGCACGAATTCGTCGCAGGTGCCGAGACCCGCACAGCGATCACACGCACCCTGTGGGCTGTTGAAGGAGAACAGGCGGGGGCTGATTTCCGGGTAGGAGATGCCGCAGTCGATGCAAGCCTGGTGCTCGGAGAGAGTCCATTCCTCCGACTCGCTCTCGACGTCGAGGATGACGAGACCATCGGCCAGGCGTGCGGCCGTCTCGATCGATTCAGCAATGCGCCCGCGAGTACTTTCCTTGGCGACCAATCGGTCGACGACGATGTCGACCTGGTGCGTGGTCTGCCTGGCGAGGGAGATTTCCTCGTCCAGCTCTCGAAGCTCGCCGTCGATGCGCGCTCGCACGAAGCCCTTGCCGGCGAACTCGCGCAGCTCCTTGCGAAACTCGCCTTTTCGTCCGCGGATCACCGGAGCCAGTATTCGAACCCGCGCGCCACCGCCTAATGCGATCACGCGGTCGGTCATCTGCTGGATGGTTTGACCGGAGATCGGTTTGCCACAGCGGTAGCAGTGTGGTTGACCGATGCGCGCATAGAGCAGGCGCAGGTAATCGTAGATTTCAGTCGTCGTTCCGACCGTCGATCGAGGGTTCTTGCCAGCCGTTCGCTGTTCGATCGCGATCGCAGGGGAGAGGCCCTCGATCGAATCGACATCGGGCCGTCCCATCTGATCGAGAAACTGGCGCGCGTAGGCGGACAGCGACTCCACGTAGCGCCGCTGGCCCTCGGCATAGATGGTGTCGAAGGCGAGCGATGACTTCCCCGAGCCGGAAGGACCCGTGATGACGACGAGCTCGTCCCGCGGAATCTCTACGTCGAGTTCTTTGAGGTTGTGTTCGCGGGCGCTTCGAACCAGGATGTGTGTGAGGGAGGACGCCTCGCCGCTCACTGGAAGAGGGAATCCATCTCCGAGGGATCGGGCATCGCGCTGGGGTTGTCGAGGCGGGCGGCGTCCGCGAAGTAGCCGCGGCGCTTGATGTAGGTGTGCTTGCGCAGCTCTTCCATCCACGAGAGGAACTCGACTTCCAGCTTCTGCTGCTGAATTTCGAGGAACAGCGATTCTTCGGTCTGTTCGTAGGTGATTCGCTCGAAGGCGCGCCGCTCGACGAGCTTGAGCAGATTGCAGCCGAAGGGCTGTTGGCTGACCTTGCTGATCCCGCCGGGCTCGAGTGGCGACACCAGGTTGGACATCCAACCCGCGAGCGACTCGACGTGAAGCCAGCCGATGTCTCCGCCCTGCTTCGGGGAGATCACGGATACTTCGGACGCCACCACCTCGAAGCTCTCTCCCGCCGTGACCCGGGCGGCCGCCGCGGTCACGGCCGCGCAGGACGAAGTCAGGTCCGTTCCTTCCCCGACCGGGATCAGCAGGTGCCGCAGATGCACCTGGACACCGCCTTCGGGCTGGTCGCTGAAACGCTCATCGAAGAGCTGGCGAACCTCCACCTTATCGATCTGGACCTTGGACATCAGCGACATCTGGAGGACTTTCTGATGCTCGATCTTTCCTTTGATGGCCGCGCGATACTCCTCCATGGGGAGGTTTGTGGCGCGCACGCTGTTCTCCAGCTGTGCGACCGTCAAACCGTTGTCGCCGGCGATCATCTCGATCGCTTCGTCGATCTCCGCGTCCGTGGCGTAGAGCTCCAGGCGCTCTACCTCGTTCTGGATGATCTTCTCTTCGATCATCCGCTCGAGGCCGTCGGCGCGCAGTTTGGCGATCTCGCTGTCGGGCATCCCCGCATCCCGCATGCGCTGCTCAGTGTCCGCGATCGATTCCAGGACCTCGGAGACCAACACCACCTCGTCGCCCACCTGGGCGGCGATTCCGTCGACCAGCTCTTCGGCGGACTGGACGGAAGCTGCGGTGAAGAGAATCCCCGCGATCATCCACGGGAACGCGCGCTGCATCGTTTCCTCCAATTTCGAGAGAGCTTTAGGGATACAGATCCAGGGGCGAGTCGCTGCCCGCTAGGACGCGAACCGGGATCCGATGGTAGCCCGACCGTCCGCGGTCTACGACGTTCGCGAAGGGAGGCCTTGCTGTTGTCGGCTATCGTGCCGCCATGGCTTCGCCCTGGGGGCGCGTTCAGCGCATGGGAGCCGTTGCGCTCCCTGTGCTTTCGATTGGACTTCTGGTCGCGCGCGCTTCGCTCTCGCCGGACGTCCCCTTCATTTCCCAGAGCGACGGAGCCCCCTGGATCGCACCGCCTTTCCCGGTGTCGGCGGAGCTGCGCCAGTGGGGAAGAGCGGAGGTTCCGGTCGCCGGCTTCAGCCGGCACTTCTCGAGCGGCGACTCGGACGGCGCGGTGCTGCGGCTGCGCGCTCTGGGAAGCTTCGCGGTTTCGCTCAACGGCGCGGAGTTGCCAGGTGCGCGGGGCGACGGCTCGCGCTGGCGCGACGAGGTCCGCGTCCCCCTGCCAATTCGAGCCGGCGACAACGAGCTTCTCGTCGAAGTTGCGAATGGGCACGGGCCCCCGCTGTTGTCGGCCAGGGTCGACGGAATTGCTCAGGGGCTGTCGACTCGAGCGGGCTGGGCGGTCCACTGGGAAGGCAGGCCGCTTGGCCCGGCGATCATCGCGGACGACACTCGTGTAAATCCGCTCGCTCTCGTGCTCGAGACCCCGTCCGAAGCGCTGATGGAGGCGCTCGACTGGGTCCTGTTGATCTTCGTGTTGGCTGCGCTCGGCTATTGGATGGGCGGCCGCTTCGGAGGGGAGCGGCTGGCGCGGTTTCTGCCCGCCGTCGTGATCGGTGTGGCTGGGCTGGGCTGGGGCTATCTGTTCTACGCCAAGTTCTTGGAGATTCCCCTCGACCTGGGCTTCGACGCCCGCCATCACCTCTATTACGTGGAGTTGCTGCGGCAGAACCACTCGGTTCCCCTCGCCACCGATGGATGGTCGGTCTACCACCCTCCGCTCTTCTATGTCGCCGCAGGGCTGCTGGAGTGGCTGGGTGAAGCGATGGGCGGCAGCCGCGGCGGGATCGTCGGGCTGAAGCTGCTGCCCTTTCTGGCCGGCTTCGGAAACGTCTGGCTGGCCGGGGAGCTATGCCGCCGGCTCTGTGTCGGCGAGGTCGCCCCGCGCTTCTACGCGCTGCTGTTCGCGGCGGTCTTGCCCATGAACATCTACTCGGCCGCCTACTTCTCGAACGAAACGTTCCATACCTTCATCGCTGGCATGGCGATCCTCGCCAGCGTCGATCTGCTGTTGGCCCGAGAGGTTCGCACCAGCCGTGTCCTTGTACTGGCGACACTGCTGGGCCTGTGTCTGATCACCAAGTTCACGGGGCTGCTGGTCTCGGCGGTCGCGGGCTTCTTCCTGCTCGCGAAGCTTTTCGCGGTTGATCGCGCGGCGCCGAGACGGGCGCTGGGGCTGCTCGGCCTGGTTGCTGTCGTCGGTCTGGCGATGGCGGGCTGGTTCTATCTCCGCAACTGGCTTCACTACGGCGACCCGTTGATGGCCAACTGGGGAGACATGCCGGGCCCAACGCTCAAATGGTGGCAACAGCCTGGCTTCCACACGCTGGCCTACTACACGGGGTTCGGTGAAACCCTGCGCCATCCCTATCTTTCCGCCTTCCACTCCTTCTGGGACAGCATCTACTCCACGCTCTGGGGGGACGGCGGGATCGGCGGCCGGGTCTCGCCGATCGATCGGCCGAGCTTCTGGAACTATTCGTTCATGTCGCTCGGCTATCTGGTGGCCCTCCCGGCCACCGCGCTCATCGGTGTCGGCATCGTGGGCTCGCTCCAGATCGCGCTCCGCGACCCGGACCCCCACCGCCGGGCGGCGTTTTCGTTCTTGCTGACCCTGGCTTATGCGGTGCTCTTCGGTCTGCTCTACCTCTCCCTCGGTTTGCCCTACTTCGCTCAGGCCAAGGCGTCCTACGGACTGATCGCCTTCACGCCGCTGGCCGTCTTCTTCGCGATGGGCGCCGCAACCTGCAGCGGAGCGCTAGGAGACTCGCCGCACAACCTTCCACGGGCCGTGTTCCACGGCTGGCTTGGGCTATTCGCTGTCGCGATGTTCTTCTCGTACGCGGCCTAGTGCGCTGTTGACTCATCAGGAGCTGATTGGATCCAACTAAAAGAGCTAAATTGGATCTAGAAGTTCCAAATTGGTTCTACTAAATTTCCGAGGTGCTGGATCTCGCCTTCTGCCCCGACCGCGCTGCTTCGCTGCCCCTCTACCGCCAGCTGTCCAACTACCTGACCGATCTGATCGTCAGCGGGCGGTTGCGCCCTGGCGAGAAGCTGCCGCCTAGCCGGGAGGCCGCGGCGGCCTTGGGGGTGGGCCGCAACACGGTCAATCAGGCCTACCAGATCTTGATCGATGACGGGTCGGCGCTGGCTCACGTGGGTCAGGGCACTTTCGTCAGCTCGCGAGGAGCCGCCAGGAGCAGCACTCCCGTAGCCAGCCCGAGCCGCGCTTTTGCTTGGGATGGCTTGTTCGCGCGGTCGTTTCGAACCCCGAGCGCGCCCCCCCCGCCACCCGCCGCTCGGTTCGATTTCGGCGGCGGGCGGGTCGACGAGGCGGCCCTGCCCCTTTCCGAACTGCGGCGCGCCTACGCGAAGGCGATCGGTCAGCTCCCGGCGCTCGCGAACGATCTCGATCCCCTAGGTCAACGGCCGCTGCGCGAGGAGATCGCTCGTTCGCTGGTCTCGCGCGGGGTGGCGTGTGAGCCGCGCGATGTCGCGGTGGTCAGCGGCGCCCAGCAGGCGCTCGACCTGATCGGTCGCGTCCTACTCGATCCCGGCGATGCCGTAGCCGTCGAACAGCCGGGCTACTTCGGTGCGGCCATGTCGTTTCGAGCGAACGGCGCCCAGCTGGTCGGCATCGACGTAGATCGAGAGGGCATCCGCACCGATGCCCTCGCGCGAACGCTTCGATCGCGCACTCTCAAGCTGGTGTATACGACCCCGGCCGCCCAGATGCCGACGGGTGTGCTGTTGAGCAACGCGCGTCGTCAGGCGTTGCTCGAGTTGGCGGACGACACCCAGACTCCGATCCTCGAGGACGATTACGACAGTGAGTTTCGCTTCGGCAATCCGCCACAGCCCGCTTTGAAGACTCGGGATCGCGCCGGGCAGGTCATCTATGTCGGCACGTTTTCCAAGGCACTCTTTCCGACGCTGCGGTTGGGCTATCTGGTTGCCGCTCGCCCGCTGCTGACGCGGCTGGCGACAGCCCGCTTTGCTGCCGCCCTGGGCGGTGATGCGCTGACCCAGGCGGCGATTACGGAGCTGCTCGCCTCTGGGGCATTGGAGCGTCACGTGCGCGAGCTGCGCAAGCGCTACACGACGCGGCGTGCAGCCCTGCTCGCGTCGCTGGAAGACTCGATGCCCGAGGGCACGATCTGGACCGAACCCCACGGGGGGCTCGCTGTATGGGTGTCGCTACCACCGGACATCGATGCCGGTTCGGTCTACCGATCGGCTCGAGAGCACGGCATCCATTACCTGCGCGGCGAGGCCTGTTACTTCGATGGGCGCCGCTCGGGTAGCTTGGCGCTCTCCTTTGCCAACCAGAGTCCCGATCGCATCGCCGAAGGCGTTGCCCGACTGTCGGAGATCGCGAGCGGTCACAGGCTCGCGCGGAGGTCCGCATGAGTGCGCGTCGTCTCGATCCCTGGGGGTGGGTATTCCTGATCGTGGGCGTGGGTACCCTCGCCAATGCGCTTTGGATGCTCGTCGGTCCCTTGCACTGGTACACCGATCTCCCCGCCGGCGTACCGGATACTGGGCCGTTCAACCCGCATTTCGTCAGGGACATCGGCTGCGCGTTCCTCAGCGTTGGGGTTGCGCTGACCTGGGCGGCCCGCAGCCACGCCTTTCGGATTCCTCTCGTGACCATCGCGGCGCTCTTCCTGGGAGCCCACGCGCTCCTACACGCCTACGACACGCTGCGAGGCGCGCTCGAACACCATCACTTCTGGCTCGACCTACCGGGCGTCTACCTGCCCGCGGCGCTGATCGTCGGGGCAGCCGTCTCGCTGGCTCGCCGCGCGGGGGCCAGCGACTAACGCCGTGCTAGGGTCGCCGAGCGGTTTCGGGTCGGACGAGATCGGACAGCGAGGAGGCGAGCTGTGATTCTCAGCAACATCGAGACGGTTCCCGGCAAGACGATTACGCGTTTCTTTGGCGTCGTCTCGGGAAGCACCGTGCGAGCCAAGCACATCGGCAAGGACATCCTCGCTGGCTTTCGAAACATCGTTGGCGGCGAGCTCAAAGCCTACACGGAGCTACTGACCGAAGCGCGAGAAGACGCGCTGCGCCGGATGGTCGAGCAGGCCGAGTCTTTGGGTGCCAACGCCGTGGTCAATATCCGTTTCTCCACCAGCTCTGTTGCCCAGGGCGCCGCCGAGCTGTTCGCTTACGGAACCGCGGTCACGGTCGAATAGGGCGTGGATCAAAACGCGGAAGTCCTCGTTCAGCTGGTTATTCCGCTGGCGCTTCTGGTGCTCGCCTACTTCACGGGTACCGTCATCGAACGGCGTCACTATCGCTCGATTCGCGAGCGCGAGCGAAGCTGGAGCGAGCTACCGGTGATCACTCTTCGCAGCGTTCCCAGCGGCTGGCGGGTCGTCGATAGCGGACTCGTATCGAGCTCTGTGGTGATCTCGGTCGACTACTTCAAACGCTTCCTGGCGGGTCTGCGCATGATCTTCGGCGGGCGCGTCAAGACCTACGAGAGCCTGCTCGATCGCGCGCGACGCGAGGCGCTGCTGCGACTCAAGGAGCAAGCCCAAAGCGGCGGCTACCAAGCCGTGATCAATGTGCGGGTAGAGACCACGCGGATGGCGAACGCTCGCGGCGATAGCCGGATTGCGGGCCTCGAGGTGCTCGCCTTCGGCACCGCGCTCGAGTTGCGCGAAGCTCCATGAGTTTCGACCCGTCGCTTCCAAAGGACGGGATCAACGTGACGCCCACGCACCCGTTGCGCGAGGGGCTGCTGCTGGTGGTCGGGGTCGCGGCAGTGGCCGCCGGGTTGGCGGCGATGCTGGCCGTTGCGACCGACCTGCTGGTACCGCGCGTCCCGCCGCGGCTGGAGGCGCGCTTGTTCTCGGGTTGGTTCGACGGCGCAGCGGAAGCGGGCACCGGCGGAGCGCGAGAGCAGCAGCTCACGGTACTGCTGGATCGGATGTCCGCCCACTGGCTCGAGAACCCGTACCAGTTCTCCGTCGTTGTCTGGGAGGAGAGCGAGCCCAACGCGATTGCGTTGCCCGGCGGCACGATCGCGATTACCGAGGGGCTGCTCGAGCGAGTCGAGAGCGAGAACGAACTGGCCTTCGTGCTCGGCCACGAACTCGGCCACTACCACAACCGCGACCATCTGCGTGGCCTGGGTCGAGGGGTCGCGTTCTCGCTCGTGTTGGTCGCCGTGGGTCTGAGCGGGAGCGGCAGCGCGACCCAGTTGGCCGCGATCGCGGGCCAATTCACTCAGCGCGGCTTCAATCGCGTGCAGGAGAGCGACGCCGATCGCTTCGGCCTCGAGCTGCTCGCGGCCGAATACGGCCACACTGCGGGTGCCACGGACTTCTTCGATCACCTTCCCAGCGACGACGGGCTGTCGGGTTACCTCTCGACCCACCCTCTACACGACCAACGCATCCACACCCTCCGCGCCGCTGCCCGGGCGGCGGGCTGGCCCCTGCGAGGGAAACGGCGGGCGTTGGGCTGGCCCTCGGACTCAGTCGGCGCCGAGGTTCGCGAGCAGGTTCCGGGCCGCGGCGAATAGCTCCGCGGTGTTGCCCTCGGGAGCGCGGGCGTAGATCTTGTGGTCTGGCGCGACCCGCATTCCGGTGCCCGCCTGCTGGAGCAGATTGAGCAGGCGCTTCGGGTCGACCTTGCTCTGCTCCCCAGCGGTGAGCACGATCTCGCCGTTGTTGAGGTCCACAGTCGCCACTCCGAGGCGGCGTGCGCGAATCTTCAGGCGAATCACTTCGAACAAGTTCTCTGCCTCGTCGGGCAGAGAGCCGAACCGATCGAGTAGCTCGTCCCGGATCCGGTCGACCTCGGCGTCGTCTCGGCAGCTGGCAAGGCGTTTGTAGAGAACCAGTCGCTGACTCACCGCGGCCACGTAGGCTTCGGGCAGCCGGGCCGCCACCGGCAGTCGGATCTCCGGGTCGACTTCGACCTCGTGAGATACGCCCCGCAGCTCGTCCATGGTCTCTTCGAGCATCTCGACGTAGGTCTCGTAGCCGACGGCCGCCAACGCGCCGGATTGGTTCGAGCCGAGCAGGTCTCCAGCACCCCGAATCTCGAGATCCATCTGGGCCAATCGGAATCCGCTGCCCAGCTCGCTGAGATCCTGGATTGCCTCGAGGCGGCGCTTGGCGTCTGCGGTCAGTGCTTCCTCGGAGCCGGGGATCAACAGGTACGCGTAGGCGCGTTGCTTGCTGCGCCCCACGCGCCCCCGCAGCTGGTAGATCTGCGCCAGTCCGAGGGCATCCGCGCGATCGATCAGGATGGTGTTCGCTCGAGGAATGTCGAGCCCACTCTCGATGATCGTCGTGCACAGAAGAACGTCGAACTCTCCGTGCATGAAGCGGAGCATCCGGTCTTCGAGATCGCGCTCCTTCAGCTGGCCGTGGGCGACGGTGACCGTGGCCTCGGGGACCACTCGAGCGAGCATCTTTTGAATTGCGCCGATCGTCTGCACCCGGTTGTGCACGAAGAAGACCTGGCCTCCCCGCCGCAGCTCGCGAAGAATTGCCTCGCGCACCAGAGATTCCGAGAAGCGGCATACCTGGGTTCGGATCGCGAGGCGATCCACCGGCGCGGAATTGATCACCGACAGGTCGCGGATTCCGGTGAACGCCATCTGCAAGGTCCGGGGAATCGGCGTCGCGGTCAGCGTCAAGACGTCGACGGTCTTCTTGAGCTGTTTGATCTTCTCCTTGTGGGACACTCCGAAGCGGTGCTCTTCGTCGACCACCAGCAGTCCCAGATCTCGAAAGCGCACGTTCTTCTGGAGAAGGCGGTGGGTTCCAATCACGATGTCGATGGTCCCAGCCGCCAGCCCCTCGATGACCTGACGGGATTCCAGCGGAGTCCGAAAGCGCGAGAGCGAACGGATCTCCATCGGGTGGTCGGCGAAGCGCTCTTCGAACGTCTCGACGTGCTGCTGACACAGTACGGTGGTCGGAACCAGAATCGCGACCTGCTTGCCGTCCATCGCAACTCGGAAGGCGGCCCGGACCGCGACTTCGGTCTTTCCGTAGCCTACGTCGCCACAGACGATGCGGTCGGCGGGCTTGGGGCGGTAGAGGTCGGCGAGCACGTCTTCGATCGCGGCCGCCTGATCCGGAGTCTCTTCGAAGGGAAAGGTCGCCTCGAACTCTTCGAAGTGGCGGTCGCGCCCGGAGAAGCTGTGGCCCGGCGCCAGCTCGCGGGCCGCGTGCACGGCCAGCAGCTCGTGGGCCATGTTCCGCAAGCTCTTCTTCACGGAGCGTTTTGCCTTCGTCCAGCTGATGCCCCCCAGCTTGTCGATTCGCGGCGGGTGGCCGTCGGAGCCGCCGTAGCGTTGGATCAGGTTCAGGCGGTGGATCGGGACGAAGAGACGGTCGCCGGCCTGGTACTCGAGCCGCAGGAACTCGGCCTGGATGTTGCCCAGCTGGAGCTCGACCAGGCCGCGGTAAATCCCGATCCCATGCTCGATGTGGACGAGGTAGTCACCCTTCTCGAGCTGGGCGAGCCCCTCGATGCTGGCGCCGTCGGGCCACTCAGAGCGTGCGCGCCGACGTTCTCGCGGCCCGAAGATCTCCTCTTCGTTGAGGACCACCAGGCGTTCGAGGGGAAAGCTGAAGCCTTCGGAGATATTCGCAATGCCGATCTGGATTTGTCCTGGCGACGACCAGCGCCACGCGGGTCGCGGCGCTTCGACGGTTCGGGCCTCGAGCCCGTACTCGGCAAGCAGGTGGCGAAGACGCTCGGCGCTCGAGAGCGTCGAGGTGAACAGAGCCACGCGCCAGTCGTCATCTCCCCAAGCGGCCAGCGCATCGACCAGCGGCTCGAGGGCCCGCTCGTTGGGTCGCGCCTGCACGAGTTCGCGGCGCAGGATGTCGTGACCGGAGCAGCGGAGCGAGTAACGCTCGCCCGTTGCATCCACGTCTGTGATGTCAAGGCGTTCGAGACAGACCGGATTTCGCGAGAAGATCTCACGCTCGAGATCGTCGGGTGAAAGGATCAATTCAGCGGGAGGGCAGACGACCCGGCTGCTGTCCCGGGCGTGGTCGAAGCTTTCATACGCTTCGGCGGTGTAGCGCAGCATGCGCTCACGCCCAGCGTCGGGATCGTCGACGACCACGAGCGTGTCCTCGGGGAGGTAATCGAACACGGTCTCTACGTCGGGTTGCAGCAGCGGCGCGAGAGCCTCCGCGCCCGGTGGGACGTGACCGCGCAGCATCGAGTCGAGCAGCTCGTCGACCGCGCGGTTGGGCAGACGCTGCGCGCGCGCAAGCTCGCGAATCCGATCGGATCGCTCGATGATCAGCGAGCGGCTCAGTTGGAGCTCCCGGGGAGGCGGCGCAACCGCGTACGACAGCGCGTCGCGCGATCTCTGGCTGGCCGCGTCGAATTCGCGGATCGACTCGACTTCGTCTCCCAATAGCTCGACGCGGATCGGATATCGGCGCGGCGGGGGAAAGATGTCGAGGATGCCGCCCCTCACCGCCAGCTCGCCGCGCTCTTCGACCAACGACATCCGCGAGTAGCCGGCCGCCACCAGCGTCTCCACCAGTGCATCGCGATCAACTGTCTGGCCGACTTCGAGGTGAACCGAGCGGCCTCGCACCACCTCTCGTGCGGGCACCCGCAGCGCGAGGGCAGTCCAGGGCGCAACCACGATGGGTGCGGCTGCGGTTCGGGTACCGGGCTGCGCGCTGGCCAGCCAGCGGTAGAGGATGTCCATCCGCTGTGCGACCAGGAAGGGTTGGGGCGAGAAGCGTTCGTAGGGCTGGGTGTCGTGTCGGGGAAAGACTTGTACGCGGCCGTCTTGTTGCGATTCTCCCAACGCAGCACGAAGGTCGTCCGCCAAGGCGTCGCCCGCTTTGGCGTTGGGCGCCAGAAACAGTGCCGGCCGGTCGCCTTGACGCTTCACCAGCTGAGCACCCACAACGCCCCGCGCGGCCCCGCGCAGACCCATCAAGCGCACGGAACCCGTCCGCCCGGCGACCCGATCCATGACGTCGGGAAGGCTCTGAGGGGAGGGTTCAGCTACTCCCTGATCCGTCAAGCGTTCATCCACTTCCGGCACACTCGAGATTGGTGTTGATCCGCGCGCTGCACGCACCAATCCCCGCCGCCCCGGCCGGGACCGGGGGTGCGAGGAACGGATGGGAGTGTAGCGCCACGGCTTTGCCCGCGACGCCGGGTAACCGCTCAGTCGATGGGGGTTCGGTCGGTCCCGTCGAATGGGGGGGTGTAGACCGCGTAGGCGACTGCGGGCTGCGCGCTGGTGTTGCGGAACGCGTGGGGCGTCCCTCGAGGTACGTAGAGGATCGAGCCGACACCGAGAGGCCGTTCTTCATCACCCAACAACATGCTGCCGTACCCCCGCAACAGAACCACGAGCAAGTCGTGGCGATCGTGACGATGGGGCTGCTCGCGTCGGCGAATCGCCACCACGTGGTGGCTGGTGTGCGCGTCGCGGTCGACCTCGACCACCCGGAAGTCCTGGTCGGGCGGCAGCTCGGCTCGGGCGATCAGCGCGTCACGCTCGATCGTGAGCCGCTCGCCAGCGAATAGCGCGTCGAGGACCGCAGGCGGTTCGCCGTGTACTGTTGGGGCCATCAGCAGCAGCAGCGCGGCTGCGATCGCGATCCGCCAGCGGCACGATTCGTTGTGGGGGGTCATGCTCGCTGGCTCTGGATCATTCGGCGCAAAGGTACAAGGAGGGGGCTCGATGGACACTAGGAGGCTGGCCGCGCTGGCCTTGGCGCTGGGCGTGCTGGTGGCGCCGTCTGCCAGCAGAGCGGAGCTCCCGGAGTCCAAGCGCGCGCTGATCCGCGAGCTGCTCGCGATCTCCGGCTTCGCGGGTTTGTCGGAGCAGATGTCGGAGCAGCAGAGCGTCGTCGAGCTCATGCGGATCAAGCCGAATTACCAACCGATGATGGAGTTCGCAGTATCGGAGCAGCAGGACCTCTCGGACCAGGAAAAGCGACTGCTGGGGGAGCGCCTCGATGACTTCGACCTCTTCGCCCAGCGGTTCAGTAGCCTGTTCGTCGAGCGGCTGGACTTCGCGGGAATCATCGAGGCCGTCTACCTCCCACTCTACGACCAGTACTTCAGCGAGGGCGACCTGCAGAAAATGCTGGAGTTCTATCGAACTCCGGTCGGCCGCAAGGCCATCGAGGTGATGCC
>CAXMOC010000215.1:0-3719 GCA_964194865.1 uncultured Opitutales bacterium | reverse complement strand
AAAGCTCTCCAGCGGTTTTGGCACCTTCGTGGGCGGAATCGGCCTCGATCTGATCGCCTTTCCCAGGGGCGCTCACGTCGAGACTGCCGCCGATGTCGCTCCGCAGACCATCGTCCATCTCGGGTTGCTCTACGGCCCGGTGGTCGCCGGCTTCGGCGTCGTCTCGGTCTGGTGCTACACCCACTATCGCTTGAACCGCGCGCGCCACGCCCAGATCATCTCCGAGCTACAGAAGAGCCGTGCACGCCGCACCGAGACCGAGAGCGCGTTCGCGAAGCCAGCCGGCTGACCCGCCACCGACCCTCAGTCGCCCGAAAGCGTCAGCATTCGCGCCCGCGCGATCCCCACTGCGCAGCGTGTGTCCTGGGTGTCAGCAGTCCGACAACGTGACCAGAGGTCAATCAAGGCCTCCGGCGGTGGGGGAGCCGCATGGAAGTAGTGCTGGGTGTACCGCCGCACCGCCCTGCGGATCTGAGCCAGCTCCAGCAGATCTGAAGCCGGCCGAGTGAACGCCGAGCGGTAGCGCTTCAACGCCAGGCGGTGGAATTCTCCGCCGAACGTGTAGACGGATTGCTCGAGGTTCTCGAGAACCTGTGTGGGCCGCGCGGAACGCGGAAACGATTGCTCCCAGTCGGCGATCGCGGCAACGCACTCGGGGTTGCGATTCGCGCACACGGTCCTGACGAACTGTTCCTGGGAATCTTCGCTGCCGCCGGTGGGCGTCGCGCGATAGCGTCGCCAGAGAGAGTTCCTGCGACCCGCGCTCGCCGAGGGTCCGAAGCCCGTGAAAGGGAGTCGCGCCTCACCACCGACGAAATAGGCGCGGGCGGCCGCGTAACCAAGGCGGGGCTCGAGGTGCGAGTGGATGGGGCCCTCCCAATTCAGTCGTTCGACTACGCCCGTCGGTAACAGCTCGTGGGCGAGCAGCGCTGGGAAGCTCTCGACACCCGCCCGGCGAAAGCTTTCGCGAAAGTCGGCTCTCTCGAATCGGGCCTCGAGGCGCTCGATGCCCAGCGCGGGAGAACGACTCTCGAACCCCAGCAACAGCAGATCGTTGCCTCGTCCGTACCAGATCGCGATCCTCTCGAAAACCTCCGCGTAGGTTCGCAACACTAGACCCAGCGATTGCTCGTCGGATTCATAGAGATGGAACCATTGGCAATGAACGCCTCCCGGAGCGAGTCGATCGCGCGCAGCCGCCAGAAATTCCCGGCTGTAGAGCATCTCGACCCCCGCCATCCAAGGATTGCTCGGCTCCGAGACGATGACGTCGAAGACCCCATCGGTGTCGAGCAGCGCGCGGTGTGCATCCCGACGCTCGATTCGAATCAGCGGGTTGGTGCTCGCGTTCATATTGGCGAAGTCGAAGTAAGGAAGTGCTTCCACCACTCCCGCCGAGATCTCCGCCACGACGACTTCTTGGGTCTTCTCCAGCGCAGCGAGTTCCGCGGCGGTCACACCGGTCCCAAGCCCGACGACGAAGGCTCGCTCCACCCGTTCCGCCAGCCAGGCCGGAACCGCCGCGAGCAGGCCCATGGTGGGATAGTCACTGTGCGTGTTGCCGTCGGATTTTCCATTGGTGACGATGGTTCTCGCCACCAGGCGATCGCCGCGGCGGTGCTCGCCCACACCGATGCTGGCAACCGGGTCATCGACGTGAAAGACGAACGGCAGGCTTCGCAGACTACTCATGAGTCGTTCGGGCCCGGCGCGCGTCTCGGGTAGAGGCGCCCGCTCGCGAAATAGTCCGCTCATCAAGTACTCCGGCCGCCAGCTCGCTTGGAACGACACCAGGCCGATGCTGGCGATCAATGGAATCCCGGCCACCTTCCAGGAGGTTCGATGGACGGTGACGATCAGTATTGTTCCGCAGACCGCGAGGGCGATGATTGCGATGCGGTAAACCTGATCGAGGTCGAGCCAGAAAAACAGCAGGTAGCCGCCAACCAAGGCGCCCAGCAGCGAACCCAGCGAGTTCCAGCCGTACAGCCTGCCGGCCGTGTCACCTAGATCGAAGACGTGGCTGCGCAGACCCTGAAACAGGAGCGGGAGTGCCGCCCCCGAGAGCAGAGCGGGCGGTCCGATGGCGAAGAACAGGGACCCGAAGACCGCGAACTGATAGGGCACGAAAGCGGAGAGATCGGTCGAGAACAAGCTGCGCAGGACGTGAGCCCCGTAGGGAGCCCGCTCGAGCAACGGGTCCAGAACGCACAACGCCACGACCAGAAGCCAGGGGGGCCACGCGATCACTCCGTTGGGGATGCGCCCGAATGCGGACACCGAGAGACTGCCCAGCGCAATACAGAGCACGAAGACTGCTACCACTGTTGCGAAGGTGAATTGGGAGGCGCCGAAGGCGAGACCGCTGATGCGAATCGCGACGATCTGAACCGTCATCATCGAGAACCCCAACAGCAGAGAAGCAACCAGAAAACCCTCCACTCTCGGCAAGACGGGCCGGTTGCGTGGGGCCTCGCCAGGCCGCGGTTCGAGCATGGGAGACTGCCGACGGACGCCGAGGAGTACGAAGGCGCCTCCCGCGAACAGATTGACCCCGGCGGTGTGGGTCATCGTGTCGACCAAGCCGAGCTTGGGAATCAGGAAGAAGCCAGCGGCGATCGCGCCCACAAAGGCGCCGATCGTGTTGAAGCCGTAGACGAAGGCGTGAACCCGAGTCGATTCGGAAGTGTTGCGCGACAACGCCTGGGTCAGGAGCGGAATGGTTCCTCCCATCAGTAGGGTCGGGGGGAGGATGAGTGCGGCGCTGAGTACCAGGTCCAACCCAAACCCGGCGGCCCGAGAAGCGTGCGGGGCGGCCAGGGAGAGACGGCTGATCACGCCGAACAGGTAGGGGAACGCCCAGGCGTAGCAGCCGATCGCGATTTCCACGAAGCCGTAGACCCAGAGCAACCGGGCTGGTCGACCTAGCGCGTCGGCCCGTTCGATCAGCCGGCGGGTCAGCTTTCCGAACCAGGAGTAACCTGCGGCCAGGCCGCCGAGAAAAATGCCCAGAACCGCCGACGTGGCCTCGCTGTGACTTCCGAGCAGCGTCGCAAGGTACTTTTCCCAGGTGACTTCGTAGACAAGACCGCTGAAGCCTGTCAGAACCGTAAGCAGGAGCGCGACGACGCGCATCTCAGGGCCCAGTGGAAACGAGCTCGTCGATGAATGCGGTGTCGTCTCGGTACAGCGAGAGGCGAACCCCGATCTCATCTGCAAGCGATTCCGCGCCCTGGGATCTGGCGAGCTCCACGGCACGAGCTGCCGTGGCCCGCGCCTGCTCGAAGCGGCCCTCTGCCGCGTAGGCCGCCGCGAGTGTGTCGAGCAGCGCCGGATTGCGGGCCTCCTGATCGCGAACGAGGCTCTCCACGACCGCAACCGCTTCAGCGCCGTCTCTCAGCTTTGGATCGGGATGGGTGGCGAGCAGCCAGGCAAGATTGTTGGCCGGCCCGATCCAACCGGGTCGCAGCTGCAGCGCCTGGCGGTAGTGAAGTGCTGCTCCATGCGGATCCCCCAGCTGCGCCGCCGTCGAGGCGAGGCTCGCGTAGAGCTCGGGAGATCCTTCGCCGAGCTCCAGGGCGCGCTCGAGCTGCTCGTAGGCTTCTCGATGTTGATCTGCACGAGCGAGCACGAACCCGAGGTTCTCGTGGGCGGCCACGTAGGTCGGACGCAACACCAGGGCCTTGCGATAGAAGCGCTCGGAGTCGGCGAGGACTCCT
>CAXMOC010000214.1:0-27947 GCA_964194865.1 uncultured Opitutales bacterium | reverse complement strand
TCGACGACCTGCGCGGCCGGCTCGCGGCTGATGGCGGAAGCTGCGAGCGGCGTCCGCTGCTCGCAGCCATCGAGGGAATGCTGAACGCGGACCTGCCCTCGGTGAACCTCTGCAGGCTCGATGGCGTTGCGGACGAGCTGTTCACCTACGACGGATCCGGGACCCTCTTCACCCGTCGCGGCTATGTCGACGTGCGCGCGCTCGGTCTCGACGATTTCGATGCGGCCGCCGACTTGATCGGGAGGGGTACTGCAGAGGGTTACCTGGTCCCGCGGTCGCCCGAAGAAATCGATCTCGTACTCGCGGGCGGCTTCGGGGCATTCGTCGGCGGAAACCATCTGGCCGGCATCGGGACCTTGCTGCTCCACAGCGCAGACCGTGCTGCGGAGATTGCTTCGCTCTACACGCTCACCCGCTTTCTCGGGGAGGGGGTGGGGGGACACCTGGTTCGCTACGCGGCCGAACAGGCACGCGGCCTCGGCTGCCAGTTCGTATTCGCCTGCACCAGCTCGGATCGAGTCGTCGCATTCTTCGAGCGCAACGGATTCGAACGGGTCGAGGGAGATCGGCTGCCAGACGAAAAATGGCGCGGCTGCGATGCGACGCGCCGCGAGCGAACCCGCTGCCTGCGCCGAGATCTCTGAGACGCGTTCTCGGCGTCAGGTCACAAAGACTTCGCCCGGCCGCGTGGCCCGCAGAAGTGGCGGCGGGGGCGGCCGTTGGGCCGCCCCCGCCTCGGTACGTGGCCTGGAGCGCCGGGAGCGTGGCTTGCGCTTCTTCTCCCGGGTCTGACTGCGCGAACGCAGCCAGAGTGGGCTGTAAGCCGGGTCCTGTTCCGACTCCCGGTCGCCCGGGGGCCGGCGAGGATCATTCATCTAGGCGCCGCATTGCTGCGGCGCTCGAGCACTCTTACCCGGACGCTGGCATTCGCACCGAGGTGCGGTGCTTCGGGCGGGCCACCCTCGACAGCGTCCCTATTCGAGCTTGCTCCGGGAGGGGCTTGCCCCGCCGCCGGTCACCCGGCTGTCGCGCGTGGGCTCTTACCCCACGATTTCACCCTTACCTGTGCCTCCGCTCGGTCTCCTCTCAAAGTCCGAGCCTCAACGGCCATCGGCGGTGTATTTTCTGCGGCGCTTTCCCTCGGGTTACCCCGGGTCGTCGTTAGCGACCTCCCTGCCCATTGGAGCCCGGACTTTCCTCCCGCGGACGGTGCTTGTCCGCCGGCGATCCTCCATCCACCTCAGGCGCCGTCTAGCCTAAAGGGAGTCTCCGGCTGCGGCAACGGGTTCGTTCAAGTAGTTGAAATACATTTCATTTCAAGCGGTTGCGTCGGGCAGGGCAGAGCTGATCCGGCCCCTGGAATCGCGCCGATCAGTATCTATTGAATACTTAGATGATATCCGATAGATATCTCATCTGAGATGCCCGGAATAGGCGACACGACTCGACCGAAGTTGCGCGCCCAGGCGGTTCCCCGCCCGGACGAGATCTTCGATCCCGTGGCGCGAGCCCTGGAAGTCATCGGCGACCGATGGACGCTGGTGCTGGTTCGCCACCTGCTGGGCTCCTCGCGCGGGTTCCAGCAGCTCCGGGTTCGCACTGGAATTGCTCCGCGCGTGCTGTCGACACGTCTGCGCCAGCTGGTGAGCGCCGGGTTCGTCCAGACCGTGGCCGAAGGCGCGCGTCAGGTCTACGCGTTGACGGAGCTGGGGCGCTCGCTCGAGCCGATCATCGCTGCGATTGGCCATTGGTGGATTCGAAGGGGGCTCGAAGATCTCGGCATCGACACCACCCGCTTCACCGCCACGTCCGCCCAGTCGGTACTCGAATCTCTCCCCTTCATGATCCATGCGGAGCGGGCCCAGGACGTCGACCTGACCTTCGAGATTCGCCTCGAGGGCCCGGGAGGAGGAGTCTGGACGGTGCGAATCCACGACGGCCAGTGCAGCGTCGATGCCGTCTTCGCCGACCGGGCAGACGTTCGCTACACGGCCGATGCCGACATCTGGTGCGGAGTCGCGCTTGGCATCCTCGACGCCAGAGACGTCTACAAGCGCGGCCTCATGACCAAAGAAGGCAGCCGCGAAGCGATGGATTTCTATTTCCACCAACTATCCGGAACGCCCCTCGAGGATCTACCTCGCGGCAATCCGGAGCTAGCAGACCCCCCTATCGCTGAGAAACGCAAAAGGAGCAAGACGTGATTTCCTTCACACCGACAGAAGAACAGGAAGTCGTACGCGAGGCGATGCACGGTTTTGCTGAGGACGCGATGAGACCCATCGCCCGCGAATGCGACGAGGCGTCCAAGCTCTCTGAAGAACTCCTCGCTCAATGTTGGGAGCTGGGTCTCGTCTCGACCCAGATTCCCGAATCGCACGGTGGCGGCGGAGAAGAGCGGTCGCCGCTCACCAACGCGCTGGTGCTCGAGGAGCTCGCCTGGGGCGATGCCTCTCACGCAATCGCCGCAGTCGCACCGCTGCCGTTCGTGAATGCCATCCTCGATCAGGGAACCGCTGCACAGCAGGAGAAATACCTGCCGCTGTTCTGCGGGGAGAGCTACCACGCGGCTGCCATGGCCATTTGCGAGCCGGCCCCGCTCTCGGACGTCACCCAGCCGAGCACGAATGCAGAGCCCAATAGTGACGGCTTCGTACTCTCGGGTGCCAAGTGCATGGTGCCGATGGGCGACCGCGCCAGTCACTTTCTGGTGATCGCCAGGAACAACGGCGATCTCGATGCCTTCATCGTGGCGCGCGACACGGAAGGGCTCGAGATTTCGGTGCCCGAAAAGAATCTCGGCCTCCGCGCGCTGCCCACGGCCACCCTCGAGCTCGAACGAGTCGAGGTGAGCGCCGAGGATCGCCTGGGCGGCGCATCCGGTTGCGACGTCATGAGTCTGCTCAACCACTCACGAGCGGCACTGGCTGCTCTGATGGTGGGGGTGTCCCGGGGTGTGGTCGACTATGCGGTCCCCTACGCGAAGGATCGCGAGGCCTTCGGCCAGAAGATCGCCCAGAAGCAGGGCATTGCGTTCAAGCTGGCCGACATGCACATCGAGACGGAAGCGAGTCGCTGGCTGACCTGGAAGGCTGCAGCGCAGCTGGAGCGGGGTGTGGACGCGACGCGTTCGGCCTACTTCGCCCGCGCCTACGCGGCCGAGCAATCCATGTTCGTCTCGGATGAGGGCATTCAAGTGCTGGGCGGCCACGGGTTCATCCGCGAGCACCCGGTCGAAATGTGGTATCGCAACGCGCGCACGATCGGTGTCCTGGAAGGCACCGTCTCCATCTAAGGGGTATTGAACCATGATCGATTTCGAGCTGACGCAGAAGGATCAAACGATTCTCGACTCGGTGCGCGCTGAGGCGCTGATCGTGCGGGAATACGCCCGTCACTACGACGAGAACGAGCATGAGTTTCCGCCCGACGAGCTTCCGGAAGCGGTTGACTACCCGAACGTCTACGGAATGTTCGGAGAGGTCGAGGGGGACGATTCGGGTGTCGGTGTGCTCTCCATGCTGATCTCAGCGGGTCAGACGTGGGGCGACTACTCGGTTCGCATGCGCCGGGGCAAGGGCGGGCTGGGCAACGCCGCGCTCCGCGCCTCGGGCACTCCGGAACAGCAGAAGAAGTTCGGTGGTTTGACGCTTGCGATGGCGATCACGGAGCCCGGTTGCGGTTCGGATCCCTCGATGGTTCAGACCAGCGCCGTGCTCGACGGCGATGAGTGGGTGATCAACGGCGAGAAGATTTTCGTCACCACCGGTTGTCGCGCGGAAGGCGTCGTGCTCTGGGCAACCCTCGACAAGTCCGCCGGGCGGGCCGGAATCAAGTCGTTCCTGATCGAGAAGGACACGCCTGGGTTCGTGGTGGCGCACAAGGAGAAGAAGCTGGGGATCCGGGCCGACGACACGGCGGCCTACGTCTTCACCGATTGCCGGATCCCGCGCGAAAATCTGCTGGGCGACAACGAGGAGATCCCCAAGGGCAGCTCCGGTGGGTTTCGCAATGTGATGAAGACGTTCAATATGACACGGCCGGCTGTGGCTGCAATCGGCATCGGAATGGCCGAAGCGTCGATCGACTTTACACGCGACGCGCTGGCCGAGGCGGGAATTGAGATCCAGTACGGGCCCGGACCCGGCAGGCAGGCTGCCGTGGTGGAGAAGTTCATGCGCCTCGAAGCGCTACTCGAGGCGGCGCAGCTCACCATCCTGCGCGCTGCCTGGCTCTCCGGGGAAGGGCAGCCCAACAATGTCGAGTCCTCGATTTGCAAAGCCAAGACTGGCAAGGCGGTCCGCCAAATTACGCAGGGTTGCATCGAGATCCTCGGCCCGATGGGTATCTCGCGCGACCACCTGATCGAGAAATGGTTTCGAGATGTCCGGATCACCGACATCTACGAGGGAACCGGCGAGATCCAGCGCATGATCATCGCCCGGGGTCTCTTCGGGTACGGCCGAGCCGAGCTCAACTGAGGTCTGCCGGGCGCTGCTGCAGCCCGCTCGCCCGTGATACGCTGCCGCGGTGAGAGCAATTCTCGTCGATTCACCTGGGGACGAGTCCGCGATGCGGGTGGGCGAGACACCGCCGCCGCCCATGCGCCCGGGCTCTCTGCGAATTTCTGTCGCCGCGACCGCCGTCAATCGTGCGGATCTGCTTCAGCGCCAGGGCCTGTACCCGCCTCCGCCCGGAGAGTCGAAGATCCTGGGGCTGGAGTGCGCGGGCGAGGTGATCGAGGTGGCTCCCGACGTCGAGGGTTGGAGCGTCGGCGACCGTGCCATGGCCCTGCTCGGTGGCGGCGGCTACGCGGAGGAGGTCGTCGTGGCGGCGGGCTGCGCGATGCGGGTGCCCGAAAGACTCTCCCTGGAGGAGGCCGCCGGGATTCCAGAGGTTTTCCTCACCGTCTTCCTGAACGTATTCCAACTCGCTCGGCTGCCCGATGGTGGCAGCGCGCTGGTTCACGGGGGTGGCAGCGGGATCGGAACCGCGGCCATCCAGCTGGTCAAGGCGGCGGGAGGAACCATCTTCGTCACCGCCGGAACAAGCCGTAAATGCGAGCTCTGCGAGGAGCTGGGGGCGGATCTCGCCATCAACTATCGCAGCGGCGACTTTGCGCAGGCTTGTCGCGAGCAAACGGATGGGCGCGGCGTCGATGTGGTGCTCGACTCGATTGGTGCACCCTATCTGGAGAAGAACCTGGCGAGCCTGGCCATGGAGGGCCGGCTGGTATTGATCGGCTTGATGGGAGGCCCCCAGGCGGAGCTCTCGCTGGCTCAGCTACTGGCGCGTCGCCTGCAGGTGATCGGCTCCACCCTTCGAGGCCGGCCGATCGAGGAGAAGTCGGCGATCACATCGGCCTTCGAGGCTCGCTTCGGCCCCATGCTGGAAAAGGGCTCGATCCGTCCGGTGATCGACCGGATCTTGCCGCTGGAAGAGGCGCCCGCTGCACATCGCGCCGTGAAGGCGAGCGAACACTTCGGGAAGGTGGTGCTCCGGGTCGGCTGACGTGCGCGGTCGAAGGCGGATTCCACTTTCCTAGGCAGAATCGCCTGGCTAACCTCCGCCCCCCCAATCCCAGGATGCCGAGGAGGCGACATGTCCGATCTGCAGCGGACCCTTTCCATCGTAAAACCCGACGCGGTGGCGGCGGGAGCCACCGGCGACATCTTGAGCCGCTTCGAAAGTGCCGGTCTGACGATCATCGCCCTCAAGAAGATGCAACTGACCGTCGCTCAGGCGCGCGGCTTCTACGCAGTTCACAAGAGCAGGCCCTTCTTTGCTGACCTGGTCGCGTTCATGACCGAGGGGCCGATTGTGGTGAGCGCCCTCGAGGGCGTCGATGCGATCGCCAAGAACCGGGAGCTGATGGGTCCCACGGACTCGACCCAAGCCGAGCCTGGAACGATCCGTGGCGACCACGGAACAGACATCGAGCGCAATGCGGTTCACGGATCAGATGCGCCGGAGACGGCGCGGGTCGAGATTGCCTATTTCTTCAACGCGACCGAGGTGCAGGCACCGGTGGAGGCGCTGCCGGCCTGACGCTGGGAGTCGATCAGGCGTAGACGCGGGCCATCAGGACGATCAGGCCCACGTAGGTCAGTGTCAGCCAGAGTCTCTGGCTCTTCAATGCGCGACTCAAGGCGATGGTCCCCCTTACCAGCTACTTCTTCGGCTCCGCCCTGAACCCTGCGGAACCCGAAATCTCGATCCACAGCACCGATGAACCCGAGGATGAGTTCAGCTGGCTGTCTTTCTTCTTTCGAACGATTCCCCCAACACTTGAGAGTTAGCACAGACTTATCTTCCAACGGTGAGCGGGATCACAAAAAACGAACCAGATACAGGAGGGCCGAGCCCATGATTCTGCGCGAACGCTTGGACAGCGACATGAAGGCCGCGATGAAGGCCCGAGAGTCGCTTCGCCTGCAGACGATTCGCTCCGTCCGCGGCGCAGTGCGCAACAAAGAAATTGAACTGGGCTCGGAAATCGATGACGAGCAGATTCTGCGTGTGATTCGCACATTGGTGAAGCAGCGGATCGAGGCCGCCGAGCAGTTTCTTGCCGCGGGCCGGGCGGAGCTCGCTGAAAAGGAGGCAGCCGAGCAAGCCGTCCTCGAGGCGTACCTGCCCGCGGCGCCGGACGAGGCCGAAATGGAGCGGGTGGTTGCTGAGGTGATCGCGGAAGTGGCAGCTCAGGGCCCCCGAGACATGGGGAAGGTCATGGGGCCTGCGCTTCAACGGCTCGGACCGGCCACCGATGGGCGGCAACTGAGCGCACTGGTCCGCCGACTGCTGGCTCCGGTGGCAGGTTCTTCCGATGAGTGAGCCCGCGGTGCTGGAGGACCTCGACGACGGCGTGCTGCTGGTGACGCTCAACCGCCCTCACAAGAAGAACGCCTTCGACGATCCCCAATGGGACGGCCTGCGCGATGCTCTCCGGCGAGGTCGGGAAGACGATCGTGTGGCCGTCGTGGTGGTCACGGGGGCCGGCTCAGATTTTTCCGCAGGGCAAGATCTGTCGGCCTTCCAACAAAGCGCCGAGCCGCGAGAAGACGGCCAGCCCAACGGCTTCGCGAGCTGCATCGACGCGCTCTTCGAGCTGGACAAACCCCTGCTCGCCGCCGCCAAGGGAGTGGGAGTGGGTGGGGGGGCAACGCTGCTCTTCGCCTGCGACCTGGTCTACGTGGGCGAGAGCGTTCGCCTGCGCCTTCCCTTTGTCAGCCTGGGATTGGTTCCCGAGATCGCCAGCAGCTATCTGCTGCAGGCCGCGATCGGTAGGCAGCGAGCCGCCGAGCTGTTCTTCACTTCCGAATGGATCGACGCACACCGCGCCGTAGAGGTGGGAATTGCGGTGCGCAGCCTGCCGGACGCCGAGCTGTTGCCGGCCACGCTGGAGAAAGCCAGCGAAATCGCCCAGTGGCCGGTGTCTTCCCTGCGGGCAACCAAGCGCGCGCTGATGGCGCCCCATTCCGCGGCGATTCGCGCTGCGCGGGAGACGGAAGATGCGGGCATGGCGGCTCTGGCCGGCTCCCCCGAAAACATCGAGGCGGTTGCCGCCTTCGTTCAGAAGCGAGCGCCCGACTTCGCGAAGTTTCGCAAGGAACGCTGACTGGGCGGCTACGCGCCGTCGACCTCTTGAACGAGTTCCGGGCGATCCGAGTAGAACGCTGCGTAACCCTTGAGGGCGGCAACCTCATCGAAGGGATCCTCGTAGGTCCAGACCGCGTTCTCCTCGACCCGATCGCCTACCCGGATCGACCAGTAGCGCGCCTCGCCCTTGAACGGACAGAACGTCTCGTGATCCGTGCGTACCAGGTATTCCAACCGCAGGTCGTCAATTGGGAGATAGACCACCGGTTCGTGCTTGGTCTCGAGCACTCGCACGGCCCGATCGGTATCGGCGATCGTCACGCTGTCGAGCGTGACGTGAACTCGTCCGGGATTCGGCTCGAGGTCGACAGTGTAATCGGGAAACCGGTGGTAGAGTGATTCGCGTCGGGGCACGCTGGACCTCCTCGTTGGCTGGGCCCCAATAAGATTAGCGGTCCGGGTCGGCGCCGTCGCGATCCGCGCCAAGGAGCTCTCGTTGCAGCTGCCGATGCAGGGTCACCCGGTTCACACGCGCTCGCTGACCCTCAGCGTCAGCGTACTCGACGACTCTCGCTGGCGAGCGCGCGGCGACATCATCGATCTGAGGAAGTGCAGCTTCGTGCCCATGATGAGCGATCTGCAACCGGCGGGGATCGTTCATCAGATGACGATCGACGCAGTGGTCGACCCGCGCAGCCGGAAGCTGGAATCCATCGAGACCGCACAGCCCTTCGTCGCGATCGAGGCGTCCAGGGCGAGTCGGGGTGAGTGTTGCCGCGACCCCGCTTGGCGGCTGCAGGAGTTGGTGGGCGAGCGGCTCGACGCGGACTTTGGCGGACGGCTTTCCGAGGCCTTCGGCGGGCCTCGCGGTTGTTCGCATCTGTTGACGCTGTTTCGTCTGATGGCGACTGCACTGCCCAAGGCCCTGGATCTGGACGGCGCGCTGACCGCGGAGCTCGGCGTAACCCGGACCGAGGGCGAGCGGGTCTTTCGCCGGGCCTGCTTCGTGGACGGCTGTGCGATCGACGATTCTTCTGTCGGTGTTGGGATCCAACTAGCGGACTTTCTGGACAAGCCCTCGGCCGCGGTCGAGAACCCCCTGGATCGTCTGGCGTTTCAATCCGAGGCGCGAGCCTACGCCGAGGTGGACCGCCAGTCTCTCGCGTTGCGGGGCCTGCGGGCGGCGGTCCGGGAGCGCACGGGGAAGACGCTGGCTTCGGCAAGTTGGGAAGACGCCGACGCAGACGTTCGCGAGCTGGTGGGAGCTCCGATGATGGGCGGTCTCGCCGCGCGGCTGTTCGGCCTGCTCGGACATGTACCCGAACATCGATTGTTGCTCGATTGCCTGCTCCAGCTGGCACCCGGCTACATCCAGATCATGGCGGCCCTGATGGAGCGTTGGTTCACCGAACGGGAAGCGACCGAGCGCTCCGAACCACCCAGCATCGCCAGCGTCGGAGGCACCCCGGACTCCTGCTACATGTGGAGGAGGGGAGGGCCGATGGCCAGCCTTCGCGGCGTAGGATTCTCCGATCCCGACGGCGATTGACCTGGCGGCGGCGCCCAACCCAGAGAACCGGGTCTAGAGAGCCAGGTGGTCGGATCGCTGATTCCAGCGGGACGACCGGGGCCGATGTTCAGTTGCCCTCGAACTTGGGGGCCGTCTTCTCGGCAACCGCCTGCAATCCCCGGCGCACGTCGGCGGATTCGAAGCAGATGGCCTGCTCCTCGGCCTCGAAGCTGAGCTGGTCTTCGAGCGACGAGTCGAAGGTCCGAGCGAGCGCGCGCTTGGTGGCGCGGATCGCCATGGGGGCGTTGGCCGCGAACTCGGTGGCCAGCTCCCTGGCGGTCGAGAGCACTGCATCCGGTTCGACCGCCTGATTGACCAGGCCGATTTGCGCCGCTTGCTCGCCACTGAAGATGCGGCTCGAGTAGAGGATTTCTGCAGCGCGGGCGGGGCCGACGAGGCGTGGGAGGGTCCAGGTCGCTCCCATCCCCGGTTGCAGTCCGATCCTAGTGAAGTTGAGGCCCAGCTTGGCTCGGACGGACGCCACTCGAGCGTCGCAAGCCAACGCGACGCACAGACCTGCGCCGATCGCCGTGCCGTTGATCGCGGCGACGGTCGGGCAGGGTAGGTCTCGCACCGACAAGAACAGCTTGTAGAACGAGCGCATGCTGTCGCGAATATCGCGCCGGGCCAGCACCGGGTTCGTCGCGCCCTGCTGCGCCCGATCTTTGATCATCTCCAGATCGCCACCAGCGCAGAAGGCGCGCCCGGAGCCGGTCAATACCACGGCGCGCAGGCGATCATCGCTGGCCAGCCCAGCCACCTGCTCTGCGAACGCTTCGCCCATGGCGTGGCTCATGGCATTGAGCCGGGCGGGGTCGTTGAGGGTCAAGGTCGCGACGTCGCCGTCGCGATCCACGAGGATGAGCGGGTCCGACATGGCGCAACCCTAGCGGGCATCACGGCGGGCGCACACGGCGCCCGCCGAAATCCGCTGGGTGCGTTCGCTGCTCAGTCCGCCGAGCGTCGCAGAAAGGTCGGAATGTCGAGCTCGTCGTCGAAAGGCGAAACCCAGTCTTCGCCCTTTTCGCGGTCGGTCTCCGAGTGAACCGGTGTCTGTGACGGCGCGAGGTCTCGAAACTCGGCCTGAGCGGGGGTGCTCTCCCTCGCGGCCGCGGGCGGCGGACTCGCTGCCGATTCGATCATGGCAGCGGGCTCGGGCCGCAGCGGTGTGACATTCGATTCGACCCGCCCGTTGACTTCGGGACCCCGCCTAACGCGGGCGTCATCGAGCCCAGTTGCGATCACGGTGACGCGCATCTCGCCCGGCGGCATCGCCTCGTCGATCACAGCTCCGAAGATGATGTTGGCATCCTCGTGAGCGGCCTCCTGGATCAGGGTCGAAGCCTCGTTGACCTCGAACAACGAGAGCTCTTCGCCCCCCGTGATGTTGATCAATACCCCGTGGGCACCCTCGATCGACAGATCCTCGAGCAGCGGGCTCGAAATGGCGGCGCGTGCGGCCTCGACTGCGCGCTCGTCGCCGCTCGCCGTCCCGGTGCCCATCAGAGCGACTCCCATCTCGTTCATGATGGTCCGAACGTCTGCGAAGTCCAGGTTGATCAGGCCATGGATCGTGATCAGATCCGAGATGCCACGCACCGCGTTGAACAGCACTTCGTCCGCGAGCCGAAAGGCGTCGCGCACGGAGGTGCTCTTGCCGGCGAGGGCGAGCAGCCGCTGGTTGGGGATCGTGATCACGGTATCGACCACCCGGTGAAGGTCGTCGAGCCCGCGTTCGGCGTGCTTCATCCGAACCCGCCCCTCGAAGAGGAAGGGCTTGGTGACGACTCCCACCGTGAGGGCACCGAGCTCGCGCGCCACCTCGGCAACGATCGGCGCCGCTCCGGTCCCCGTCCCGCCGCCGAGGCCGGCCGTCACGAACACCATGTCGGTGTCTTCCAGCACGTCACGAATTCGCTCCCGGACCTCGATTGCCGAGCTCCTACCCCTGTCGGGATCGGCGCCGCAGCCCAGGCCCCGGGTCTCATCGTTCCCGAGCTGGAGCTTCAGCGGTGCCAGGCTGTACTGGAGCGCCTGGGAGTCGGTGTTGGCGGCGATGAAGTCGACGCCACCGAGGCCCGAGTCGATCATCGTGTTGACGGCGTTGCCACCGCCGCCGCCTACCCCGATGACCTTGATCGACGCGCGTCGGCGTGGCCCGTCCTCGAACTCGAGAAGCTCCCGCTCCTCGTTGGACTCGAGCAGCTCCGCCTTCGGGGCGGGTCGATCCGCCCCCGCTCGAGAAGCTCTCTGAGTGCTGGCCTGCTGATTCTTCTTCTTGGACATCGCTCACCCCCCCGGCGCGATCCTAAGAGCACGCGAAATGTAACATGAAAACAGTGTTTTTGTGCCACCCCACCCGAAATTTCCCCGGGGGAAGAAAGTCCCGGGATGGGCCAGCGATTGATCCACGCGTCAACCCGTCTCCGCGAAGAACCAGTCGCGCATGCGTTGGCGAACCCGTCCGAAGATCGAGCCGTCACGAATCCGAAAGCGCGACCCAACCTGGCCCTGCCCCTGACTCGCACCGTGCAGGGCGAGACCGACGCCGGTGGCGTACATGGGGCCGCGAACCACATCCTGCAGCCCACCCACGTTGCCGGGTCGGCCGCGCCGCACCGGAGCCTCGAAGATTTCCTCGGCCAGCTCGGGGAGACCTTCCAGTGACGAGCAGCCACCCGTCAGCACCACGCCGGAGGGGATGCAGTTTTCCATCCCCTCCTTGGCGAGCTCCTGACGCGCGAGGCTGAGGATCTCGTCGACGCGCGGCTCGATGATTTCGCAGAGCATCTTGCGCGACATCTGGCGCGGCCGACGTCCACCGACGCTCGGAACACTCAACGTGTCGTCCCCCGAAAGAAATCGCGCAGCGGCAACACCGAACTTCTTCTTGATGCGTTCCGCTTCGTCGAAGGGAGTGCGCAATCCGACCGCGATGTCGTTCGAGATGTGGTATCCGCCCAGACCGAGGACAGACGTGTGCTTGATGGAGCCCCCCTCGAATACGGCGATGTCCGTCGTGCCACCACCGATGTCGATCAGACAAACGCCCAGCTCCCGCTCGTCGTCGGCGAGCACGGCCTCGGCCGATGCCAAGGGCTCGAGCACGATGTCCACCACGTCCAGGCCTGCCCGGTTGGCGCATTTGACGATGTTCTGGGCACTCGTAACCGCTGCCGTGACGATGTGGATCTTGGCCTCGAGGCGAACGCCGCTCATGCCCAGGGGCTCGCGAATTCCATCCTGGTCGTCGATGATGAACTCCTGGGCGATCACGTGGATCACCTCACGGTCCATCGGAATTGCAACCGCCTTGGCGGCGTCGATGACGCGTCTGATGTCGCCCTCTCGGACCTCCCGCTCCTTGACGGCGACGACGCCATGGGAGTTGAAGCCGGCGATGTGCCCCCCCGCAATCCCGGCGTAGACCGATGAGATCTCACAATCGGCCATCAACTCTGCTTCTTCGATGGCGTGCTTGATCGAGTTGACCGTGGCATCGATATCGACCACGACCCCCTTGCGCAGCCCACGCGAGGGATGGGTTCCGATTCCGACGATGTCCACACCGTTTTCGGTGCGCTCCGCGACGATGACACAGATTTTGGTCGTTCCGATGTCGAGCCCTACGATCAGCTCTTCCCTTCGTGACATGTTCCCCCCCTTTTTCGCAAGAACGCTGACGCGATCTTGCGCGACGCGCGTCAGCGCGCCGGCTACGACCGCCGGGTCACCCCGCCGGTCTCGCATTGGACGACGTTGCGCGTCCGCGCCCTGCCGCCGCTTGTGCCGACCTTGGTAAGGACGGCGCACCACGCAGAACCGCCTGGTCTGCGAAACGAAGATCGAGAGAATCAGAGCCCGTCACCTCGGGCACTCCCGCCGCCAGAAGGCGCGCCAGCGCCGAGAGGCGGGCGTCGAAGTCGCTGCGACCCAACACCACCCGCGGTTTGAGGTCGGGTAGCTGCAGCGAGTAGCCGGTCGGGTCTGAAGGGGCTGCGATGAAGAGCTCCAAAGGCAGTGGTAGATCGAACTCCGGCAGCCGGTAGGCCAGCTCGACGGCCAGGGCGAGCGTTTCGTCCGCCTCGTCTTTCAACACTGCATCGGTTGTTGTCAGCCTGGGAAGGGTGGCGAGATCGCTCGACTCGGCGGCGGCGAATGGCGTACCCGTTGCGTCCACCGCGAGGCTGCCAGCTTCTCCGCCGGCGGCTACGACCGCACGCGCAACCCGTTCGTTCACCGAGATCAACAGTCGCCCCGTCGGCAGGCGCAGAGCCTTCGCATCCGAAATCCAGGGGTGCTCCGAGAGTTTCCTTTCGATCGAGCGGGGATCGATCTCGTTCAACGGCGCACCGGGCTTCAGCCCCGTGGCCGCAGCGATGGCCTCCAACGGAACGCGCTGGGCACCTCGAATCGAGACAGCCTCCAGGCGCGCGGGCTGGCCGCCGATCCAACTCTGTGCGGCAGCGACCATCGAGCCGCCGAACGAGGCCCCCAGCAGCAGTGAAACGACGGCAGCCGCCCCGAGGAGGATGCGAGGCGGCGGTCCGTCCGACGTCCGCCGCCGGCCGCGAATTTGTTCGAGATGTGAACGAGCGCGCTGTTGACGGCGGGTGGCATTGCGGTCGCGCGCCGAAGTCGCGGGCCGCCCGCGACCGGGAATGACACGATGCTCCGACCAGCGACGTTGAGTCACGGTTTGCCTCCCAAGATTCGCACCTCCGGGACGAGCCGCACGCTGGAGGCGCGCCAGACCGCTGCCCGGGCTTCATCGATCAAGCCGAGAACGTCGGCAGCCGTCGCGCCGCCGCGATTGGCGATGAAATTCGCATGTAGCGGTGAAATTTCGGCACCGCCGAGGCAACGCCCCTTCATTCCCGCCGCCTCGAGCAATCGGCCGGCGAAGTCTCCCGGCGGGTTCTTGAAGACCGAACCGCACGAAGGCACGTTCAAGGGCTGAGACTCGGCTCGTCGCGCCAGCAGCTGATCGACGGCGGCCCTAACGGCTTCGGGCTCCGAGAGCCCGATTTCGAAGAGCGCGGACAGGATCAGCGAGCCGGGCGCGAGACCTTGCAGCGCGCGATAAGCGAACTTCAGCTCGCTGCGCGCGAGGTGACGCAGCTTGCGCCCGCTCGGGCTGATCACCTCGAGCTCGACCACAGCATCCTTCATCTCGCGGCCGGGAACCCCCGCGTTCATCGCGAGCCAGCCTCCGACCGTTCCCGGGATCCCGCAGGCGAACTCGAGCCCCGAGAAGCCGCGCTCGATGCAGAAGTTGGTGAGCTGGCTGTGGGAGACGCCGGCCTCCGCTCGCAGGTGTCGTCCGGGCCTCTCTTCGAGAAGTCGAAGCTTGCCGAGCGAGATGGCTACGCCCTCGAGCCGGCTGTCGAGTGCCAGCGTGTTGAAGCCCGACCCGATTACCCACCTTGGAACGCGGTGCGTCGCACAGATTCTCAGAGTGCGGGTGACCTCGCTGCGGGTCGCCGGCCTCGCCAGCGCATCCACGGGGCCGCCGATGCGCAGGGAGGTACAGCGCGAGAGCGAAAAATCGAAATGCACGCGATCTCCAAGCAGCTCTTCAAGGGCGACGCGCGCGGGCCGAGGGATCACTTCGGTGTCTCCCCCAGCTTCTCCAACAACCGCTGCCCGACGTTGGAGATGCTGCCAGCACCCAGCGTGAGCACCCAATCACCCGCTGTCGCTTCCGAAGCGAGGCGCTCCACGACGTCAGCGAGGTCGCCGACGAAATGGATGTCGCGGTGCCCGTGCGCTCGAATTGCTTCCACGAGCGGTGTCGACTCGATTCCGGGGATCTTGGCTTCCCCGGCCGCATAGATCTCGGAGATCACCACCCGGTCCGCGTCGTTGAATGCCGTGATGAAGTCGTCCCAGAGATCTCGCGTGCGCGTGTAGCGGTGCGGCTGGAAGGCCACGATGATGCGCCCCTGGTGGAGAGCGCGTGCCGCGGCGAGGGTTGCGCGGATCTCTGTGGGATGATGGCCGTAGTCATCGAAGATCGAGATTCCGGAGACCGAACCCTTGTGCTCGAAGCGTCGTTCGATGCCAAGGAAGCTCTCGAGGGCGTCTGCCGTGGTGTCGAAGGGGACCTCAAGCTCTCGCGCTACGGCGATCGTGGCGAGCGAATTGAGCACGTTGTGGAGCCCCGGCAGGCGGATTCGAACCTGACCCAGGTGGGTTCCGCGCTCGCTGACGGAGAAACACATCCCCCTGCCGTCCACCGAGATGTCTCGGGCGACGAGATCTGCCTGGGATGCGAAGCCGTAGGTCATCGTCCGCCGGGTCATGCGCGGCACGATTGATTGGACGCCGGGGTGGTCCAGACACAAGATCGAGAGACCCCAGAACGGAACGCGGTTGGCAAACGCAGCGAAGGCGTCTTGAAGCGCTTCGAAGGAGCCGTAGTGATCCAGGTGCTCTGCGTCGACGTTGGTAACGATCGCGATGACCGGGGCGAGACGCAGAAAAGAGCCGTCGCTCTCGTCGGCTTCGGCGACGAGCAGGTCGCCGGCACCGAGCCTGGAACCCGTCGGTGCGCTTTCCGATGCGAGGACGCGTCCCCCGATGATCGCGGTGGGATCCATCCCTGCGGCGTCGAGCGTATGGGCGATCAACGAGGTGGTCGTGGTCTTGCCATGGCTACCCGCCACCGCGATGCCATCCTTCAAACGCATGACTTCGGCGAGCATCTCGGCCCGGGGGATCACCGGAGTCTTGCGCTGCTCGGCTTCTCGCAGCTCGGGATTGTTCTGCCGCACCGCCGAGGAGTAGACCACGACGTCTGCCTCGCCGACGTTCGTTGCGTCGTGCCCGACCGAAATCCGGACACCCAGTGACTGCAGTCGCGCGACCGTCGACCCTGCCTGCAGATCCGAGCCCGTCACGCGATAGCCCTGGTTGTGAAGCAGCTCGGCGAGTCCGCACATCCCGATTCCGCCAATCCCGACGAAGTGGATGTGCTGGATCCGGCGGAACATGGCTCGCCTACCTCCCCGCCCGGTCCGAGCAGTCGTCGATGATGCGGGCCGCCGCATCGGGCCGAGCTCGCTTGCCCGCGCTCTGGCTCATCGCGTGGAGCTGTTCGGGGGCGGAGAAGATTTCGCCCAGAGCTTCTGCGACGCGGTCGGCTCCAAGCGGCCGCTGGTCGAGGATCTTCGCGGCTCCATCCGAGACCAGCGCCTGGGCGTTGGCAGTTTGGTGATCGTCCGCTGCGAAGGGGTAGGGGACGAGCAGGGCCGGCAGTCCCGCCATCGCAAGCTCTGCCACCGTGAGTGCACCCGCCCTGCACAGCGCGAGGTCGGCCCAGCGGTAGCGAGCGGCCATGTCGTCCTCGAATGCCACTACCTCAGCCCGTAGCCCGGCGGCTCGATACGCTGCATCGGTTCGATCCCGGTCGGCTTCGCCCGTCTGATGCACGATCTCCAGCTGCAAGGTGTCCAGCTGCTCGGCCGCTTCGATCATGGCCTCGTTGATCTGGCGGGCGCCCTGACTCCCTCCGGCAACTAGCAGGTGATACGGCGGCTTCGGGGTGCGCCGAGGCGGTGCCTGCGCAAAGGCGGCGACCAGCTTTTCACGCAACGGAATCCCGACAGAGCGCACGCGGTCTCCGGCTCCCGCTGCCTCGAAGGTGGCGGCGGCCTGTTCGAACTGAACGAAGATCCGAGTGGCGAGCCGCGCCGCCGCCCTGTTTGCGCGGCCGGGCATCGCATTCGGTTCGACCAGGGCGATTGGGACGCGTCGAAGTGCAGCCGCGACCACGGCGGGAACCGACGCGTAGCCCCCAACCGAGATCACGAAGTCCGCGCCAAACGAGCCCAAGGCCCGCCACGCGGACCAACAGGCTCTCGCCATCGCAGGGGCCGAGCGGACTCTTGCGGCCAGGCTGCGTCCGAGCAGTGGGCGCGCCGGCAGTGCCAGCAACTCGAAACCGGCAGCGGGAACGAGCCGCGTTTCCAGACCACGATCGGATCCGAGCATCAGGACCTCATCGCCCCGGAGGCGGATCTGTTCGGCCAGGGCCAGGGCCGGAGTCACGTGTCCCCCCGTGCCTCCACCAGCAACCGCCCATCGCCGGATGCGTCGATCGGTCATCTTCGGGCAATCCCCCGGCGCGTTGCGCCAGCGATTCGCACGCCTTCGGGAGCAGCCTGCGCGGCACCGACGCGAAGCAGGATGCCCACGGCCAGCGAACAGATCAGCAGCGAGTTCCCGCCGTAAGAAACGAAGGGCAGGGTGAAGCCGGTGGTCGGAAGCAGACCCATGACCACGGCTCCATTGATCGCGGCCGGCAATCCGATGAGCGCGGTCATCGCAAAGGCGACGAGCGCGGCGAAGGGTTCCTCGGTATGCCGAGCGATGCGCGTTCCGGCCCAGACGAAAGCCGCGAACGCGCCGAGTACGACGAGCACCCCGATCAATCCGAGCTCTTCGGCGATGCCCGAGAGAATGAAGTCCGTGTGGGCCTCGGGCAGGTAGTGGAGCTTCTGGCGCCCACTCCCAAAACCGACGCCGAAGGTTCCGCCTCGTCCGAAGGCCACGTACGACTGCACGAGCTGGAAGCCCTCGCGGCTCGACGTCGCCCAGGGGTCCAGAAAGCCAGTCCAACGTAGATGTGCGTAGGGCTTGAGAGCGATGTAGATGCCCGTTCCACTCAACGCCAGAATTGCCGGTGCAGCGAGTGACCGCATCGAAACGCCGCTTGCGAACAACAATGCGCCCATCGATGCGCACAGAACCAGCGAGCTGCCGAAATCCGGCTGGAGGAGCAACAGCCCGACAGGCGGCAAACAGAGCAGCCCGGCCGCCATGACGGGCTTCAAGCGAGCTCCTCGCTTGCCACCGGAGGCTAGTTGCGCGGCGATTGCGAGCAGAGTGGCGAATTTCACCAGCTCCGCGGGCTGCAATCGGACTCCGGGAAGCGCGAGCCAGCGTCTGGCGCCGTTGATCTCGACGCCGACGAGAACCGTGAGGATGAGCAAGAGGACGGATAGGCCCCAGAGAGGCAGAGCGAGCCGCCGCCACAGAGCCAGCGGGACATGCAACGCCGCCACCAGAATCAGTCCGCCGCCCGCGAGGGCGGCGAGGTGGCGAGAAAACCTGGGCGGCAGTGCGTTTCCCTCGGCAAAGGGTGCGGTGATGCTGTAGATCATCACCAGCCCGATTCCCGCCAGGATCGAGATCGCCGCGATCACGCCGCCATCCAGGTTGTGGGCAGAAATGCTCTTCTGTGTGGCGGTTCGATGGGATCCAGGCGAGTAGCGCCGCAGGGTTCGAGTCGTCATCGCGCCGGGCCTCCGCGAAGCTCGGCAACTGCGGCGTGGAAGCGCTCTCCCCGTTCCTCGAAGTCTCGGAACTGATCCTGACTTGCGCAGGCGGGAGAGAGCAGCACGACATCTCCGGGCTCCGCCAGGGAGGCTGCCTTCTGCACGGCGTCTTCGAGCGAAGCTGACAGACAGACGTCGACCCGCCCGCCGAGGGCATCCTCGATCTTTCCAGCGCCCTCGCCGATCAGCACCGCCGCGCGCACGCGGCCCGCTGCGGCGTCGGCCAACTCCTCGAACGCGAGGTTCTTGTCGCGACCGCCGGCGATCCAGATCAGCGGCTGCGAAAAGCCGCGAAGCGATTGCAGTGCTGCGCTCGGGTTGGTGGCCTTCGAGTCGTCGATGTAGCTCACACGATCGAGTTCGCGAACGACCTCGCAACGATGCGGAAGCCCGGCAAAGGAAGCCAGCGCCGCGGCGGCGCTCAGCGGGTCGACCCCGGCTGCTCGAACTGCAGCGAGTGCGGCCAGGGCGTTCTCCCGATTGTGTGTACCCACCAGACGCATCTGATCGATCGGTATCCGCACGGGTGCAGCGTCGGGGCTGCACAGCACGACGGATCCCGCGTCGAGAAAGGCGCCTTCGGATGCCGGCCCCTGTCGTCGGAACGGCAGCACCTGGGCGCGGCAGTGTTCGGCCAGCGCGGCCACCACGGGATCGTCGAAATTCAATACGGCCGTATCCGTGTTGCGTTGATTGGCCAACAGCCGCCCCTTGGCTGCGACGTAGTCCTCGAAGCGGCCGTGCCGATCGAGGTGATCCGGCGTGATGTTCAGAACCACGGCGACAGTCGGCCGGAAGCTATCGATGGACTCGAGTTGAAAGGAGGACACCTCGAGTACCGCGAAGTCGAGAGGTTCTCCCACGAGGTCGAGCGCGGGTGCACCGAGATTGCCGGCAGCGCGGGCGCGGGCTCCCGCCGCACTCAGCATCGATTCCAGCAGGCGCGTCGTGGTTGATTTTCCGTTCGTGCCCGTCACGGCGATGATCGGCGCAGAGATGGCCCGATAGGCGATTTCGATGTCGCCCCAGACGCGCCGCGCGGTGGCTCGATAGCGCTCCGGTGGGACGCCGGGACTGGGAACCACCAGATCGAACTCTCCCGGGTTCGGAAAACCGCGGCCGAGCTGCCGCTTGACCCGGGGGTCGAGGCCGCCCAGGCCATCGATCTCTGCGTTGCTTCGTTCATCCGCGGCCAGCACCGACGCCCCGCGGGCCACGCAGAAGTTGGCGGCGCTCAGTCCCGAGACGCCGAGTCCGAGCACCAGAACCTTCTGATTGGCGAGCCCTTCCATCAACGAAGCTTCAGGGTGGACAGTGCCACCAGACCCAGAATGGCCGACACGATCCAGAAGCGGACCACGATCTTCTGCTCGGGCCATCCGAGCTTCTCGAAGTGATGGTGGATCGGAGCCATCAAGAAGACCCGTTTGCCCGTGATCTTGAAGTAGGTCACCTGGATGATCACCGAGAGGATCTCGATCATGAAGATTCCGCCCACGATGGGAAGCAGAAACTCCTGCCGGATCAAGACCGCGATGGTTCCGATCGCGCCGCCGAGGGCGAGAGAGCCCACGTCGCCCATGAAGAGCTGCGCGGGCGAAGCGTTGAACCACAAGAAGCCCAGGCCGCCGCCGATCAGCGCTCCGCAGAAGATCGCCAGGTGCCCGCTGCCCGGGACGTACTTGATGGCCAGATAGTCGGCGATTCCCAGATGTCCTGCGGCGTAGGCCAGCACCAAGAAGGTGCCCGCCGTAACCAATACCGGGCCGATGGCGAGCCCGTCGAGGCCATCGGTCAAATTGACGCCGTTGCTGGTCGCGACGATTACGAAAGCGGCGAAGGGCACATAGAGGACGCCCAGGTGGGGCGTGAAGTTCTTGAAGAAGGGCACCGCCAGCTCGGCGTCGAAGCTCGGATCGCTGTAGATGGCGAGCGCCACCCCGATCGCCATCAGGGTCTGCCAGAAGAGCTTGGCTCGAGCCGAGATGCCACCGCTGTGGCCCTGCTTCACCTTGCGGTAGTCGTCCACAAACCCGAGTACCCCATAGCCAACCGTGATCCCCAACACGATCCAGACGAAGCGGTTGTCGAGGTTGGACCACAAGAACACCGAGACCAGCAGTGACAGCAAGATGAGCAGGCCGCCCATGGTGGGCGTTCCCTCCTTGCTCTGGTGGTCCGGTCCGATCTCGCGGATCGGCTGTCCCACGCGGAGCCGCTCGAGTGCGCGGATCAGCGGCGGGCCGACCATGAACGAGATGAACAGGGCCGTCAGGGTGGCCGCGCCGGTTCGGAAGGTGATGGAACGGAAGACGTTGAAGGCGCCGAAGTCGGAGGCCAGCGGATACAGCAGGTGGTAGAGCATTCAGAGCCCCTTTTCCGATGCAATTGCCTCGACGATTCGTTCCATCTTCATGGATCGGGAGCCCTTGACGAGCACCGTGTCGCGATCCTGAAGGATCTCGCAGGCTCGAGCGCAGGCGTCGTCGTGATCCGTCGCCACCTGCGCGCATTCGGGACTCATTCCCGCCTCGACGGCTCCCCGGCCGACGCATTCCGCCCTCTTGCCCAGTGCAATCAAGAAGTCGATTCCCAGCGTCGCGGCAGCGCTTCCAACCTCGCGATGAGCTGCCCCGGAGGTGACACCCAACTCACCCATGTCCCCCAGGATCGCGACGGCGCGGTGGTTGCCCTTGAGCTCCGCCAAGAGACGCAGCGCCGCTTCGGTCGATTGCGGATTGGCGTTGTAGCTGTCGTCGATCAGAACGATTCCCCCGGACAGCTCGCGTCGCTCGAGGCGGCTGTGGATCGGCCGGTAGCTCGACAAGCCGCGGGCGATGTCGTCCAGCGCGGCTCCAGCGGCCAGGGCCGCCGCTGCCGCAGCCAGCGCGTTTTGAACCGTCGTCAGACCCAGGCCCGTCACCTCGATCGATGTCTCACCCGCGGGAGTCTCGAGATCGAAGCGGAAACCCTTCGAGGCAATCGCTTCGACACGCTTCGCTCGCACGTCGCCGTCTTCTCCGAAGCGCACCACCTGGGCGCGCGTCCGCTTGCTCTGGGCTGCCACCAGCGGATCGTCGGCGTTGAGTACGGCGGTGCCGCCGGGCGGGAGGGAGGCCACGATGTCGCCCTTTTCGAGCGCGATCTCTTCGAGGCTCTCCAGGTGCTCGATGTGCGCGCTGCCCGCGTTCGTGATGACGCCTACCGTGGGCCTCGCGATTTCGACGAGCCGCGCAATCTCCCCGCGGTGATTCATCCCCATCTCGACGACCAGGCTGCGGTCGTCCGACTGCCTTCCCAGCAGGGTGAGCGGCACCCCGTATTGATTGTTGAGGTTGCCCGGCGTCCTGTGACAAGGCGCCGCCACCGACAAAATGGCGGCACACATCTCCTTGGTCGTCGTCTTGCCATTGCTTCCCGTAATGGCGACGACGGGGCCGCGAAACTCGCCTCGGTGTCCAGTGGCCAAGGCCCCGAGCGCGACGGTCGTATCCGGCACCGTGATGACGGGAACCGCAGCGTCAGCGTCACTAGCTTCATTCTGGAGCAGCAGGCCCACGGCACCGCGCGCCAAGGCATCGGACAGAAAGCGATGTCCGTCGTGGTTGGATCCGACGATCGCCACGAACAGCTCGCCGGGCTGAACGGTTCGCGAGTCGATCGAGACGCCGGATACAACTGCATCCGCGTCTCCGCCCAGCAGCGTGCCGCTCGTCCAGCGAAGGGCGTCGCGCACGAGGAACGGGGCGCTCATCGTGCGCTCCTGGCGTCGAGGGCGCGGCGCGCCTCGTCGCGGTCTACGAAGGGCAGACGCTCACGGCCGATGATCTGATAGTCCTCGTGCCCCTTGCCGGCGATGACGACCATGTCCTCCGCCTGGGCGATGCCAATCGCGAGCTCGATCGCACTGCGCCGGTCCGGGAGCAGCGCGTAAGAACGATCGGCGCCGGACAGCGCATCGGGGCCGACACAGCGCAGTCGACCCAGTCCGGCCGTCACGTCTTCGAGAATCCGCTGCGGATCTTCAGTCCGCGGGTTGTCGCTCGTCGCGACGACCCGATCACTCCAGCGCGCCACGGCCTCGGCCATCAGCGGTCGTTTGCCTCGATCGCGATCACCCCCGCAGCCAAAGACGGCGATCAGCCGACCGTTCGCCAGGGGCCGCAGCGTTGCGAGCAGCTTGTCGATGGCGTCTGGCGTGTGGGCGTAGTCGACGATCACCGACGGTTCGTTCGGATCGGAGGCTGTCACACGCTCCACGCGCCCCGGCACCTGGGGGCAGCTCTCGACTCCCGCGGCAATGGCTTCTGGAGTGATCCCGAGCGCCACGCCAATTCCACAGGCGACCAGGGTGTTCTCCAGGTTGAAATCACCCACCAACGGAATCCGCACGTCGAGCACTCGATCCGGCAGCACCAACCGGGCATTGGTTCCATCGAGACTCACGTGAGCCGCCTCGAGGCGAACCTCGGCCTCGCGATCGTCCTGGCGGGAGACCCGAATGATGCGCGCGCCCGTCCGTTGGGCGGCCAGGACGAAATCCTCGGCGCTGGGATCGTCGACGTTGATCACCGCCGACCCGTTGGGATCGAGGTAGTGATCGAAGAGCTGGAGCTTGGCTTCCCGGTAGAGGTCCATCGTCTCGTGGAAATCCAGGTGGTCCTGGGTCACGTTGGTTAGTGCAGCCGCCGCGAAGCGGCAGCCGTCGACCCGCCCGAGCGCCAGACCGTGGGACGACACTTCCATCACGACCGCATCGATGTCGTGGGTTCGCATCGCGCGCAGGGTTCGTTGCAGCTCGCAGCTTTCGGGTGTGGTGTTGACGGCCGGCGTGCGTTCTCCGGCGTAACGGATGTCGAGGGTCCCGATCACGCCCACCTGCCACGCCGCGCGGCTGAGGATCGACTCTACGAGGTAGGCGGTGCTCGTCTTCCCGTTCGTTCCCGTGATGCCGATCAGGGTCAGCTCTGCGGAGGGGTTGCCGAAGAAGCGGGTGGAGATCGACGCGAGGGCGCGACGGCTATCGGTGACCACCACGAAGGGGTGGTCCCGAAGGTCGAGGCCGGGCGGAGCCGACTCTACCACCGCTGCTGCTGCGCCGAGCTCGAAGGCCTTGGCGACGAAGTCGTGCCCGTCGACGTCTGTGCCCCGCAGAGCAAAGAAGAGATCTCCCGCCACGACGCAGCGCGAGTCGTAGGCGACACCACGAATCACCGGGTTCTCGTTCGATTCGTCACACGCGGCGCCGGACGGAGCGAGTTCTGAAGGCAAGGCCTTCACGAGCATGGACAGACGCATCAGCTCTCACCTTCGCGCGCGGCGCGGCCCGCCTCGAATCGAATTCGCACCGGCCCCTTGTGAAGCGCGAACACCGTGCCCGGAGGGGGCTCCTGCGTGACGGCTCGCCCTCGACCCGAGATCGTCACCTCGAGGGGGCCGTTTGCAGTGATCTGTCTCACCTCTTCGATGGTCAGGCCAAGAAAATCCGGCAGCAGCACGTGGTCATCCAGGCGCGCAAGCGACTCTTGGATGGGCCGCCTGGTCGGGCTCTCGGCTCGGGGCTTCGGCTTCGGCTGGAGCTTGGGGCGTTTCGGCGAAGCGGAAACTGGAGGACGAGTCGGGGCGCTGGCGACGATCTGTGCGGGCTGCGATTGGTCTCGGCGCCGCTCGGGCTCTGTGATGATTCCGTAGCGGGACAGCTGAGCGGCCGCGACTCTTGCGAAGAGCGGGGCTGCCGTCGCTCCCCCGGTGTGGGCCGGGTGTTGCGGCTCGTCTACCCCCACCACGATGGCCAGCTTCGGGTCGTCTGCCGGTACGACGCCGATGAACCAGGCCTCGAAGCGGTCGTCTGCAAACTTACCGGTCTCGGCGTCATACTTCTGGGCGGTTCCAGTCTTGCCCCCCACTCGAACGCCCTTGAGGCCCGCTCGGCTGCCGGTGCCTTTGGAGCTCACCACGCCTTCGAGCATCGCCAGCACGGCCGCAGCGGTATCTCGTTGGATCACCCTGCGGCCCGCCTCCGAGGGCGTCGCACGCCAACGGCCTCCCGGCGCCCGCCGCGCAGCGACCAGCCTCGGCTGCATCCACAGCCCGCCGTTGGCGAGCGTGGCCGTCGCCGCCGCCAGCTGGATCGGCGTTACGTTGATGCCCTGACCGAAGGCGATCGTGGCATGGTCGAGGGGCTTCCAGTCCTTCCACGGTCGCAGGAGGCCCGCCGATTCGTCCGGGAAGCGACTGTTCGTCACACTGCCGAAGCCGAAGCGGCGCAGAGCTTGATAGTGAACGCTCGCGCCCATCCGGAACGCAATCTTGACGGCGCCGATGTTGCTCGACACCCGCAGCACGTCCGCAGCGGTGAGCTGACCGTGGGGATGGTGGTCGTGAATGGTCTTGCCGGGCACCCGGAACGAGCCGTTCTCGCAGTCGAAACGGTCGCTCGTGTGGAGCGATCCAGCTTCCAGCGCCGCCGCCACCAGAAACGCCTTTAGGGTGGAGCCCGGATCGAGCGCATCGAGGAACGCCCGTGAACGCGTCGACGGAAAGTGGAGGTTGCGAAACTGGTTGGGGTCATAGCCGGGGTTTTCGGCCAGGGTGAGAATGTCGCCGCTCCACGGATCCATGACGATTACGACACCACCGCGCGCCCCGGAGGTCTCCACCGTTTCGCGCAGCGCGGCCTCGACATCCGCCTGGAGCGTCGCGTCGATCGTTAGAGCAATGTCGCCTCCGGCGGTGTTCCACTGCCCCTCACCACCGATCCAGAGCAGCTTGCCGCGGGCGTCTCGTTCGACGGGGATGCGCCGCCCCACGCCCTGAAGCCACTCATCCTCCTGTTGTTCGACGCCGCGAACACCCGCTCCGTCGATGTTCGCAAAGCCGATGAGCTGGGCCGCCAACTCGCGGTGGGGGTAGATGCGACGCGGCTCGTCGAGCACCCCGACCCCATCGAGGCCCAGCTGTCGAACGGCTTGGGCGCGTTCGGGCGTGACCCAGCGAGAGAGGAACAAGAAGTTCTGGCGGCCGTGCAGCCGGTCCGCGAGTTCTTTGCGCTTCCAACCGAGGATCGGCGCTAGCTGCTTCGCGACCACGTCGACATCGGCGATCGCGGACGGAATCGCATAGATGGAGGGGGAATCGACCGAGAGGGCCAGCTCAGCACCCGCGGCGTCCACGATGGCGCCCCTACCCGGTGCCAGCTTGAGCACCCGGAGGGTCTGATTCTCGCCACGTTCGATACTGCGCTCGTCGTCACTGAGGTACGCGGCTCGAAACGCCAGAACAACGAACGGAAGCATGAGCAGCGCGCGTGCGATCCCGACCCGGCGGTGGGAAATCTGCACGGGCGCAGATTTCATGGGCGTCGCGCGCCGTCGGGCGGAGCGAGTGCGATGACCCTCTGAGGACGTGCGAGGCCCATCTCTTTGGCCAACCCCGCGAGCCGCGCGGGGTCGCGCAGCTCACGCGCGCGAGCCGTGAGGATTCGCAATTCCTCCTCGAGCTCTTGCTGCCTCTCGACAGCGGCCGCACGCGCGTAGCCCTGATCGATCAACTGGACCCGCACGTGCGAAATCGTCAGGGCTGCGAGCACAGCGCCAACCACGATTCCCGGGATGATCGAGATCGGGATCCGTCGGCGGAGCTTGGCGCGAGCGAGGTCGCGCCCAACCAGCCGGGTCCCGCGTGTGGCCGGGCGCCCGGCCGGCTTGACGAATCGCCCGGTCTGGAGGCGGACTCCACCGGATGCGCTCACGAGGCCTCCGCGACGCGTTCCGCGGCGCGCATGCGAGCCGAGCGCGCTCTCGGGTTGTGTCGGATTTCGGCATCGCTGGCACCGATGGGCTTGCGGTTCAGAAGGCGAAGCCTCACCGCGCCGCCGCAGATGCATACCGGAGTGCGGGGAGGGCAAGTGCACCCGCGCACGGCATCACGCATCCGGTTCTTGACGATGCGGTCTTCGCCGGAGTGGTAGGAGATGACGACCAGGCGGCCCCCGGGCCGCAGACACCGGATCGCCGCCTCCAGCCCCTCTTCCAGCGCGTTTACCTCGTCGTTGACGACCACCCGCAAGGCCTGGAACACCAGCGTTGCCGGGTCGTGGCGACGGCCCCTACCGATGCCCGCCTTCGCGATGACGGCCCTCAGATCGGCGGCCGTTCGAAGCGGGCTCTCGCGGCGCGCTTCGACGATCGCATGGGCGAGCTTTCGCGCGCCGCGAAGATCTCCATGGTCTCGAAACCACTGCTCGAGCTGTTTGGGCCGGGCGTTGCTCAAGAGATCCGCCGCCGTCGCTCCGGCTTCCGGGTCCATCCGCATGTCGAGCGGAGTGGAGTCCGCAGTCTCCGATGCGAAGCGAAAGCCCCGCTCCGGCAAGTCGAGCTGATGGGACGAGACGCCGAGGTCGAGTAGCACTCCGTCGACGACGGAAACTCCACAGCGCGCCAACGCTTCTTCGAGGTGTCGAAAGGACTGTTGAACCAGGGTCACGCGATCGCGGAACGATTCGAGCTTGCGCTCGGACGCGCGGATGGCCTGCGCGTCCACATCGAGTCCGATCAAGCGTCCGTCCGGTGCGCTGCGCTCGAGGATCGCCGCTGCATGTCCGCCGCCACCCACAGTGCCATCCACCACGATCGAGCCGGACCGCAGCTCCAGGGCGTTCAGGCACTCCTCCAGCAGCGCGGGCCGGTGATGAAACTCATTCTGCTTCGGAGTGGACGGCATCGGGATTCAGGACGCCGCAAGAACGGTGGGTGGCTGGGGTGTGCCCCGGAGTACCAATCTCGCGGGAACGTTCCGTCCCCCCCATGTGACTTCGCGTTCACCACGAAGCGGCACTCCGGGGACACCACCCAACCTCTCAAATGAAGAAGGACGACTCCTTCATACCCCCCACCCGGACACTCCTCATTGGTTCAGCTCCGCCACCGCGGCCGAGATCTCCTGGAAGTCGGCCTGGGTGTTGGATTGATCCTCATCGAACAGCGACTTGTTCCACAGCTCGATGCGCGTTCCGACGCCTGCGATTGCGACCTCGCGCTCGAGCTTCGCGTAGTCGCGAAGATATTGGGGGAGCAGGGTGCGACCCTGGGCATCGATCGGGCACTCGGTGGCGCCGCTAATCATGAATCGCACGTACTGCTGGACCTTGAGATTGTCAGGAGATAGAGTTGCGACTCTCGACTCGAACTTGCACCAGTCTTCGTAGGGATAAAGCCACAAACAGGCCAGTGCATCGGGGGGGCCGTTGGTGATGATCGGCGCATTGTCGCTCCGACTCTGTAGCTCCAAGCGGAACCCCGACGGGATGCTCACCCGACCTTTGGCATCGATCGTGTGAAAAAATCTGCCTCGAAACATTTGGCGGGAACCCGTTGGCGGTGCGAGTGATTTACCACTTTATACCACCTGACCCCACCGAGGCTCATGCTTATACCACA
>CAXMOC010000213.1:0-13596 GCA_964194865.1 uncultured Opitutales bacterium | reverse complement strand
GGCAGACTGACTCTCTCCGGGGGTTGTTGCGAAATTACCCCGCTCTCCGATGCCAGCGGGGTCTGGAACTTCCATACGAATCTTGATACAGACTGGGGCCAGCCGGGGAAGGTTCGATCCGGTCTCGATTCGTCAGCTGCTTCGCCAGATGAAACGGGCGAATCACAGAGCTTCGGGGGAGGATCTGTGAGCAGGGTAGTGAGCGAGTCGCTAGGTGGGAGTCCGAGGCTGCTGGGTCGTGCCCTTCGCGGTTGTGCAGCCATCGCCCTTGGAGGGGCGCTGCTGGCGGGGTGCGAACGAACCATCAGCGATGAGGGGTTCCCGGAATTCGAGGACGGTGTCGAGCTTCCGGAGGAAATTCCGGAGCCGGAGGCGACTCGCGACCCGAGAGAGAGTGAAGACCAGTAACTGAGCGGTGCGTCCGAAGCGGTCGGATCGTCGCTCAGTGTGGTCGACCGATGCGAGAGCGCACTGTCTCCAGCCGCTGGGCCACGGCCGGAGCCGACGGATCCGTTGGGGCAAGCTCCAAGAAGCGCTCCAGGTCCGACATCGCTGCTGCGAAGTATTGGAGCTGTTCGAATACCAGGCCGCGGTCGCGAAGCTCGTGGGGCGAGTCGGGCTCGACGATCAAGCTGCGTTCGCAGCAGGAGAGTGCGCGCTCGAAGTCGCGTCGCGCGAAGAACACCTGCTTCAAGTTCGAGAGCAGCCGCGCCAGAATCTGGCGCGGCGAGGCGCTACATAGGTGAACCTTCGGCTGTAGCACTGCGTCGGGCCCGGCCATGCTTCGCAGCCGCTCCTGGCACTGCCGTTCGTCGAGAATGGAGCCAGAGAATGGGTCGATGATCAGATCGGGCACAGCGGCGACGCGGGTGAGAAAGTGGCCGGGGAAGCCGACGCCGCTGGCCTGCAACCCCAGTCGACGCGCCACCTCGATGTAGACCAGCGAGAGCGTGATCGGAATCCCCTTCTTGCGATCGAGGACGTCGTTGAGATAGCTGTTGCGGGGATCGTAATAGTCCGCTCGATTCCCCGAGAAGCCTTGTTCCGCGAACAAGAAGCGATTCAGACGTTCGACTCGGGCGCCAATCTCGTCGGCCGGCATCCGCTCTCGTGCAGCAGCCGCTAGACGATCGAAGCGCTGGAGATACGAGTTCACGTCGAGGTCGGGATACTCTTCTGCCGCGATCCACAGGGCTGCGCGAGCCACCTCGATTCTCTCGTCGGGCGCGTCGACGACCCGCTCGAATTGGTCCCGGGGATGCGTCGCCACTCGCTCCGTCCCTCGATTGATGGCTCGACTACTCGCGGGTTCGACCCTGGGGCCGGTTCAGACGGATTGGCCGCCAGGGTCTCGCTTTCGCGGATGCATCAACTTGCGGCGTTGGCCGCGCACCCAGATGCCGTAACCCGCGACGGATCCGATCACGATCGCGTAGGCGGCAATCACATATCCCAATTCTCATGTCCTCCGCCGGAGGCTCGGCCCATCGAGCCGCTCCGGGCTCGCCATTGTGAGCAGACGATGCGTCCTGCGCAAGAGCCGAGGGTCGGGCTCGCCGGGGACACCGCCTCGGCCTACCTTCCGCCACCCGCAGCCAATGCGTCGGGAGATCTCGTGACCGAGCCGATCTGGCAGCCCTCCCGGCAGCGGATCGAAGCGGCCAACCTCACCGCGTTCATCCGGTCGATCCAGGGCGAGCTTCAGCGCCCGATCTCGGACTATGCCTCGCTCTATCAGTGGTCGATCGAGGAGCCGGAGCGCTTCTGGGCTGCGCTGTGGTCCTTCGTGGGTGTCGTGAGCGAGCGAAGGGGAGACCCGGTACTGCGTGGGGCCGAGCGCATGCCAGGGGCCGATTGGTTCCCGGATGCCCGGCTCAACTTTGCCCAGAACCTGCTTCGAAGAAGGGACGACGAGCCGGCGCTGATCTTCCGTGGAGAGGATCGTGTCGAGCGGGCGTTGTCGTACGCCGAGCTGGATCGAGGGGTCTCGCAGCTGCGAAAGGCACTCCTGGATTGGGGCGTCCAAGCGGGGGATCGAGTCGCCGGGTATCTCCCCAACCTGCCGGAAGCGGTGGTCGCGATGCTGGCGGCCACCAGCCTCGGCGCGACCTGGTCGTCCTGCTCCTCGGACTTCGGCGTGCGCGGGGTCGTGGATCGCTTCGGCCAGATCGAACCCGTGGTGCTCTTTGCCGCCGACGGCTACCGCTACAACGGTCGGTGGCACGACACCACGACGCGGGTCTCGCAGATTCGCAGTGAGATCGACTCGATCCGACAAGTCGTGATCGTCCCCTATGCGGGGCCGGGCGGCGACCGCGGCAGCGTGCCCACCGCGGTCGGCTATCACGAAGCGATCGGCGCCCAGCGCGCGGAGGAAATCGACTTCGAGTCGTTTCCCTTCGACCATCCACTCTACATCCTCTACTCCTCGGGCACGACAGGTGCTCCCAAGTGCATCGTGCATGGCGCGGGCGGAACGCTCCTCCAACACCTGAAGGAACATCGTCTGCACGTCGATCTGAAACCCAACGATCGATTGTTCTACTTCACGACCTGCGGTTGGATGATGTGGAACTGGCTGGTGTCAGGCCTGGCTTCTCAGGCCACTCTGATGCTCTACGACGGCTCTCCCTTTCACCCCGATGCCGATGCCCTCTTCGATTTCGTCGAGACTGAACGAGCAAACGTCTTCGGCACATCAGCGAAGTACATCGACGCGATCGCCAAGGCCGGGTTGTCACCGAGACGAGATCACGACCTGACCCAACTGAGCACGATCCTTTCCACGGGCTCCCCACTGGTTGCGGAGAGCTACGACTACGTCTACACGGAGGTCAAGCACGATGTGCTCCTGGCGTCGATGTCGGGTGGCACCGATGTGATTTCCTGCTTCGTGGCGGGCAACCCGATCGGACCGGTCTACCGGGGAGAAATCCAGGCGCGTTGTCTGGGGGTCCAGGTAGAGGTCTATGACGACAGTGGACGCAGCGTACGAGGGCAGAAAGGCGAGCTCGTGTGCACGGCTCCGATTCCTTCCATGCCAATCGGTTTCTGGAACGATCCCGGCGATGAACGCTACCGGGCAGCCTACTTCGAGAGATTCCCCGGAGTCTGGTGCCAGGGAGACTTCGCCGAACTCACGATTCACGACGGGGTGATCATCTACGGCCGCTCCGACGCGGTGTTGAACCCGGGCGGAGTCAGGATCGGAACCGCCGAGATCTATCGTCAGGTGGAGCGGATCGATGCCGTCCTCGAGAGCCTGGTGATCGGCCAAGAGTGGCGGCGCGACGTTCGCGTCGTCCTCTTCGTGCGACTGCGCGACGGCATCGGGCTCGACGATGGGCTGATCGAGCGCATTCGCGACCAAATCCGCCGGCACGCGAGCCCGCGACACGTTCCTTCCAAAGTGATCCAGGTAGCGGACATTCCCCGCACGCGCAGCGGAAAGATCGTGGAGCTGGCGGTCCGTGACGTCGTGCACGGGCGCACGGTGGTCAACCGCGAGGCGCTGGCGAATCCGGAAGCGCTCGACCTGTTTTCCGCACTCCCGGAATTGGAGTGCTAGCCAGCGTCGACGCGACGTTTGGAAAGCCGCTGTGGGTCCGCTTGGGATACAATCTGCGGATACGATCGTGGAGGCGATTCAGCATGCAGATTCGATCCCGCTTCGTCTGTACCACCGCAATGGCGCTTGGCCTCGCGCTGCCGGCATGGTCTCAGACGAATGACCCCGGTGTGACGGACCTCACGCTGGCCCAGGTGGAATCCATCCAGACAGATGACATCATCGCAGCCCTGGCACCCTCGCGGGGTACGCGAATCGAAGCCGGAGCGCCGCCGACGGTGCGGTTGCCAATCTACTTCGAGTTCGACTCGACACAGCTGCGGCCGGAGGCTGTCGAGCTGCTGGGGAAGGTCGGCGCAGCGCTCTCTGCGGAAGAACTCGGAAGCTTTCGGTTCTCCGTTGAGGGGCACACGGACAGCGTCGGCCCGGACACCTACAACGATGCACTCTCTGCCCGACGCGCAGCGGCGGTCGCAGATTATCTGGTGAACTCGGGTGTTCCCGGGGCACGCCTCGAAGCTCACGGTCGCGGTGAATCTGCGCCCGTTGCGCCGAATGGGACCAGTCAGGGCCGTCAGCGCAATCGACGTGTCGAGCTCATCAATCAGGGAGCGCAGCCGTAGCCACGCTCCTTCCGCGATCGGCGCCGATCCTTGTCGCGCTGCTGCTGACTCCGCTTGGGGCTCGGGCAGAAGCGTTGGTGGACCTGACCGAGCGCGCCGCCGGGCTGTGCAAGACGGGCGGAGATTCACGAGCCGCACTGAGTGAGTTACTCGCCGCCGTGGAATCCGAGTACGGTGCCGGGCACGACGCGGCGGAGCTGGTGCGACTGTACGCGGGGTCTTCGGCAGGCCCGGCCTCGGATCCGAAGACCGCGGACCGGCCGATCGATCCCGCCCTCGGACGCGCGCTTCGCAAGCTGCGGGCCTGTGCTCCAGCGAAGGATACCGGCCGCAGGTCGGGAGACCCTCCGACGATCAGCTCGGAACAGCACCTGTCTGTGGGTCTGAGGCTCTACGAGCGAGCGCTCTATCGCCAGGCGCTCGAGCAAGCTGAACTCGCACGCGAGCGCGCAAGCTCCGATGCGCCAGCGGCCGACATGATGAGGCTCCACGACCTGCTGGCGAAAATCCAGCTCCAGCTCGGCAAGCGAGACGCGGCCATCCGCGAGGCGATGGAGGCGGAGAAGCTCGCCACGGAAGTCGGCGCCACCTCGAACCGGATCGATTACGCACGTCTGTACGCTCAGGCAGGTGACCTGGAGAAGGCTCAGTCGCAACTCGGCCGCTTGAAGGATGTGATCCGTGAGGAGGCGGATCGAGCGGAGTACGCTGAAGTTCAGGGCTACACAGATCTGCTATTGGGCTCGCCGCGCGACGCGTTGGTTCACCTGGAAGCGGCCCTGGCTGGTCATCGCCGGAGTTACGGAGCGAGTCACCCCTCAACGGCCGCCGTGCTGCAGCTCCAGGGGGATGCCTATCGGCAAGCGGGCGACTTTCCGGCGGCGATCGACGCTTACCGACAGACCCTGCAGCTGAGAAGAGAGGTGCTCGGGCCCAACCACGCCGAGACGGCCCGTACCCAGAACGCCATCGGCGTCTTGCATGCGGACCTGGGCGACTGGACCAGTGCCGACGGAGCCTTTAAGGCGGCGCTGAGTAGCCTACGCGAAACCCAGGGCGAAGAGAGTGTGGACACGATTACCGTCCGCACCAACCGGGCCCTGGCGCAGTGGGGCTCCAGGGAGGACCGCGCTGCCGCTGACCAATATGCGGCGGCAGTCGCAGACCTGCGCAAGGCGCTGGGAGATGACCATCCCAGCGTAGCTGCGGTGGTGCGCAACTGGGCGCGCATGGAGTTCGATCTCGGTCAGGCCGAGCGAGCGCAACAACTGCTGGAAGATGCCCTGGCCGCGCAGATCCGGGTTCTCGGTGAACAGCATCCGGACCTCGCGCCCACTCGCCTCGCCCGGGGACGCCTGCTTGCGCAGCGGGGCAAACTCGTCGAGTCCGCCGCCGAAATCGATCGGGCGATCGAGGTTCTGCTGCGCGCGCTGGGGGCGGAGCATCCGCTAGTTGCCCGGGCGCGCACGACGAGAGCGCGCACTGCGCTCGCCCAAGGCGAGTACGCGGCCGCCTTGAAGCAGGCCGTGGAGGCGGCGCGCTCGATCGTCCTCTTCTCCCAGCGGACGTTCGGCGCCATCTCCGATCGGCAGCGCGCGCTGCTCTCGCAGGACAGTCAGCACGTCATCGGTGCATTGCTGTCGGTCCCGGACGTCGATGCCAGGGATCTCTTCGTCGCGCTGCTCCCCCACCGGGACTCGGTGCTGCGCAGCATCGCCGCCCGGCGCGCCAACGAGCGGGGTGGTACGCGATTCGCCAGCGAACTCGACGAGCTCAGACGGCGCTACGTCGCAGCTGTGCTGGGCCAGGGGCCCGAGACGGCCGAGCGCGTGAATTCGCTGGCCCAAGCCATCGAGGGACTGGAAGTGCTGCAGGGCAGTAGCGCCCAGCTGGCAGTACGCGATCCCGAAAAGGTGCTGAAGGACGCCTGCAAACGACTGCCCTCTGACGCCGCCCTGATCAAATTCATCGCCTACGACCGCACCCCGATGGGCCGACCGACCGAAACCATCCCCGCCTACGCAGCCCTGGTGGTGCGCGACGGTTGCCAGGTCAGCCGCATCGAGCTGGGATCGGGCAGCGAGGTGCAGAATTTCTCGGAGCAGTTCGCCCGCGCGATGCGCGATCAGCTGATGGACGAGCCGGTCGCTCGCGCCGAGCTCAGCCGGCTGGTCCTCGAACCCCTCGCGCCCTCACTCCGAGGCGCCACGCGATGGCTGATCGTTCCGGACGGGTCGCTGTGGGGTATTCCGATCGGTGTCTTGCCGGATCCCGAAGCTCCAGACCGCTATCTACTGGAACGGGTCACGGTCGGCTACCTGACCTCGACCTACGAACTCGCCGATTCCGATGACAGCCGCCAGGCGAAGGTGCTCGAGCGATCACTGCTGGTGGGCGCACCGGACTTCGGCAGCGCCGAACACGGAGGGCCCGTCGTCCTGACCGACACTGGCCCTTGTCAGTTGCAACCCTTCGAGATGCTGCCGGCCACCCAGCAGGAGCTCGACGACATCTCCGGGCTGCTCGAGGGCTCGCGTACCCTGATCGGATCCGAGGTGACCAAGCAACGCATCGAGCAGGAACTCGCCAAGCACCCCTGGCTCGTTCACTTCGCGACACATGCCTACTTCGCGGGCACCGGCGGATGCGCCCAGTCTGGCGACGGAGACGGACTGCGCGAGAAGCCGATCTCCCCCAACCCATTGCTGCTATCGGGAATCGTGCTGGCCGGCGCCAATCGACCGACTCGAGTCGGGACCGAAGGAGACAGTGGAATCCTGACCGCCTACGAGGTAGCTGGTCTCGACCTGCGATCAGCGGGCTTGGTGGTGCTCTCGGCCTGCGACACCGGCACCGGCCTGGCGTTGCGGGGCCAGGAGGTCCAGGGACTGCGCTGGGGGTTTCGCGCCGCCGGGGCTCGCGCGCTGGTGACCAGCCTGTGGCGCAGCAACGACGCAGCCACGCGGCGCATGATGCGCAGTTTCTACGAAGCGCTGGTCTCCGACGAGCTCGCGCACGATCCGCTGCGGGGCGCCGAAGCGCTGCGCATCGCCAAACTCGAGCAGCTCCAGAGCGAGTCGCGGCTGGGAATCCGCCGCCCACTGATCTGGGCGAACTTCATCTTCTCGGGTGTGCTCTAGCGGCCTCGCGCCGCTCGCCACGGCGTCGCTAGAAGTTGCCGTGGTCGCAGGGAACTCCGCCGCAGTTGATCAGCTCGTCGCGCGGGTCGGGTGAGAAGTCATCCGCGTTGCCGGGGAACGGGTTGTCGATGGGGTCGTCAATGTCCCCCGGATCCGTGTAGTCGGTGTCCCTAGTCGGTGCCGCTGAGGCCACAGGCGGCAGGTCGACTTGGGAAATGTCCACGGCAAACACTCGGTCGGCCACCTTGCCCTCTTGCGGGATGCGGTCGGTATCGGCCGCCAGGTCGTGGAAGTCCAGAAGACAGCCGCCGAGCGCCTCCACCTCCTGCCGGGTGAGCTGTGCCTTCTGGTGGGTCTCGCCCGGCATCAGCGTGAGCTGCTCGAGAGCGTCGATCGTGGTCCCCTCCGGGCACTCGGGCACGTCGGAGAGCGGCGGGAGGCCGCGCGGGGTGCACTCTTCTTCGTTCCGGGCGCGGATGTTGATCTGGCTCTCCGACGAGGTGATCTTGGTCTCGCCGGTTTCGGGATCGACCGAGACATAAACCACCGTACCCAGAATGGTCGCGATGGCTGCCGGGGTGTGGATCTCGATGCGCTCGCCGGCGTCGCGGGGCTCGACGATCAAGCGCACCGCACCGGACTCGATGTTGATGATCCGGTTGCCGCGGGTTGTCTTTTTGAACGACACGCGAGTCTCGCCGCATAGCTCCACCACGGCGTTTTGGTCGACCAGGATCGAGCAGTTGCCGTCCTCTCCGGTCTGAAGGCTCTGGTCGTCGCCGAGCTCGGCGCGATCCTGGATGGCCCGATCCTGGACCGAGGCATCCCCCTTCAACGCCGTCAGCAGCACGTCCTGAGCCGCCATGGCCGCTCCCGCGCCAAGAACCAGCGGGCCCGCCGTAGCCGCCAAGAGAACGACCCATCTCATCGTCTTTCCAGCTGCTGCCTTCATGTTCTCTCCTCTCTCGCTGCCGCCCCGTCTAATCAACGTCCCGCACACTAGAGGGGGCCCTAGAACAGGTAGGTCAAATAAGCTCCGATGACCTCGCGGTTGTAGTCATAGAGTGCCACATCCGAGTCGTTGAAGGTGAAAGATCCGGCTGTCGAGACCTGCCAGTGCTGGCCGATGGCCCGGGTAAGCTCGAAGTTCAGACGGTTCTGGAGGTCGTCGCGCTTCTCCATAGGGGAGTCCGGGGGTATGGTGAGGAAGAGGCTGGTCTCACGATAGCCCCGGTCGGTTAGCCGGTAGAAGACGGAAAGCTCCAGCTCCAAGGGCAACTCCATGCCGAAGCCGAAGGAAAACTCCCAGGAGTCGTAGCGAAACTCGGTTCCCGCCGTGTCCTGGAAGTCTCCTAGCGCGCCCACACGGAAGTAAGTGATCGGCAGGAAGTCCGGCAGACGGTCTCCGGGAAACAAGAACTGGTTCAAGCCGACCGTGTGCCGGTCTCCGTCACGATCGATCTCGGCTCCGCGACCGGTTGAGGGCAGGTTGCGCAGAAATTCCTGGTGCTGGTACTGGTAGTAGACCTGGCTCAAGCCCCAGTTGCTTTCACGCACGGACACCGTCGGTGTCACCCGGTGGAGGCTGCGAAAACTCTTGTGAATGTCGATGAACGTGTAGGCGTAGTCGTAGCGCAGCCCCAAACGCACGGGATCGAAGTTCGCGCCGGCCGACACATGACCGACGTGCGTCATCAGATCGACGAAGGTCTCTTCGAAATGGGAGCTCAGGTAGCCATCGTAACCGGCCGTGAGCGAGTAGCGATCGCGCTCCAATAGCACGGTGCTGGCTCGGATCCGGTAGACACCTCGGCCGTCGTCGTCCTGATCGAGTGTCTCGCCCGCGATCGTGGGGTTGGTGTCGAACTCCACGCCAGCCGTGAATGACAACGCCCAGCGCCGTGCCGCTCCGTCGCTGGGGGCGACCTGCCGGCCGAGATTGCGCGCGGATTCCGAGAGCGGTGATAGCGGCGACTGCTCGGCGTCGGCAAAGGCACCCGCCGCGGCCGGGAAGTCCTGGAGATGCGCCTGGGAGAGGCCCGTGTAGTAGCGGGCCTGGGACCGCAGCGTCGGATCCAACTCGATCGCCCGATCCAGGTACGGGAGCGCGCGACGATAGGAGCCAGCCCGGTACGCGGCGATTCCCGCGAAGAGTTGCGCGCGGGCCCGGTCGGGTTGAGCGGCAAGCACCCGGTCGAACTCGTCAGCCGCGTCGGTGGGCTCGCCGGCTTCGAGCAACGCAGAGCCCAGATCGAAGCGAAGGTCGACATCGTCGGGATCCAGCAACAGCGCCTGCCGGTAGAGCTCCACCGACTTGGCGGGCTCACCGCGGTCTCCGGCGATCAGCCCGAGGTAATGGATCGCCGCGGTGTCTTCGGGGTCCTCGGCCAGGACGCGCTCGAAAGCCTCCTGGGCGGAGTCGAGCTCGCCGTTGCCGTAGGCCACTACCCCTCGGTGAAAGGCGATCTCCGACTTCACGGATGCGGAGGCATCGTGAGCCAGCAACCCGAATACCAGTCCGATGACGCTGAGCCAGCGCGCTCGCCCCAGCCTGCTCGACGTCGTTTGCAAGTTCCCGCCCCTCCTGGATGTTCCACCAAATACCCGCCAACGGGACATTACCATCGACCCCCCAGAGGATTCTTACGACCGAGCGCGGTGCACCCCATACGAGAACGTCCGGCGGGAATTGGATCAACCCACCAAGCCACTGTCAACCACCGAGCTTCGCGGGCGCGGGCGCTTCCATCAGGGAGTGATCTGCAGTGGTGCAGTCGCCGCATCCCACTCGAGTGCGTCGATCGATTCAAGTAACGCCCTCAGCTCCTCGACGCGTTCGGGAAGGTCTGGTGTGGCGATCCACGGCTCCCCGAGCGCACCCGGAAAGCCGAGCTCAGCGTCGACCACGATCAACTTGAGAACGTCGATTCCCTCACCGCCCACCGCCCGCAGCGTCCAGGCTGGGGACGAGGGAATCTGCATCGCCTCGCCGCTGGTAATCTGCGCGCGAGCCTCGAAGTTGTTGGGATAAAGGAGTGCGATCTCCTCGGTAGCCCCGTTGACGGCGAATAGCAGCGCCGAACAGCTGCAAGCGGCCTCGAAACCCACTTGATAGACACCTTCGTTCTTGACCGGGTCTGGGATCGTCCAGACCCGGGCGTCGAGCCCCTCGCCGTCGAGTTCGAGCAGGGCCTTGCGCGCGTGGACGAACGCCGCCAGGCGGGCCACTTCCTGCTGCCGCGCAGCTTCGGCAGCGGCCGCGGCTTCGTCGACGGCCGCGAGTTCGATGCCTTCGCTGGGGTTCGGAGACTCGGAACGTGAGACCCACAGCGCCGCGATCACCGCGAGAGAGGCGGCCACGATGATCCCCACCAGAGGCAGCAACCAGGCTCGCGGCGGCTCGTCGACCGCATCCATCGCATTCATCAGTTCAGCGGCCGCCTCGCCTCGCGGCTCGACGACCTCGTAGACTTTGACGGGTCGATTGACGCTCTTGAGTTGCTGCTCGCCCAGATCGTTGAATTCGAGGCCCTTGACGTTGCGCGGCAGCGCCTCGAAGACTCGATCGCTGACGCAGATTCCACCTGCCGCGGCTACGCCCTGTACCCGCGCAGCGACAACGACGGAATCACCGAATACGTCGGTGCCGGTCTCCGTCGTGCGGAACACCAGGTCACCGAGGTGGATGCCGATCCGCAGGCTCGCCTTCGGTTCCTCGCCGAAGGCTCGCTGGATCTCGAGTGCACAGCCGAGTGCCCTGGGCGCGGCGTCGAACGTGCACAGCGCGCCGTCACCCAACTCCCTCAGCCACTCACCGTGATACCTCTCGACGAGTTCTCGCTGAACCTCCCGGGTACGCGAGATGGCGCCCACCGGCTCGGTCCGTTCGTCGTCGGTCTGGGTGGTGTGGCCGACAACATCGCTGAACAGGATGGCGACGATCTTGCGCGTTTCCTTCGACATCGTCCGGCATTCTCCGGTCAGAGCGGGGGCGGCCGTGTGTTCAGCAACCGGCAACTGTATCCGAGACCACGCGAACTTCGAAGCTTCCAGCGATGCCACGAGCTTCCCGCGCAATGTGGCTGGCACCCGCGGTGGCCCCTATCGTTCGACATCGAACGGCGTCGCGATCTCCAAATTAAGGCCTGACTTCCATGGCGCATTGAGGGCATAATCCGATAGGGGTGGAATTCCACCCAGGGAGCATCGAAGGTCGTCCCTCGCGGGGCTGAATCTGGAAGGATGAGATAGATGGCAGCAAGGACGATCACAGCGCCTTGGGGAACACTGACCACCGCGGCGACGCAGCGGCCACGGAGCAACCGCCGGCGTCCTCTGGCTCTCCGAGCCATCGCACTGGGCGGGATTGCGCTGGCAACCTTCCTTCTCGCCGGGCGGCCGGTAGCCGCTCAGGACGACAATCTCGGCACCGAGTTCATGCTCGGCTTCATGCAGAACCTGAGCGCCAGCAACAGCCTGACGCTCTTCATCACCGGTGACACCGCGACTTCTGGCACGGTCGAGATTCCGAGCGAAGCCGTCGCGACCCCGTTTGCCGTCGTACCGGGTGCGATCACATCCGTTCCCCTGCCCCTATCGGCGACCGTGAACGGGAGCGACCTGATCACGGGCCAGGGTGTCCGGGTGACGGCAGACGATGAGATCGTCGTCTACGGCCTCAACCAGCACTCAGCATCGACAGATGCGTTCCTGGGACTTCCCACCGACATCCTGGGCACCGAATCCATCGTTCTCGGATTCGAAACGGGCTTCACCTTCCTTCAATCGGAGTTCCTTGTCGTAGGTGTACTAGACGGTACGACCGTGACGATCACTCCGAGCATCTCCACCGGAACCCGTGTGGCCGGCGTTCCCTACGACATCACGTTGGATCGGTTCGAGACGTACCAGCTTCAATCCGACAATGTGGGCGAAGACGTGAGCGGATCGATCATCCTCTCCGACCAGCCGGTCGCCGTCTTCGGCGGAGCTCAATGCGTCAACGTCCCTGCGCCGTTAGTGGCTTGTGATCATATCGTCGAGCAGTTACCACCGACGGCCACGTGGGGCGTGAGCTTCCTCACGGTATCTCTAGCCACCCGTACCGCTGGAGACTTCTTCCGGGTCATTGCCCGCGACGACGCTACAGAGGTCCGAATCGATGGGGTCCTCGTCGCGACCCTGGACCGCGCGGAGTTTTTTCAGGCCGACCTCGCTTCCGACTCGGTCCACGAGATCGACGCGACTGGGCCCGTGATGCTGATGCAATACTCCAAGGGGTTCCAGGCCGACAACGTGACGTCGGACCCGTTCATGATGATGGTTCCACCAACGCAGCAGTTCCTTCGGAGCTATACGCTGAGCACTCCCGCCGCAGCGCCGATCGCCTTCAACAACTTCGTCAACGTCGTCGTACAGACGCCGGACATTGGTTCCTGCACGATCGACGGTGGCCCCTTCACGGCGGCGTTTTCGGCCATTGGTGCCAGCGGGTTCTCCGGCGCCAGAGAACCTGTTGCGATCGGCTCACACGTCGTCACGTGCCCTCGCCCCTTCGGGGCCTATGCTTACGGCTTTGCCTCCGCTGATTCCTACGGTTACCCCGGGGGTCTCGCCCTTGACCCCATTGCGGAGAAGCGGGTGACGCTTACCCCCGATCTCGCACTCAACCAGCCGGGGACCGACCACACCGTGACCGCCCGGATCACCGAGAACGTGGTCGATCCGCTGCCCGGTCAGGACGTCACGTTCGACGTCGTTGCGGGGCCCAATGCGGGCGACACAGACGTGGCGACGACCGATGCAAACGGCGAAGCGAGCTTCACCTACACGGGGGACGGCGGAGTGGGGGTCGACGAGATCGTCGCGTCGTGTTTCGACAATCAAAACGAGCTCGTCAGTTCGAACACCGCCCTGAAGTTCTGGGACAGCGACTGCAATGGCAACCAGATCGCCGACACCTGCGATGTCGACCCATTCGGCTTCGGACAGCTCTGCGATCAGGTCCCCGGGTCCGGCGGCAGCGCCGACGACGACCCCCAAGACGGCGTTCCCGACGAATGCGGGGGTGGCGGAGGCCCGATTCTTCACGCTCCCGTGGAGCTGCCGGGTTGGCCGGAGGCGCTCGAGTTCGACTCCGATAGCCTGGCCTACATTCCGCTGCAGGAGAACGGGCTCAACATCCAGGACGTCAGCGATCGCGACGACCCGTTCGAGATCACCAACTACCTTCCGCGCGACACCGAGTGCCCCGACGGCTTCTTTT
>CAXMOC010000212.1:0-6344 GCA_964194865.1 uncultured Opitutales bacterium | reverse complement strand
CGAGACCTTGTCGAGTCCAGCGCCGATTAGCCCAGGCTAGTCCGGCTCGATGTGGACCGTCACGTCTAGAATCGAAAACTTCTCGCGCAGCACGCGTTCGATCTCATCAGCGATGGCGTGGGAGCTCTCGGTGGAGAGCGCGGGGTCCACGCTCACGACGAGGTCGATCGCGGGACCGGATCCGCTCAACCGAGAGCGCACCCGGCGAGTCCCCCTGACCCCGGGCACCGCGCCCGCGATCTCCGACAGCTCCTCCGCACTGGCGATGCTTCGATCCACCAACACCGGGATCGCTCGGCGAAACAGCCCGTAAGCGAGGTACAGAATGATCGCTGCAACGACCACCGCAGCCACCGCGTCGATCCAGTAATACCCGCGCGCCGCGAGCTGCCAACCCACGATCACGCCCAGTGTCGTCAGGACATCGGACACCGTATGACGGGCGTCTGCGCGCAGGATGTCCGAGTCGAGCCGTTTGGCCCAACGCCCCTCCCAGGTCGCGACGAACAGGTTGACGATCAGCACACCCGACATGACAGCGAGTGTCCAACCCTGCTGTGTCACGGCCCGGCCCGTCCGCGCAAACGCCCCGTGCACCAGCTCGAGTGCCAGCACCGACAGCAACACGGCGATCGCAAAGACCGCCAGCGTCTCGAACTTTCGGTGGCCATAGGGGTGATCCCGATCCGGCGGCTGGCGAGAGATGCGCGTGGCAACCAGACCCAGGCCGTTGTTGGCCAGATCCGCGAGCGAGTGAATCGCGTCGCCGAGCACGGCCATCGATCCGGTGTGGAGAGCCACGGCTGCCTTGGCAAGCGCCAGGCTCAGATTCGCGACGCCCTCGAGCCAGAGCACGCGCTCGACCCGTCGATCGCGCCCGTTCCCCCGAATTCGCATGGCCCCGTGAGGCAACGCAGGTTCCATGCCACTACCGCTGGCGCGAGACCAGCCCGCGAGAGGTCCTATGAGGCATTTCGCCCCTTTTGGGCCAATATGTCTCGGTCGTGAGTCCGGGAGTGGCCGCAAGGGCCATGCGTGGTCGTCGATTGCTGGCACCCGATGTGCATTCTCCAGGAACAATGCTCGGTGCAAACAGCTGAGCGAACTCGAGGAGTCATTTGATGGATCCGATTCGCACCATTCTAGTCGCCGTCGATTTCTCGGAACATTCCGACGCGGCTGCTGACGCCGCCGCCACGTTGGCCAAACAACTAGGGGCGGAGGTCCACGTCGTTCACGCCTTCGATCTGCGAATTCCAATGCTGACACCGTATGAGGTGGCGATACCCGAGCCCTACATCGAGGAGTCGCGCGAAGCCGCAGTGGCGAAGCTGAGTGCCGTCGCCAAGAAAATCCAGGACGAAGGCATTCGGGTCGAGTCGCACATGGCAGAAGCCCCCCCTGCCCGTGCAATCGCCAATGCCGCCGAGCAAGTGGGTGCGGATCTGATCGTGATCGGCACTCGCGGGCATACCGGAGTCAAGCACCTCCTGCTCGGAAGCGTCGCTGAGGCCACCATGCGGCATGCCCCATGCTCGGTCTGGGCCGTCAAGCTGAAGGGCGTTTGACGGAACGACGCTCCGCTCGAAGACGCTGCCCGCCAGATGCGCGACCCCAAGATCGGCTGCCTCGTCGCCGTGGAGTCGGAGCGACTCGTTGGAATCCTGACGGAAAGCGACTTCGTCGAAGCGTTCACTGGGTCAAGCTGACGCAATTCTTTGACACTCGCGGGCTCGTAAATGGGATCGATCTAGGGGGCGGTCCAAATGTTTCAGCGGTGATTCCGTCACGCCCGAGCGAAACGAAGCAACACGGATCGAAACTCGGGAGCGCGTCGACCGCTATCGGGATGGTCGGGTCGTGACCCGGAGGCCGAGCAGTCTTCCCCAGTGGAATCGGAGAGAACGGAGGTGATGACGTCGATGAGAATGCGCTTCTGGATCTGCCCGACATCGATCCTCATCCTCGGCCTCGGCCTGGCTGGGGATGGCTTCGCTGCCCCGGCCTCGGACCCCGAGGTTCGCGACATCATGGCGGAGATCGTGGAATCGCTGCAGGTGGTTCTCCCGCTCAGCTTGGAGGACAGCCGCTTCGGCAATCCCGAGAACCGGGCTGCGATCAAACGAGCACTCGACCGCCTCACTCGCAACAGCCAGAGGCTCGAGGCGCACGGCTCGGGCGGCGAGGCGGGGTTTGCATTTCTCAGCGCCAATCTCGCGCGAGACAGCCAGGACATTCGAACGCGGTTCACCGAAGGTCGAATTTCCGAATCCCGCTTCCTGCTCCGCCACCTGACGGACACCTGCATCGCCTGTCACTCGCGACTACCGGATGATCGCCCGCATCCACTCGGCCGCCGTCTGATCGAACACCCAGCCATCGCGGCGCTCCCTCCGGAAGAGCGGGTGCAGCTCGAGGTCGCGACGCGCCAATTCGAACTAGCGCTCTCCAGCTATGAGTCGATCTTCGCCGATCCCGCCACCTCCCTCGTGGAGTTCGACCTCACGGGGAACTTCGAGAGCTACCTCGAGGTCTGCTTGAGGGTGCAGGAGGATCCCGAGAGAGCCATCTCGCACCTCGAAAAATTGGCCGCGAGAGACGATCTGCCGAAACGCCTGGTGGGCCAGCTGAAGACCTGGATCGAATCGCTCCGGGCGCTCCAGAAGACGGATCACGGCCCCCCGCTCGAGCGTGCGCGCAGCTTGATCCGCACGGACGCCGAGACCCTGCGACAATTGCATGCCTCGGAGCTGGTTCCGCTAATCGCCGCGTCCGGTGTTCTCCAGCGTTACGTCGCGTCACCGAGCAACTCCCGCCGGGACCAGGGAGAAGCCTACTTTCTGCTCGGCGTCATCGAATCGCGCATCGGCCGAACCCTTTGGGCGTGGCAGACCGAACATCTGCTAGAGACGGCGATTCACCTGGGGCCCACCGAGCCCTATGCGGATGAAGCGTTCGACCTGCTCGAGGAGTTTCTGGTTTCGGGTTATTCGGGGTCGTCCGGCACGCATGTTCCGGCAGACGTGCGGCAGCGCCTGGACGACCTGCACGCGCTGATGACGCGAGAACACCGGGCCATGGGCCGCTGAATTACGCTCACGGCTTTCGGCGTGAATCTCGCAGAGCGGTTCACCGTCGGATCAGCAATGCGTGGCGACCGGCAGGGGCGCGGACCCGCAACGAGCTCTCTCCGCCCGGAAGCCGATGAACCCCCACCCGCGCGGAACCCAGGCCCGCGCTTCTGGCCAACCTCCTGCCGAAGGCCTCGTCATCAGGGAACCAGTGCAGCCGCTTATCATTGTGGACATCGCGAGCTCTGGCAGACCCGATCGCAGCAACTTTTCGACCGCGCCTCATCAATGGACGCGCGATGATAACCTCCAAGTGGTCGAAGCGGTTCTCGCGTCGCGACGACATGAGAGCTGGGAGGAGAGCGGATTGAACTCTCGAGCGCGAATATTCGCAGCCATTGGTTGGCTGGCGCTGCTCACCGCCGCGGGCACGATCGGATTCGCCTGGATCGAGGGGCTGCCCTGGTTCGACGCGCTCTACTTCACTGTCGTGACCATTTCCACAGTCGGCTTCGGTGACGTCGCGCCCCAGACACGGGCCGGCCAGATCTTTACGACGGGACTGATCATCACGGGTGTGGGCACAGCCCTCTATCTGGTCTCGGTCATCGCCGAGGACGTCCTCGAAGGCCGGCTGCGCAATGTGATCCAAAGGAGGTCGATGATGCGCAAGATCTCGAAACACCGCGGGCACGTAATCGTCTGTGGCTACGGCCGCTTCGGAAAGGTCGTGACCGATGAGCTCGTTCGCGCCGGTCGCACGGTCGTCGTGGTCGAGCGATCCACCGAACAGGAGGCCATGCTTGCTCCGACGGGCCTCGACTACATCATCGGAAGTGCGACCCGTGACGAGATCCTCGAGCAGGCGGGAACCGCGAATGCCGACGCCATGGTGGTGGCCACTTCGACCGAAGCCGACAACGTATTCATCACGCTTTCTGCGCGCGAGCTCAACCCGAAGCTCAAGATCCACGCCCGCGGCGAATCGGAGGCGTCGATCCGGCGCCTTCGGCGGGCCGGAGCGGACTACGTGAATTCCCCCCTTCAGACGGGCGGACTGCGAACTGCTGCGTCGATCCTGCGCCCCTCGGTGGTGGATTTTCTCGAGCTTTCGCTGCCGAGCCGTGGAGAGGAAATCGATCTGGAAGAGATCCGCGTCGGCGAAGGCTCGGCCGCATCGACCATCGAGGTGGGGGAGATCGAAAGGCGGAATCAGCGGCTTCGAGTCGTCGCCCTCAAGCGCTTGGACCAGCCGATCCAACTCGCGCCCGGTCCAGGGGAGCGAGTCGAGGCAGGTGACCACCTGGTCGTGATCGGGGATAGGGAGCAACTCTCCCAGTTGGCGCGAGAGGCCATCGCAACCGACTCCTGAGAAATTCGTGGCGAAACGCCCCACATCGGGGCAGAGCGATACAGCAGGAGTTCGCGAAACCTTCGGAATTCGCGACGATAGCTATGGCACAAGGCCTGCACTCCCGAGGGGGGAGGAGGGATCGAGATGCCCCGCACCGCACGTGAACTCATGCAGGCACCCGTCGTCACGGTTGCACCGGCAGACCCGCTCATCAGCGTTCAACGTCTGTTCGCCGATGAGCAGATCCACGGCGCGCCTGTCGTCGACGAGCAGGGTTCCGTGCTCGGCGTGATCAGCATGTCCGATGTGCTGCAGGCCGCAATCGACGACCGAGACGCCACACGCCCCGGACCTGGCTACTTCCAGGACGGCGTCCCCTCGCTTCCCTGGTCGTTCAGTGAAGACTTTCGGGAGTCACTGGGAGAGCGTCGGGTCTCCAAGGTCATGACGCCGGACATCGTCTCGGTCGCTCCGACCGCATTGGTTTCGGAGATCGCCATGACGCTTCGCCACCATCGGGTGCAGCGGGTGCTCGTGATGAATGACGAGGAGCTCCTCGGCATCATCTCGAGCTTCGACCTGATCGAGCTGCTCGAGAAGGATCCACCGACGAGCTAGGCCCTGGGGGATCGGCTGATGGGAGATTGGCTGGACTCGCAAGCGCTGTCGGATCTCTCAAAGCCCGCCGCCTACCCCACCGACGCGAGCGCGAAGCACGGAATCGAGTGGATCCAGACCCACATCTCTCACGTGTTTCTCAGCCAGAGTCGCGTGTACAAGTTGCGCAAGCCGGTGGACCTCGGCTTCGTCCAGTTCGCGACGCGCGACGAGCGAACCGCAGATTGTGAGCGCGAGGTGGCCCTCAATCGTCGCCTGGCCGCGGACGTCTACCTCGGAATGGCTCCAATCCTGACCGATGGCCGCCAACACTGGTTGGGCAGCGTGTGCGAACGGGTGCCGTCGGCTGCGGATCCCGTCGAGTATTGCGTGGTGATGCGACGGCTTCCCGCTGGCCGCGATGCCCTTTCGCTGCTCGAAGAGGGCGCCCTGTCGACCCTTCACCTGGACCGAGTCGCCGCGCGGATGTCGGAATTTCACGCTCGGCACGGCCTCGGCGTGCCGGCACCCTTCACCGCTCGAGAATGGCATGCGCGATGCCTCGGCCCAGTAGAAGAAAACTGCCGCTCGCTGGCCGGAGCGCCCGACCAGCTCGTCTCGACGGCGCTGCTGGCTGAGACAAGCGAAGCGCTGAGGCTGTTTGGTGAGCGCTGCAGCGAACGCTTCGATCGTCGCCGCCGAAGGGGTCTAATCGTAGACGGACATGGCGATCTCCATCTTCAACACATCTGGTTCGAAGACGACGCAGCCGCTCCGCTCATCATCGACTGCCTGGAATTCAGCGATCGACTGCGCCATATCGACGCCGCATCGGAGGTCGCATTCCTGGCGATGGACCTTCGCTATCGAGGGCATGGCGAACTCAGTGAACGGTTCCTTTGCAGCTATGCCCGTGAGAGCGACGATTTCGACCTCTACCGCGTCGTGGATTTCTTCATCAGCTATCGGGCCACAGTTCGCGCCAAGGTGGCTGCAATCGCCGCCGAAGACCCTGAGATCAAACCCGCCCAGCGCGCCCGCGCAGCCGCGAGCGCGCAAAGTCACCTGGAGCTTGCGGCCGAAGTCATGCGCAGCCGGCCGCTTGGATCCTTGGCTCTCGTCGGTGGCGCCGTGGGAACAGGGAAGAGTACGGTCGCTGGAGCGTTGGCAGACGAGCTCGAGGGCGTCGTGATCGCTTCGGACCGGGTGCGCAAGAAAATGGTTGGACTACCGGCGACTCAGCACGTCTCCGCGCGAGTGGACGAGGGGCTCTACGCACCCGATGCGATCGAGCGGGTCTATCGGGGCGTGCTCGAACGCGC
>CAXMOC010000211.1:0-27547 GCA_964194865.1 uncultured Opitutales bacterium | reverse complement strand
CGGCGGGGCTCGCGCCGGTGATCATCGACGTGGTCGGAGAGTATCCTGCGCTCGACTGTCCGAAGATCGCAGATCTGAGGGAACTGCTGGCCGCGCTCGATCGACCTTGGGGGGCAGCATGATCGTAGGCATCTCCGGGCTAAACGGAGCCGGGAAGGGCGAGGCAGTTGGCTATCTGAAAGCCCGCAGCTTCTACGCCCACTCGCTTTCGGACGTGATTCGGGATGAGCTGAGCGAGCGGGGCCTGGAGCCGACCAGAGAGCGGATGATCGAGGTTGGCACCGAGATTCGCAGCTCTGAAGGGCCCGCCGCGCTCGCCAACCGTTTGGCACGAACCCTGGTGGCCGATCGCAACTACGTGATCGATTCGATTCGCCACCCCGCGGAGGTGGCAGCCCTGCGCGGGCTGACCGGACACTTCCGGCTGGTGTGGATCGACGCGGACGAGGAGACTCGCCTGCGCCGGATCACCGAGCGCGGCCGCATCGGTGATCCGAAAACCTTGGCCGAGCTGCGACAGCTCGAGAACCGTGAGCTCGGCAGCGATGACCCGGCCGCCCAGCAGCTGCTCGACGTGCGCGACCTGGCCGACGATTCGATCGAGAACAACGGCAGCCTCGAGGAGCTCCAGCAAACCCTCCAGGCGCTGCTGGAGCGCAGCTTTTTTTTTGAACGCCCCGGTTGGGACGAGTATTTCATGGCGATTGCCCGGGTGGTGGCATCCCGCAGCAACTGTGTGAAGCGCAAGGTTGCCGCAGTGATCACCCTGGACAAGCGAATCGTCTCCACCGGCTACAACGGCACCCCCCGTGGCACCCGAAACTGCAACGAGGGAGGATGCCCTCGCTGCAACGGCTTCGCCGAAGGCGGCACCCGGCTGGATGAGTGTCTGTGTTCTCATGGAGAGGAGAACGCGATCACCCAGGTGGCCTACCACGGCTCTTCGATTCGGGGCGCCACGCTGTACAGCACCTTCTCTCCCTGCCTGATGTGCACCAAGATGATCATCAACGCGGGAATTCTGGAGGTGGTCTACAACGCCGACTACCCGCTTGGGGACATAGCCCGCGATCTACTCCGCGAGGCCGGTGTCAAGGTGCGCCAGGTCAGCCTCGAGGACGGCTGAGCGGAGTCTCGCTTCGCCTGGGCGTTGATGCGCGGCCGCAGCGGACCGCCTCGGGTACGAGTCCCATTGGGGTAGGATGTCGGGCGGAGGCAGACTGCTCTCCGAAGGTCCGGGAGAAGCCCGATGGCTCGCGTGATCGACTCCGACCAGCACCTGTTCGAGCCTCGCGACCTCTGGGCGCGCTATGCAGACCCGGCCGCGCGCGGAGACGCGCTGGTGATCGCGGACGATGAGCTCGGGCACCCGTGGCTCACGTGGCGGGGGCAGCGGCTCGGCCTCGCCGACGTGCAGTGGCCCGGCGAGACCGACGCCATCGGTGAGCGCCGGGAGCGGGTTCGCCAGGGCTTGCCGCCATTGGCCCGCTACGACGAGATCCTGCCCGCCGACTACTGGGACCCGAGCGCGCGCGTCGCCCGGCTCGACCAGCTCGGTGTGGACGAGGCGGCTCTCTTCCCCAACTACGGTCTCGCCTGGGAGCGCAGCCTAGACGCCGACCTGGCGTCGCTGCTGCTGAACATGGGCTCGTGGAACCGCTGGGCGGTGGAGGTTGCGGCCCAGGGCCGTGGCCGGCTCCATCCCGTCGCGCACCTGACCCTGCGCGACCTCGACTGGCTGGAGAAGCAGCTCGGCGAGCTGGCGCGAGGCGGCGTTCAGCTGGCGATGATCGCCCCGGCTCTCGTGGACGGCAGGCCGCTTTCGCACCCGTCCCTGGAGCGTGCGTGGTCGGCCTTCGTCGAGTTCGGTGTCACGCCGGTCTTCCACGTCGCCGACCAGCGCCGACCCTTCGACGATGCCTGGTACACCGACGTGCGCGAGGAGCGCGTCGTGCCGGTGGTAGAGACGGTGTTCCTGTGGACCGCGCCAGCCCTGGCGATCACCGACCTGATCGTGAACGGTGTGCTTGCGCGCCATCCCCGGCTTCGCTTCGGCGTCGTCGAGCTCTCGGCGGTCTGGGTGCCACTGTTCTTGATGATGCTCGACGGCGGCCACGACTTCGTCTCCCGTCTCAACGGCCGCCCCCACGTGCCCCTCGACGAGAAGCCGAGCGCCTACTTCCGCCGCCAGGTGCGGGTCTCGTCCTTCTCCTACGAGCTTCCCAGCCGGCTGATCGGCCAGTCCGGCGAGCTCTTCATGTGCTGCAGCGACTACCCGCACAGCGAGGGGACCGCACAGCCGCTCGCGGACTACCGCACCGCCGGCCGGCACGGAATGGAGCCGGAGGCGGCGGGCGATTTCTTCTCCGGCAACATGGCCTTCCTGCTCGGCCGCGAGGGTGGGGTTTCCTGACAGCGACATCGGGCCGGCGAACAGGGGTGCTCGCGTTTATGCTCGCTTCACGCATCCGGTGCGAGCGCGTGTTCCGACAGAACGTCCACCTTGGGCACGCCAATGATGTAGGTGGCCCCTAGCGGCGCTTTGGCCGCGTGCACCGTGAACGCCGGTAGCTCGAGTTTGTCTCCCGGTTCGAGGCGAAAGGCGTTGCCGTCGGCTTCCAACTCGATTGCGCCGACCACTACGTACAGGGTCTGGTCGGCATCGTGCTTATGCGCCTCGTACACCTCACCCGGAGAGTCTCGCACCGAGATCGGCCACCAACCCGCGTCCGATATTTCTTGAATCGCTTCGCGCTTGTCTTCGAAGTAACCAGTCGTGACATTGAGTTCCATACATCTTACTCCCGTGTCTCGCAGAGTTGGATCTACGTTGTCAGGCGGAGGGCCTCGGTCCTAGGTTTTCCATCAGAAGAACCGCGAATACGAGCGTGGCCATGGCAAGCAGCCACAGAAGCCCGAGGAGATAGAAGAAGAATAGCCACGACGACATCAGGCCCCCCGCGACGAGAAACTGGGCAAGAACAATGGAGACGCCTCCAGCGTACGCGACAGGACCGAGCCGAGGGGGTCCGAAGTGCGATTCGCCATCACTGAGCGCGCGCTTGCGACCCCGCCAGCTGCCAAGCATGACAACAAGATGGTAGGTCGCGAACAAAAAGGTCGAGACGCGCCAAGCTTGGGCAGGTTCAAGGTGGGCGGCGAGAACCAAATCCGGCAGGAAACCGAAGAAGACCACTCCCAGGCTAGCTGCGAGAAGCGTGATGACAGCGGTCGTTTGCATCGTTCGCCATCCGCGGGCTCGACCTCCCAGGACCACGACGACTCCTGTGAAGCCGGCGAACGCAGTCGCGACCTCCGCGAGAGTCCGGAGGATATCGTGATGCTCCATCGCTTCTCTCCCACCGCCCCGTCGTAATCAGCGTGCAATCAGCCCGCAATCAGCGCTGATCGGGCGGCGACATCCTCGCCCGGGTCTCGAGCCCGCTCATTCAATGCCAAGCCAAGATGACGCGTCCGCTAGCTCTCGAAAGACCTGGATCTCTATGGGCGATCCGTGAGCGAGCGACTCGACCATTCGAGCTAGACCGAACTCGACCTCCCGGGAAGCGACAATCCCGATCTTCCTTACCGCGGTGGAGACTTTGAGAGCATCGGCAATCTCGCGAAGGCCCGAGCCCGTAACGCCCACCATGGAACTCGTGTCCGCGCGAATCAGCTCGACGAAGGAGCCATCGATCTCGGGATCGCTTCCGAGCTTCCTGGCGTGCCGCACGAATTCCTGATCCGTGACCTCGCCCTCGAAGGCCGTGTATACGACCTTCTGCGCCGGATCGATTCGATAGCTGACCGGCATCCCGTCCTCCCCGGGCGGCTATTCAATCTCGCGTACCACGGTCGAACGAGATGGATAGTCGCCGCTCGGGGAGATCGTAGCTACCTGAGGCCAAGTGAGCCTGAGATTTAGATGGATCTTTCGGACTCTTAGCCCATACCCTGGAGTGAGTCACAGGAGGGGATGTCGATGGGCACACGTGCTGGCATCGTAGCGGGGCTCGTCCTGATTCTTGGGTCAGCCTGCGCGACGAACGACTATCTGCGCCTCGCGTCGAAGAGTATCGAGGCTGAAGAGTTCGATTCCGCGGTTCGCTACCTGGAGAAGGGCGCAAGCGAAGGCGACGAGCGCTGTGATTACTTCTTGGCAACCCTGATGCTGTCAGGAGAGCTCGGCGGCGAACGCGACCCGGAGACCGGCAGCCGATGGTTGCGCAACGCTGCGAACGCAGGGCTTCCCGATGCACAGTCCGATCTGGGCGAACTCTATGAGAGAGGCGATGGTGTTGAGAGAAACCCGGCTAGAGCCGCCGAGTGGTATCGCAAGGCCGCAGACGCGGGGCTGCCGGTAGCTCAAGCGCACCTGGGTCTCCTGTATGCAGCTGGCCTAGGGCTTGAGGAGGACCCCGTGCTGGCAGCACAGTGGTTTCGGAAAGCCGCTGTGGCTGGCGACCCATTGGGACAAGGAGCACTGGGAGCGGCGACCTTTCAAGGGGTCGGGGTCCCCAAGGATGTGATCGAGGCGTACATGTGGACGAGACTCGCCGCCAACCAGGGGAACGCAAAGGCAGTGAAGAATCTGCCGGCGATCGCGCGAGAGATGACGGATGAGGAGCTTCGTAAAGCGCGACACAAGGTATCGAGGTTTCGCGCCAAAGGGGCCAGAAGAGACCACGCTCGGCCGCGCCCACGACATCAGTCGAGCGACTCGTTGTCACAGATCCACGGCAGCGGAAGGACGCCGCGATAGGCTTCAGCGGTGAATGGGATTGGAGAGGCCGCCTCGGGCCTCACACTAAGCGGGAGGTGCGTCGCGTTCCTGTGAGAAATGCTCCATTGCTGAGAATGCCAATCGCAGTGAACAGCAGAGCGCCCAGACCGGTCCCAGCCGAGGCGATCCCGATTCCGATAGCCCAGGAGCGCCTGTAGGCACGCCTAGGGACAACAGGTTGCGTGACTAGCCGATCGGAATGATCGGCTTCGCGTCACTCGACGGCTCGGTGCATCGTCGTCCTTCGGGCGTTGGCACAATGATTGCTGGTGCCAGGCCTGATGCCTGCACGCGCCATCTCGATTCTCGCTCGGATGTACTACGGAGCGCCGAAGGATCCCGGGACGAAAAGCTGCGCCGCACGTATGGCTTTTCGAACAAATGCCGCGGAATCTCGTGCGGCGGCGAAGGATTTCGCCTCTTGCGGGTGGCATGCGGGTGACGCGAGTGTTGCCACGTCGGTGCTGCTCGTGCTCATCGTCTGGACAATCGTTCTTGGCGTGGCGCCCCTCTTGGATGGACGACTGGGAGCGGATAGCGCCCTCTTGTTCGCGCTCGGGTTGGCGACTGGCGTTGTCGTGCTTGTCCGCCGCCGCCGAGCCTGGCCGATCCACCTCGGGTGGATCCACGCTGCGTTCGGGTTTGGGGCCGGTTTTGTTGGCTTGCCGGCGTGGGTTGCCATGATTGTCATCACGGGCCGTGCAATCGGACTCGAGCCCGCACGAGACATCGCGCCCGGCCTCGGCGGCCCGAGCTACTGGCTTGCAACGATCGTCGTTGCTCCGGTGTTGGAAGAACTCCTGTATCGCGAGCGTCTGCTTTTGGCGCTGGTACCCAGGTTCGGGTCGGTCGCTGCCGTTGCGCTCTCGAGTGTCTTGTTTGCACTTCCTCACCTGCAGGCCTGGGAGCTGGTGGGAGCCGCGATCGTGGGCTTTGGGCTGGGCACTCTCTTTCTCCTGACTGGCTCGATTGCACTGTGTGTCGGGCTCCACTCCGGCCTCAATGCAGCCGCGGTCAGTTGTGGCCTACCGCCGCTTCGCTGGGCATTCTCACCGCAGGTTTCGGCGCTCGTTGGCTTCGCCTCGTTCATCATCGCGGCCGTGTTGAGCAGAATCGGCGCGAGACTGAACGCGGCACAACGTTGAGAGCCCAGTTGTACCTGCTAGCCGCGATGGCCGCAGCGGTTTCAACCGCGGCAGACGGGGGGTTGATGGCAATCGAGGGAACTGCCTCGGCCGAGTTTGTTGGTGGGGGGCTTCCCCGGGTCTCTGTGTCCGGAGCTGGGGTGGCCAATGTCAACCCCGGCACTTCTGCCGTCGCGCTTCACACCCTGGTGCTCGCAGGCGGTATCGGCGGGGTCGAGACCGTTCCTGTCACCGATCCCGAAGTTGCGGCGGTTGTCGACTCGGTCCAGCTCCAAGCCGACCTGGGCGCTGGAACCTTGTCACCGTTTTCCGCCGCAACGCCAATGGAGCCTTACTTGATCCAGAACCAAATTTCCATTCGCGGAACTCTCCGGCTGTGTCTGCTCTTCGTCGGCTGCGCGCAGAGCTTGGACGTTCCGCTCACCGACCACAGCGGACAGACTGGTCTCGGCGTCGGCGGGTCCATTATTGCGGGCTCGTCGTCGAATCAGGTCGCCGTGAGCTTTCTTCCCTGGACGATCGGGACCACCTCGATTCCCATCACGACCACTTCTGGAGCCATGGTGTCGTGGCCCACAGTTGGGTGGGTCCACGGCCCGTTGTCCTTTGCGGGTAGCACTGCGCTTACTGGTGGCGCGCTAAAGCTCGTCTCGCCGGTTCAGATTCTCTCGCCACTGCTCGGAAAACGGCCCGCGCCGGTGGTGGCGACCCTGCGACTGCGATTCGTACCCGAACCCGATCTCGCCTGTTTGCTCGGAGCAGGGGCCATCGGGCTGTTTTTGATCGGTCGAAGGCGGCAGCGTCCTCGAAGGAGTTGATCAGTTGGGTTTCGCTCGTTCGTTGATCGGCCGCGGAGTCGCGCTCCTGCTCTCCGCGCTCACGGTATCCATGGGCTGTGGGGTTCCCTACATCGCGTTGAGCCCTCAGTCGGGAATTCCGGAGTACCAGCTTCTGAATCTGATTCCCGTTCCCGGCGGCGCCGTCAACGCCGCAGGTGGAAACCTGCTGATCGAACGGGTCGACATGACGATCGACACGATGTTTGGAACTCAGGCGATCCGCGCCACCTACAACTCCGCGCTGAGAGCCTGGGTCTGGAATTTCGAAATGAGTTACGACGGATCCGTCTTCATCGACTCCACTGGTGCTGTCTACGATGTTTCGCAGCTCGCCAATGGCAGTGCCATCCCGGGCAGCGTCTGGATCAAGCAACGCGCCGATGTGATCCAGACGAAGGGAGGATGGGCGTTTCACTTCGATTCACAGGGGCAGATCTCGCACGCCCAATGGGCGACGGTCCCATATCCGCGTATCGATCATCGGCGCTACCAGGCCGCGGGTGTCTCGATGCTGGCGATCGAGCAGTGCAGCTTCGAAGGAGCCTGCGCCGCGTTCTTCGACTTGCAGCTCGATACTAGCGGCGCGCCGATCCGGCTGGAGGATGCGCGAACCGGGCGGGTGGCCGAGTACGAATACTCCGGGGCCGAGCTGGTGCGCGTTCGCGATTCTAAAGCGATCGAGCAGGCGTGGAGTGGAACGGAATATGAATACGACCCGCTGTGGAGCGGCTTGCTGACGGCCTCAGTCAGTTCGGAGGGTGAACGGATCGAGTACGAGTACCAGGCCGGCGATCGGATACGAGATGTGATCCGTGTGGGGCAGGGAAACCCAACCCACCATTTCGAGTTCTATCCACCTAAGTCCTATACCAACAACTTCTATTCGACGCGTCACACCAACCCACTCGGGGGTCAGACCCGCTATTTCTTCGATTCGGAGCGCCGGATGCGCTGGATCGAGCGGGTGGCTACGGGGGAGGGTGCCACGCTGGGCTATTGGTTGGGCCCGGGACTGCGGCCGACCCGCGTGGTGACCGCGTCTGGCGCGACGACGATATTCGGCTACGCGGGCGACGACCTTACCCAGATCTGGGAACCATCCGGAAACCTGGTGTCGATTACCTACGCGCTGGGCGCTCTCAACCTCGCCGACATCTACGAGCGGGCGATCTCGAGAGTCGATGATTCTCTGGGTCTGGTCGAAGAGCGTACGTTCGGCGCGGATGGGCGCGTTGCGACTATCGTCAATGGTGCGGGCGAGGTGACGACGGCGGAGTGGGGCCCACTAGCTCTCGCTTCGCTGACGAACGCGCTCGGCGGCAGCTTCCAGTTCCCGCTCTACGGAGAACACGGGCGCTGGTTGGAAGTGTTGGCGGACAGCGCCACGGATCGTCGCTTCATCGATCCCGTGGGCAACACGATCATCCCCAGCACTGGACGCCAGCAGGGGGGCACGCTGACGCGGGGCTACGACGGCAATCGAAACCTCGACTCGTTGGCGGTGGCGGCGACTGCAGGCGGTGTGATCGTCTCCGAGAGCGTGATCGAGATCGATCGACGCAGTGACGGACAGCTTCTTTCGGTATCCCGGCCGGGAGGTGGGGATCACGTGTTCGAGTATGACGCCATCGGAAGACCCGTGCGCCGCAGAGAACGGGTGGATGGCGTCTGGCAGACTACCCACTTCGAGTTCGACCTCGCCGACAACCAAACAGCCGTGATCCGTCCCAACGGAATGCGTGAAGACTTCGAATACGACCCCTACGGTCGTGTCTTGGCCCATCGAGCCAGCCGAGATGGGTTCGTTGAGGGAGAGGAGACCTTCGCATATCAAGACGGGCAGTTGGTTTCTCGCTACGACTCGATTCGTGATGCCACAGAAGTCTATGGCTATGACGCTGCGGGCCGCCTGAAGACAGTCGGATTTGCCATGGGAGAGACCGGGGCCATCCAGTACGACCTCCGTTCCCGAGTGATCAGCGAGACCTTCAACCTGCCGGCGACCGGCCTAGTCCGCCAGATCGATTACGAGTATGACCTGGCCAACAGGATCACTCGTCTCGGGGCAGACAACGGGGAGCTGCTGGCCGCGTGGCTCTACGAGGACGGCGTAGTCCAGGAGATCAACTACGGCAACCGACTGACCCGGACGTTTGACTACGACTCGGCCACGGCGAGAATGACGAGCGCACAGACGCTCGACCCCCAGGGTCTCTCAGTCGAGACGACTAGCGTCACGACCAGCGCGTTGTTCGCACCGCTCCGAGAGCAGGTTCTGGCGCAGACAACGACCGCGATCGCCAGCACCAGCGAGCGATACTCCTTGACGCTCGGCGGGAGCTTGTCCGATCCCAACCGCTACATCGGCCAACGCGTGTTCGCCTGGGCTGATGGTGAGGGTACATCCAAGGGCTATGCGTACGACGCACTCTCCAACCCGGTAGACAGTGTTACCGGTGACACTTTCAGCTACAACGCAGAAGGTAACCGTCTGCTCTCTGCCGCTCTCACGCAGCAGGGCGAGACCGTCAGCTACAGCTACGATGCTGCCGGCTTTGCTACCTCGCGCAAGGGTGTTCCGCTCAGTTGGACCGCCACGGGACGGTTGAAGTCGTTCGGTGACGACGCGATCGAGTGGGACCTGAGTGGCCGCCCTGTTTCGGTCACCCTGGGCGGTGAAACACGAGACTTCGTCTACTTCGGAGGCCGGATCTCGAGCGACCCACTCACCGGCCAGTTAGGTGCCCTGGACCTCGGGGTCGTCACCATCGACTTCGTGGCGAGCGGCCGGCTGTACCGCCACTTCGACTTCCGCAACAACGTGAGCTTCATTTCGGATGAGTCCGGCGCGATTCTCAGCCACTATCGGTATTCCGCCTACGCGCTCGACGCCGTCTTCGGAGCGGTCGCGGACGCCACGCACTTCGTGGGTCGGCAGGAGTCGAGCGGCGGGCTGATGTGGCTCGGCGCCAGAATCTATGATCCCCTGGTTGGCCGGTTCCTCTCCCCAGATCCCGTATTCGGATTGCTCAATCAATTCTCCTATTCGCTAGGGAATCCGATCCGTTATTGGGATCCGGATGGCAGATCTCCTGAGGCGTTTACGAGAACGCAACGTCACAGCGTATTGATATTGGAAGCTGCAGTTCTGGCAGTCATCTCAGGTACTGCAGCGGTTCTCACATCTGCTGGGGCGCCGATCTGGGTGGCTGTCGTTGGGGCGGTGGCTGGCGCGGCCGCCGCATACATTTTCCTGGGAGTTGCCATCGCCGATGTCCACGAAGCATTTTCTGCGGGCCCGCAGCCGGGCGGCGGGCCGTGCCAGAAGCGCTGTGGGCCGCCAAAACAGCGGAAGGAAATCAAGCTCGCGATCGAGGACGCGGGTGTTGCTCAGGTGGGTGATCTGGGCGGGCCGGGGGCCTGTACACCGGTGGCATTGAGTCGTGTTCCCAATATGGGCTCGTTCCTGGTCTTCCTGGTGCCCCTACAGCTGTTCTTGGGATTGATGATCCTTCGCAGACGGTCTTCCTCGAGGAGCCGGTGTGGCAACGCGTAGGTTCTACTCGAGAGTGCCGCGCTGGTTCCTCGCGATGGGCGTGATCGCGAGCAGCTTCAATGCTGCTTTCCTAGGGGTGGAATGGATGCGTCGCCCTGGAACATTCGAAGCGTCGGAGCTCCTGCTTCGCTTCGCGGCTGGGGGTCAGCTGCTTGTCGCCATCCTATTTTCCGTTGCCCTGTGGAGGCGAACGCGTTCCCCGGTTTTGGAAATCAACGACGAACGAATTTTCTACTCCAGACTGTTTCGCTTCTTCATGCCGAGAAAGCGGATCGCCCTATCCGAAATCGCAGAGATGCTTCCTGGGAGTCGGAACGCGGTCGAGTTGCGGATGGACTCCGGCGAGGTGAAGAAGCTGCCATTGGCCGAGGTCAGACAGAAGGAAAGAGACGCAGTGCGCCGTGCACTCGAGCAAGCGCTTTCAGAGAAGAGTTCGCCGAGTGGTTGACTGGGCCGCTAGCTGAGTGATGCGATCGCTACCTGGCGCGCAGATCAGCAGAGCCTGCGCCGCGATCGTCACCATTGGGGCGATGTCTGCGTGCCGGGCGCTCGTGCCGGAACCGGCGGCGAGAGCGGCTGTCGTCGATCTCTTGATCATCCCTCTGGCGTACGGCCACTTGCTCGGAGCGCTCGCTGGGTCGCCCTCTCTCAGGCGGTTGCCCGACGAGTATCCCCGCGGATCATTCCTAGCCTTTGTTGGAGTCAGTCTTTGCAGTCTGTTCGCGCTGTACAGCATGATCCTCGGCCCCTACTTGCTGATCGCGATGGCTACCGTCTCTGTCTGGCATGTCATCGAGAATGATCTCGCTCTTGCTCGCTCAGGCAGCCTGACTCTGGGACCGATTCCAGGGAGCCTGAATCGGCACGTGGAAGCGCTGGGTATCCTGGCACTCGCTGCGTGGGTCGCGGCTTCCACCTCGGGGGGCCAGCAGCTCGCGCTTGAGCTGGCAGATTCGACCGAGACCATCGTCTGGGCCTTTCGCTTGTTGACGCTAGGTGCTGGGATCTTCCTGGTCTCGCGACGCTTTGCTGCGCGGTTGGGTGTCTGTCTTGTCGCTGGAGCGATGCTTCCGAGTCCGTGGATCGCGACACATCTGGTGCTCGATGATCTGGTGGTTGCCCCACTGCTGTATCACTCGCTCTCGTGGCTTCACTACGCTGGCCGTCGAGTTCGCGATCGCCAAGCCCGGGGCCAGGGAGCTGTGGCGCGACGGTCCCTACGACTCGTGACCGCCGTTCACCTGGTGCCGCTCTTGTTGATCTTCGCCGCTGTGCAGCGACCCGACGACGCATGGAGCGGTGTGTACCTCGCGATCTCGAGTCCGGCCGTGTTCTTCTTCTTCTCTGTACTACACGTAGTTCACACTGCGTGGGTCCGCGGCGTCGAGCGGGCGGAGGATTACGGCGCCAAGCGCCTTCAGAGCGGCTCGCCGTGATCCAGGCGGTCTCATGGATCGCCGCGTTCTGGACGGCGGTGCTCCTCTTTGAAGCAGCGAGTACGCGCAGCGCTCAACTTCGCTTCGTGACGGGCTTGGCGCTCGGGGCTGGAACGGCGCACCTGGGCTGGGCGCTGCTTCACCTTGGGGCCGTAGTGGAGCATCCCTGGGGCCTGCTCGATCCAACAACCGGCTTCTGCGTGTTGTTCCTGCCGATCGGGGTGTGGCTGCTGGCGCCGGTTCCGAACGCGTTTCGGACCCTACCGCTGGCGTTGGCGCTGGCCCGCCTCGGCTGCTTGATCGGGGACTGTTGCGGAGGCCGGGAGGGCGAGCCGACTCAGATCCTCGAGATCGCCGCGGGGATCGCACTGCACAGCGCGCTTCGGCGTCTGCCGGACTGGAGCGTGGTTCCCGTTTTCATGATTGGCTTCGGGCTGGTTCGACTCTTGGTGGAGCCGTGGCGTGCGGAACCGCCCCTGGGTCCGCCATGGATCGACCCCGCTTGGATTGCGCTGGCCTGGGTGATCGCCGGGGGGGTGGGCCTCGGGCTGAGCGAGAGGGGAGGGGGCTACGCCCGGCTCGTGCGCGCGACGTCGGGTTCGACGTAGATCACGCGGGCAATCGGAACGCGTCGGCGGATCTCGGCTTCCAAGGCGTCGATCGTCGATGCGACGCCGGGGAAGTCGAGCTCTCCGTCGAGCTCGACCTTGACGGCCACCAGCAGCTCTTCGGGTCCGAGGTGGAGCGTTCGTTGGTGAATCAGTTTCGTCACGGCGTCCAGCGTTTCCACCGCTGCACGAATCTGATCGCCGACCTGCTCCGATGCGGATTCTCCGATCAGCAGGCTCTTCATCTCGATGGCCAACACGATTGCGATGGCTCCGAGAAGCACGCCGATTGCGATGCTGCCGATCGCATCGAAGCGGGGGTCTCCCAGCAGGGTGGCGAGGCCGATGCCAACCAGCGCCAGCACCAGCCCGAGCAGCGCGCCGAGATCTTCGAGCAGTACCACGGGCAGCTCCGGGCTCTTGGAATAGCGGATGAACGCCCACCAGCCCTCGCTGCCGCGAACCTTGTTGGCTTCGCGCACGGCCGTCGAGAGGGACCAGCCTTCGAGTGCGATGGCGAAGAGCAGGATCGCAACGGCCACGCCCGGCGACGCCAGCTCGTGGGGGTGGAAGAGCTTCTGGGTCCCCTGGGTGATGGCGAAGAGTGAGCCCATGGAAAACAGCACCAGCGCTACGACGAAGGCCCAGAAGTAGCGCTCACGACCGAACCCGAAGGGGTGCTCGGGCGTTGCCTCGCGCTGGGCGCGGGAGGCTCCGAGCAGGAGCAGCCCCTGATTGCCGGTGTCTGCCAGCGAGTGGACGGCCTCGGCGAGCATCGACGCCGCGCCTGTAACGAGGAAACCGCCGAACTTGGCGAAGGCAATTCCGAGGTTCGCGAAGAACGCCGCCATGATGGCGCGACGGTTTCCGGGCTGCACGCGGATGCGTCCTCGCGCTTCTAGCTGGAGGTGAGCGGCAACGCGACGGCGCGCCAGAAGATCGGCCGGAACGCCCGCAACCCCGGCGCGTGACGCTTCAAACTCACCACTCCCCAACGTTGGGCATCGACGCCCACGGTTCCTGCGGCGGCATCGGCTTCCCCGCCTGCAGCAGCTCGATAGACACATTGTCTGGCGAGCGCACAAAGGCCATGTGGCCATCGCGCGGCGGGCGATTGATCGCGACACCGCCGTCCATCAAGCGTTGGCAGAGTGCGTAGATGTCGTCGACCCGGTAGGCGACGTGGCCGAAATTGCGGCCATTGTCGTAGGGCTCGGGGTCCCAGTTGTAGGTGAGCTCGATCTGGGCCTCTTCGTCGCCCGGGGCGGCCAGAAAGACCAATGTGAACCGGCCGGCCCCCACTTCGATGCGATGCACCTCTTTCAACCCCAGCTTGTTGCAGTAGAAATCGATCGATGCGTCCAGATCCACGACACGTACCATGGTGTGGAGATACTTCACCGGTCCCTCCTCGTTTCCAGGGTCTCCGAGGGTAGCGGCTGGCACCGGGGCGGCGCTCGGCCGTAGGGAATTTCCGTCAGCAATCTCGTAGGCGGCCCGATACAATAGATGGGCGATGCGGATTCGATTCTGGGGCACCCGGGGATCGATCGCCAAACCCGGCCCGGCCACTCTGCGCTACGGGGGGAATACTTCCTGCGTTGAGCTGCGGGCGGACGACGGCACCCTGATCGTGCTCGACTGTGGAACCGGTGCACATGCGCTCGGGAAATCCCTCACCGAAACGGACGAGCCGGTTCAGGGAAGCCTACTGATCGGTCACACGCATTGGGATCACATCCAGGGCTTTCCGTTCTTCGGCCCGCTGTTCGTACCCGGCTCGAACTGGTCGGTGTACGCCCCGGGAGGGGGAGACCGCAAGCTGCAGGCCGCCCTCTCCGGACAGATGGCCTACGAGTACTCGCCCATCAATCTGGATTCCTTGAGATCCGAGGTGCGCTACGTCGACCTGACCGAGGGGGTCTTCGAGATCGGGTCGGTTCGCGTCACCGCGCAGTACCTCAATCACCCGGCGCTCACCCTGGGTTTCCGCTTCGAGGCCGATGGAGCGACGGTGGTGTACGCCTGCGATCACGAGCCGCACTCGCTCCATCCGCTCGATGGGTCGGCCGGGGCGGAGCCCATCCATCGAGAGGATCGACGCCACGTCAAGTTCCTGGAGGGAGCGGACCTTGTGATTCACGACGCCCAGTACACGCTGGACGACTTTCCGGCCAAGGCCGGCTGGGGCCACACACCGATCGAACGCGCCGTTGACTACGCGATCCTCGCTGAGGTCAAGCAGCTCGTGTTCACCCACCACGACCCCGAACGCGACGATCAAGCCGTGGATGGCTTGTGCGCGGTGGCCCGCGAACGCGCCTCCGCCGCCTCGCACGTTCCGGAAGTTCTGGCTGCTGCCGAGGGGCTGGAGCTCGAGTGCGTCGGCGACCGTACCGTGCAGCGCGGCGGCTCCGACGCGTCGGCGCTGTTGTCGCATTCCAATCATGGCGCCGCCACGGTCCTGGTGGTCGACGACGATCCGGACATGGTTTTGCTTCTGGAGGCGACGCTGCTCGCCGATGGAATTCGTGTGCTCAGTGCCTCGGATGGGGACCAGGCACTCGAGCTGGCCCGGAAGCGGCGCCCCTCGCTGATCCTGCTCGACCTGCAACTCCCCGAGCGCGACGGCATGAACGTCTGCAGGACCCTGCGATCGGAGGCGGACCCGGCGCTGCGCAACGTTCCCATCCTGGTTCTGACGGGCCTGCGGCTGAAGGAAGCGGACCTGATGGATGCCTTCCTGGCGGGTGCGACGGATTACCTGACGAAACCGATCAAGCCGACTCTCGTGCGTTCCCGAGTTCGCGGCTGGCTGCTGAGAACCCAGACTTCCTAGGCCGGCTGACGGCTCAGGGTGCGATGGGGTCGGATCGCTCGAGCTGTTCTTGCAGCTGGGCGAGGGCGCCGTCGATCGAGTTCCAATCCCCTGAATCTCCGAGGAGCTCGTTCAACGCACTGTCGATCCGGTCGAGCAACGCGTGTACTTCGCTGAAGCCATACGAGCCTGCGCTGCCCGCCAGTCGGTGCGCAATCTCGCGCGCCTTCTGAACGGCGTCGCGGCCGCCGGGCCCTCGCGCCAGCTGGAGGGTCTCGGCCAGCTCTGCCACCTGCTCCGGAAGCCTGTCGCGGTATCGGATGCGCAGCTCGCGAAGCGCTTCGTGCATCCGCGCCGAGGGCTGATCGTCCCCCCGCTCGATGATGCGCTGCACTTCACGCGCCAGCTCGTCCGGGTCGTAGGGCTTGCGTAGAAAACCGGCGAGCCCGTCCTCTGTGAACTTCTGGGCAGCTTCATCGGGTGCGTAACCCGTCGATAGCAGCACCTTCACGTCGGGCCGGATCGCCCGCAGCGCGCGGAACGTCTCCTCTCCACTCATGCCTGGCATCAGCATGTCGAGCAGCACGAGGTCGATCTCGTCGCTCTGCTCCTCGAACAACGCGATGGCGGCAGGGCCACCATCGGCGAGCAGCACCGAATAGCCATAGCTCTCGAGCGCCACGTAGACGGCTTGAAGGATGTAGTCGTCGTCATCGACGATCATCACCACGCCGTGTCCCGAAAGGTCGGTCTTCATCGGCTGCGGCTGGGGGCGAACGGCCTCGTCCGAAGCTGGAAACAGGACCCGGAAGCTGGTTCCCTCGCCAAGCTTCGACCTGGCCCGGATTCCGCCGCCGTGGCGGTGTGCAATGCCCAGTGTTGCGGCTAGCCCCAGCCCGCGCCCTCCCGACTTGGTGGTGAAGAAGGGGTCGAAGATATGTGGCAAGGTCTCCGTGTCGATTCCCCAACCGGTGTCGCTCACATCGAGCGCGACACAGCGGCCGGGAGCCAGCGAGCTTCCGGGTGCCAATTCGCGGATGTCTTCGGCGCGAAGATCGAGGCTGTGGGTTTCGATCGTGACGTCGACATCGCCTTCGCGCGACTCCGAGGCATTGACGACGAGGTTGATCAGTACCTGTTGAATCTGGGTCGGGTCGGCCATGATGGCGGGGAGGCCGTCCGCAAGCTTGAAGTAGAGTGTTGCCTTGGTGCGTGCGGAGGTCTCCAGCAGGTCTTGAATTTCCAGCACCTCGGCGGTGAGATCCCGCGCCTGGACCTGGAACTTTCCCTTTCCCGCAAACGCGAGAATCTGTGCAGTGAGGTGAGACGCCACCTTCGACCCCTGGACGATCTCACTCAGGTGTCGCTGTACGTCATCACTGGCCGCCAATTTGCGGCGCGCCGTTCCTGCATTGCTCAGGATGCCCGTCAATAGGTTGTTGAAGTCGTGAGCGATGCCGCCGGCGAGAACGCCCAAGCTCTCCAGGCGTTGGGCGTATTGGAGCTGGACATCCAAGGCATTCCGATCGCCAGTCTCAACGGTGCCCCGACGCAGACTGCCGCGGAGAGCGAGGACCAAAGCGATCCAGGCCAGCAGGAGCCCGGCAAGCGTTGCGATGGCCAGGGCATTGGCAACGTCGAGGTGCTGCCGGGCCAGGGCGAGCTCGCGGGCGAAGGTGTCGGCGGCCAGCTCGGAATCCGGCCGAGAGGTGGAGGTCTGCTGGCCTTGCTGGCGGAACTCTCGTTCGTAGAGCGCTCCGACACGCTGGTTGCGGTCCCAGATTTCCCAGCTCAGCAAGCTGAGTACGCCGAAGGTCACGGCGAGCGCGACGAACAGGACCCGCACGGGATGGGCCTCAATGCTCCGCCGCAACTGGGAACCATTCGGGTCGGGCACGCGGTTGGCTCGTCCTTTGGGCCGTGACTCGATCGGTGTCGCGACCGGCGCGGCCACTCGCCGCAGCCAATCGATCCCACCCCGGGTGGCCCGCTACGTGGGCAGTATACCCGCCGCTTCGGGCGGGCTCCCCAGGTGCCAACCGGAAGTTGTTATCCTGCCGGCCATGAGCGAGGTGGGTGGAGAATGCTCGACCCGTCCGTTCTCTCCGCTTCTCTGCGCCGCCCTCGCCGTATCCTGGCTGGTCGCAGGCGGCGCCCCGGCTGCAACGGAGCCACAGCCGAGCGCTCGAGAGTCCGTTATCCAGAGTACCCCGGTCGTCGAGCGGTTGATCGATGCCGGCGGGGCGATCGCCGGGTGGTCGATCGCGCTCGAGCGTTTCCGGGTTCCGCTTCTTCTGTTGGTGACCCTGGGGCTAGCCGTCCGACTGCGCAAGGGGGTCGGCCGGGGTGGGGCAACGGTCCCCTTGTTGGTGGTCGTGGTCGCCTGGATCGGACAGTCCTTTCTGCTCCAACAGCGGCTCGAACTGGGGATTCCGCTGCTCGCACTGTCGGCGGCCCTCTACTGGCAGTGGGGTCCGTCGCGGCGGGGCTCTTTGGGAGGGCCGCCCATCGCCCTCGAGCTGGTCCTGTTGTTGCTGTTCGTGGGTGCCGCCGCGGTTGCGTGCCTTCACCGAATCGACGTCTATCCCCAGCTTTATTACGACGAGATCGCCTATCTCAAAGCGGCTCGAATGGGGCTCGGACAGCTGGAGCCGGGAGCAATTCTCTCCCATGGCGGCACGAGTGTGTACAGCTACGAGCAGTTTCGATCCCAGACCGCACCCTTTCTGATGCACGTCACGGCCATCGCCGCGCTGGGTCCCGGGGTCTTGCCCCTGCGGCTCGTCTCGGTCATCGCAGTCGTCGCCGCGCTGCTGTTGGCAGTGTGGGTGCTGCGTTCGCAGCTGGGTGCGTGGGCGACTTTGGGAATGGTGGCACTGGCCGGGGTCGCGCCGCTTTCACTGATCTACGGAAGGACCGGCCTGTACATCTCGGTTTCCGTGCTTCACGGCGTGGCAGTCTTTGCGGCGCTGCAGGGCCTGATCGAGCGCTGGAACGCTAGACGGGCGGCGCTGCTGGGAGCGCTGCTCGGCGGCTCCCTCTACTTCTATCAGCTGAGTTGGTTCGTACCCATTCTGGCGTTGCTGGCCGTCTTGGCGTGTCCGGAGCTGACGCGGCGGGCCGGGGCTCGGCGTTTTGCCGTCGTTGTTGCGCTCAGCGCCGGCCTCGTCGCGCTGCCGGGGTTGCTCGCGTTTCGTTCGGGGCTGAGAGACGTCAACGCCCAGACTTTCGATCGAGCAGTCTGGAATCGGATCGATCCCAGCAGGCCGCGCGCGGCGCTCGCGATACCCGCGGCAGATGCCACCCCCGCAGGCATCCAGGAGTTCGCCGAGCGTTTTCGATCGCCACAACTGCGCATCGATCGAGAAGACAGCGGACGAGGACGCGCGGTGCTGCTCTTGAATGGCGAGGCCAGTCTCGTGGAGCACGGCCTGGTGGCGGCCCGCGAGGCGGGCTGGCTGGTGCTGGATGATCCGTGGCGGCTCGATGCGATCTGGGAACGGATTCCGGCAATGCTGGCGAGGATCTTCTATGCGCCGAGCCCGGAGTCGGCTGGCCGCTGGGTCGAGGGCCCGTTGTTGAACCCGATCGTCTCACCTCTTGTGCTGCTCGGCCTGGTCGTCGTGGCGAAGCGCCGGCGCGAGCTACCCATGCGTCTATTGCTCGTCTGGGTCGTGGCGGGCGGGTTGCTGCCGGCCGCGATTGGCGGCGTGATGCCACGACGGACGGTACTGATGTTGCCCTTCGTCTACGGGGTTGCCGCACTCCCGGTTCTCGAGATCGGGGCATTGATCCGCCGGCGGGGCCGAGTGGCCGCGGCTGTGTTCGGTGGCGCGATTTTCGCTCTGGTCTGCGGGATCGTGCTGACCAACGGATTTCGTTACTTCCGCATCTGGGACGAACGCGTTGCGGATTACCCCGGCGCGCCCCAGATCCTCGAGTTCAACAGGCTGCTGACAGAATTGGGAGGAGAGCAAGTCGTCCTATTGCCGCGGATGTTCAAGGACCATCAAATGATGCTGCTCGAAGAGCGAGCCCGTCCGGACCGCGCTGCCGTGATCGAGGAGCCGGGGGCAACGACGGCCGAGGGCATCCGGAAGGCTTCGTGCCGCCACCAGACACCCTTTGCCTGGGTCACGGCAGATACCTCCGCCGAGCGTGCGAAGTTCGGCGTCCTCGATCGGGACTTTCTCTACCGAAGCGAGACCCGCGGCCAATACCGGGTACTGCACGTCGGTGTCCGCAAGCGCGACGGCTGCGTGCCCGGCGGGTACTCTTCGCCTCGATGAATGCGGCCAACCCCGCGGCTGGATCGCTCTGGATCGTCGGCCCGCGCTACGACCTGGCCTTCTTTTCCACTTTGTGGCTGCCGCCCTTGTTGATCCTCGCGGCGATGGGCTTCGCCGGTCTAGAAATGGGCGCCGCCTTCTTCGGGCTGTGGATCTACCACCTGTTCATCCGCCTGCCGCACTTCGGTGCCATGTTTCGGGTGACCTACCTGCGCTCCAACCAGCTGCCGCACTACCGCAGGCACTGGTTCCGTTACTTCGCCATGCCACTGCTGATCCTGCTGCTGTACGCCGCTCCCCTGGCTACGCCGATGGGATACGAATCATCGTTTGGTTTCGTGATCACCACCGTCGCATACCTTTGGGGTTACCAGCACATCGGTATGCAGAACTACGGCATCCTGCAGATCTATCGGATCCGCAACGGCAGTCGCGCGTCTGCCCGGGGCGTTCGACTCGAACGGGGGATCTTCTACGCGATCATCGCGTCGGTCTGCGTCGCAAACCACTTCTCATCGGTGGTCGCGTTCATCGGCGGTGTGGCGCCGGACCCAGCCACGACGCGCCTCGTGAACGGGGGCCTGCTCGCATTGGCCGCGCTCCTGATCGCCGTGTATGGCTATGAGCTCTCGAGAACCCAGGGCCTGCTCAAACCGGCGGGTCTTTACTTCGTGATCTCGGTCGTTGCGATGGTCCAATGGCCGTTCTACAGCGATCTGCCCGCCGGAAGCTGGTTCATGGTCTTCAACGGACACCACAGCGTGGCCTACCTGGGACTGCTCTTCTTGATGACCTGGAACGAGAAACACCCGGATCAACCGCTTACCCTCGGCGTTGGCGCGGTGGAGTACCTGAAGTACTTCGTACCGCTGGTTGCATTCTCGCTCTTGCTGATCCTGGCGGTGGCAACCCACCAGGATATGGCTTCCTCCGTGAGCTACGGGTTGGCGCAGCCGGCGGGTCTCGGAATTCTCTTGGGGTTCTTCGTCGCCCACTATTACGTGGAGTCGCTGGTGTGGCACTTTCGAGACCGACACAACCGCGAGACCACTCTCCCACTACTCCGAGCCCCCGGGCCTCAGGCGTAAGGTGGAGGCCCGAGCTTGCCCGAGCTAGCCGGCTGCTCAGGCCCGGAACGGTTGACGCCGCGCGTAGGTGAGCGAACGCCAGAGCCATTCGAGAGGGCCGAAGCGATATCGGCGGAGCCAGTAGCGACTGACTCCGATCTGCGCCGCGAAGATCACGACGCTCAGCAGTACGCCTAGCGGGGGGCGAATGGGAGCGAAGTGGCCGAGTACCTGGCCGCTCATGAGCGCTTTGCAGACGAGGGTCTGGAGTACGTAGTTGGTGAGCGCGGTTCGGCCCACCGGAGCGAGGGCGGCCAGGCGGCGGCGCCAGCGAGGGATGTCGAAGAGCTTCAGGAGCGTTGCGGCGTAGCCGGCGGCCAGCAGGGGGCCGCTCCAAGCGAGCAGCGTGATCGCCGCGATCCAGGCCCACGTGAGTTCAGCCTCGACGGCGTTCTCTCTCATCACGAGGTAGGCGAGGTTGCCCGGGAAGCCGACGATCCAGCCCCACAGCATCAGGCGTTGGACTCGGCGGGAGCTGGCCCAACCACCGGTGAGCAGCTGTCGGCGACCCGCGCAGAGCCCGAAACAGAACATCGACATCGCGCGAAGAGCCTGACGAATGGCTTGGCGGTCCCCGGACTCGATCCGCTCGAACACCCCACGGGCCTGCTCGCTCAACGCTGCGGGGAGCACGCCGAGCTGGATCAGGGCGAGAACTGCGCTTGCACCAAACAGGCAGGCGACTGCGAACGTGATCAACGCCGCGTCCGAGCGCTCCCGAAACGGCAGCAAGATCAACCCGAGAAGCGCGTAGGTGGCCAGGATGTCTCCGGACCACAGGAGGCTGTGGTAGCCACCAAACAGTAACAGTAGGAAGAGTCGCCATGCGTAGAGCCCTGCGAAGGGTTGCTCGCGCAGCTGCGCGTTTCTCATCTGCATGGCCATGCCGTAGCCAAAGAGAAACGAGAACAGCGGATAGAACTTGCTCTCGGCGAACAGGCGCACGAACCAGAACCCCAGCCAATCGGGCAGCTCGGCGGAGGAGGACTCCAGAAATACCGCGTACGGGGGGGATGCGAAGTACTGCATGTTGACCAGCAGCACCCCGAACAGCGCAAAGCCCCTCAGAATGTCGATGAGCTCGATCCGCTGGCTCGGCGGCGTGGGCGCGCGCTCAGTCACGCGTCTAGCCTAACTCTGATGCGACCCCGACGCGCAGGCGTTGCGGCGCCGGACCGCTAGCGAAGCCAGCCTGGGAGACAGCCGCCGGTGCGACACTCGTCACGCAGGCCGTGATCGAGGTAGGCCCGCAGCGTTACGCGTTGGCGTTCGAGCTCGGCGAGGTCGGCTCTCAGACCGTCGCAAGACACCTTCTTCTTCAGGCTGTTGTCCTGGGTCCTGTAGAGGTAGCCGCCGCGATTGCAAATCTTCACGTAGGGCTCGCGCTCGACGATGTGGCCCGAGATCTGCGCGAGCTCGCGCTGGGCATCGAGCTTCTTCTGCCGCCAGTGTGCCTCCCGCATGGCTTCGTGGTCTGGGGCATCCCCGGGCAGCCGGTATGCGGGCGCGCGTCGCTTCGTAACGCTCGATGCCTCGATGCTCTGGACGTCGCCTCTCGGCTGGTGCTCGGATGCTCCAGGGCAGGTTGCCTGGCTGTCCGTATAGACCACGGTTCCGTCGGGTCGTTGGCATCGATAGAGGTCTGCGTGTGCATCGACGCCGCCGGAGCCGGTGACCCAGAGCATCGCAGCGATCACGAGGCACCGTTGCGAGTGTTTCGCGTGGGCTCGTCCGGCGCTCATCGGCGCCACGCTGCCGGAACGTCATCGCGATTCGCTTCGATCTCGAGGGCGTTGAGCCCGGCCTGGAGCTCCGCCCGCTTCTGCTCCAGCTCTTCGCGCCGCCCGGCGCGCAGGCCCTCGCGATCGCGCAGATAGTCCTCCAGCTCTGCCAGTGGTCCTCGGATCTTCAGGAAGCGGCGTCGCCAGTGTTGCTCGCCCAGGCCAGACACCACGGCGTGGTTCGGCTTCAAGGTAATGACGCTCGCTGCGGGGTCGACCGCGTAGCTGAAGTGATTGAAGAAGGCTCCGCCCAGCAACCCGACGTTCATCGTCGGGTTCACCGTTGCCATCAAGCCCTCCACCCGCGCACCACCGAGCACGACCGAGTCCAGCCGCACGAGGGGAACTTGGATCATTCCGTTGGCTGTTCGGACGGAGATTCGGGGAGTATCGGGGCCCACCAGGATGCCGAGCCGCCGCGCGGTCGCGGTGGGCAACGAAACGCCGCTGGCGCCGGTATCGATGAGGAATCCGACATCGAGGTGATCGTTGACCAGAGCGTGGACGCGCATCAGGCTGCCGTCGCGCTGAAATGGAATGCGAAACGAGTTGGACCGCTTGACGGCCCGCTGCTCGGGGTCCGCCGCGTAGGTCTGGAAGCTGCCGCCAGCCTGGTTCGCTGCCCCGTTGGCCACTTGCTGGCGATAGCGGGCGGGGACCTGCTGAAGTGACTGCGCGAAGTGGAGCTTCCCGTTCTCGTCCGTCCAGCGATAGATGTCAGCGCTAGCCGCACCGGCCAACGCGATTGCGAAAATCAGACATCCAGCTTTCCAGCGACCCATGCCAGTCTCCCGAGTCCCTGTCTTGGATCGGCAGACTGACGCTGGTCTTGACGGGCGACGCGCGGCGCTGCCGCCGCGTTGCGCGCGGGTTGCGTCCCTACCGCCGGCGCGTGGGCGGTAGGGACCCCCCGCTGGCTGAACGGTTCAGATCGCGGCCTCGCCGCGTTCTCCGGTACGGATTCGGATCACGTCGGACACCGGCGTGACGAAGATCTTGCCGTCGCCGATCTTTCCCGTGTTGGCCGCTTCCGCGATGGCGGAGATGACGCCTTCGACGTCGTCATCTCGGGCCAGAATTTCGAGTTTGAGCTTCGGCAGGAGGTCCACCACATATTCGGCGCCGCGATACAGCTCGGTGTGTCCCTTCTGTCGGCCGAACCCCTTGATTTCCGTGACCGTCAAACCCTCCACGCCCTTGGCGTTGAGGGCCTCGCGAACGTCGTCCAGCTTGAAGGGTTTGATGATGGCTTCGATGAGTCGCATGACCTCTCCTCGCGGGGCTCATGCCCCGCTGATCAGGGTTGGGCTAACCGGCGGTTTGTCCGCTCGCCTGGTAGGCGCTCTCGCTGTGCTCGGAGAGATCCAGGCCCGCGTGTTCGTTTTCCTCGTCGACTCGGAGGCCACCGAAGAGGGGCTTCAGGATGGACAGGATGACGAACGTCATCGCGGGAGCGAACACTGCCACGAAGATCACACTGACGAGCTGGATCCAGATCTGTCCACCCCAGGTCACCCCGTCAGGAAGTTCCGCAATGAATATGCCGGTCGCGAGCGCGCCCCACATTCCACCAACACCATGGACGCCGAAAACGTCGAGCGAGTCGTCGTAACCGAGGGCCGGTTTGAGGAGCGTGACGGCCACGTAGCAGAAGACCGCGGCCCCGAGGCCCACAGCGATCGAGCCCATTGGCGTCACGAACGCGCACGCCGGCGTGATGGCCACCAATCCCCCGACGGCCGCGGTAGCGGCACCGAGCACCGTGGGCTTGCCGCGGTGTAGCCACTCGATTGCCACCCAGCCGAGAACGGCAGCGGCGGTGGCAGTATTGGTCGTGAGAAATGCCAGCCCCGCCGTTCCGTCGGCCGCCAGCTCGCTGCCGGCGTTGAATCCGAACCAGCCCACCCAGAGCAGCGAAGCCCCGATTACGGTCAGGGGCAGGCTGTGAGGCGGCATCGGCTCCCGGCCGAAGCCCCGTCGCTTGCCGAGCATGATGGCCGCGACCAGGGCCGAGAAGCCGCTCGACATGTGGACCACCAGTCCCCCTGCGAAATCCATCGCGCCGAACGTGGAGAGCCACCCGCCGCCCCAGACCATATGGGCGAGCGGACAGTAGACGACGAGGACCCAGATCCCGATGAACGCCAGATACGGACCGAAGCGCATTCGTTCCGCAAAGGCGCCGAGCATCAGGGCTGGGGTAATGATCGCGAACATCCCCTGGAACATCACGAAGACGTATTCCGGGATGGTTCCCGACAGGGTGTCGACCGTGATTCCACTCAGGCCGAGCTTCCCGAACCCGCCGACCAGTGAGTTGCCTTCGTCGAAAGCCAGGCTGTAACCAACCAGGATCCAGAGTACGCCGATCAGTCCAGCCGAGATCAGGCACTGCATCAGGATCGAGAGCACGTTCTTACTGCGAACGAGCCCGCCGTAAAAGAGCGCCAGGCCCGGCAGCGTCATCAGCAGAACCAGGGCCGTGCTGGTCATCACCCAGGCGGTGTCGCCGGCGCTGAGAGTCGGTTCGTCCTGGCCAAAGGCTCTTCCCGCCGTGAGTAAAACGGCAGTCGAAGCGAGCGCACCGCGCGCAATTCGGGATTGGGTGAACATCTGTGGGCTTCCTCCCTCGCGGCCCACGCGCAGGCGACGCACCTCACGTCGCGCGGTCGGGGTCCCGCGCGCTGGCAAAGCAAGTGCTGTGCCAGCTGCGTCTCCGGCCCACAGCCAACCGGGAGGCTCTCCGAGGGAATTCTCGTCGTAGCGCTGCACAAATCGTGCTCACGGTTGCCCGTGATTTGGGCAGCGCACGGCAGCCGGTGGGCGCTGAACGCCGACCCGTGACCTAGCTGGAGACGATTTCGATGGCCCCGGGATCCCCCGGCAAGAGCTCGCCAATGACTGCTCGCGCCGGAGTCGCGTTGCGCTCGAGCTCCTCGAGCAGCGCGGATTCCCGCTCGGGTGCCACGGCGATCAGCAGCCCGCCAGAGGTCTGGGCGTCGGCCAGGATCAATCGATCGATGGCGGTCACGTCGGCTGCGAAGCGCGCAAACGGTGTCACGTATTCGAGGTTCCTCTTCGAGCCCCCGGGCACCACTCCGGCGCCAGCTAGATTTCGGACGAAATCCAGAACGGGGACGTCGGCCAGCGAAATCCTGGCGGCTAGCTTCGACGCGGCCGCGAGGTGGTAGAGGTGACCCAGCAAACCGAAACCCGTGACGTCCGTGGCGGCGCGGGCGCCGGCCGCCAGCGCGGCGTCTTTGGCTCCCTTGTTGAGTGTCGTCATCGCCTCGACCGCCGCCGCCAGGTCCTCACTCCCGAGCTTGCGCTGCTTGAGCGCCTGAGCGGCAATGCCGAAGCCCACGGGCTTGGTCAACACCAGCTTGTCTCCGGCGCGCCCCTGGGTCTGGGTCAGGCCGCCACCGGCCACACTCCCGATGACGCAGAGCCCGTACTTCAACTCCGGGTCGAGCACGGTATGGCCGCCGGCAATCGCACAACCGCCCTCGGCCGCTTTGTCGCGACCACCGCGAAAGATGCGGGTGAGCACTTCCATCGGCAGCAGGTCCTCTGGGAATCCGCAGATGGCCAGCGCTGCCTGGGGGTCTCCACCCATCGCGTAGACATCCGACAGCGAGTTGGCGGCCGCGATCGCTCCGTAGGTTTCTGGGTCGTCGACGATGGGCGTGATGAAATCGACGGTAAACGCGAGGGTCGGGCCGGATTCCGGACGCAGCAGTGCGGCATCCTCCATCGGGCCCAAGTCGGAGGCCACCCAGGAGTGTTCGAAGCGGGGGATCGTCTTCAGGACCTGGACCAGGTCCTCCGCACCCAGCTTGCGGGCTCAGCCGCCAGCGGGAACGAGCGACGTCAGCCGAATCTCGTCCACGTGTTCTCCTTTGCGGATTGTGCCTAGTTCTCGACGGTCACGACGCGAAGCGCGTTGGTGCTACCGGTCGTCCGGTCGATTCCAGCCGAGGCCACGACCACATCACCCACTTCGATGCAGCCGATCTCGCGTCCGTAGCGGATCGCGAACTGAATCATCTCTTCATCACTGCGCTCGCCTTCGAAGAGGATCGCTTCGACTCCCCAGTTCAGCGAGAGCTTGCGCACCACGTCGGCATGCACCGAGACCGCCAGGATCGGACTGGCCGGCCGATATTTGGACATGGCGCGGGCGGTGAAGCCACTTTCCGTCAGGGTGATTACCGCGGCGGCCCCGAGGTGGTTTGCCATCGTGATCGCAGCCTGGCTGACTGCCTCGGTGACCACGTGGGCGGGTTCGCCAACGATGTGCTGGAGATGTCCGTACTCGGCGAGCTGCGCCTCGGCGGCGAGGGCGAGCGAGGCCATCGTGCGCACTGCCTCGACCGGATAGTTGCCCACTGCGGTTTCGCCAGAGAGCATGACGGCCGAGGTTCCATCCAGAATCGCGTTGGCCACGTCGCTGACCTCCGCGCGGGTGGGCACCGGATTGTGGGTCATCGAGTCGAGCATCTGGGTGGCTGTAATCACGGGCTTTCCGTTCATGACGGTGGTTCGGATGATCTTCTTCTGAACCAGCGGCACCTCGGGCAGGGGCAGCTCGACGCCCAGGTCGCCTCGCGCCACCATGGTGCCATTGGCTGCCGTGACGATCTCGTCGAGGTTCTGCACCCCTTCACGGCTTTCGATCTTCGCGATGATCGGGATTGCCGCCCCGTGCTCCGTCAGCAGACTTCGAATCTCTTGGACATCGGCGCCGCTGCGAACGAACGAGGCGGCGATGTACTCCACCTCGTGCTCGACGGCGAAAAAGAGGTCTTCGCGGTCTTCCGGGCCAATCGACTCATGAGACAGGAGTCCGCCCGGTACGTTGACGCCCTTGTGGTCTCCCAGGCGGCCACCTCGGGTGATGCGGCAGTGGATCTCGTCTGCCCGAATCGATTCGACGCGCAGTTCGATGACGCCGTCGTCGAGAAGAACGGCCGCCCCCGCCGAGAGCTCGCCCGCCAGCGAGTCAATCGAGATTGAAACGCCCCCGGCGTTTCCCGTGCGTTCATCGGTATAGAGCACGAAGCGTTCACCCGCAGTCAGGTGCGCGGCGCCACCCTCCAGGCGGCCGGTGCGAATCTCGACGCCCTTCGTGTCGAGCATGATCCCGACGTTGGCGGACAGCTCGC
>CAXMOC010000210.1:0-1681 GCA_964194865.1 uncultured Opitutales bacterium | reverse complement strand
GGACAAGCTGGAGCGGGCCGCCGCACAGCGCGGCCAGAGCGCCAGGGAGATCGCCCTACAGTACACCGAACAGTGGCTACGGGATCGCCGGCGCGTGGGCTGCCTGGCGCCCGAGGTCCTGTGCAGGGCAACCGAACACATCGCCGAGCAGATCGAGATGATCCAGACTCTCGACACCAAAGGCTTCTGCTATCGAATTCGAGACGGAATCTACTTCGATACGGCGAAGTTTCCGCGCTACGCGGCGTTCGCGCGACTGGACCTGGAAGGCCAGGCGCCCGGAGGTCGCATCGGCGACGTTCCCGAAAAGCGCAACCCGGCAGATTTCGCGCTCTGGAAGTTTCCAGCCGAGGACACGCGGCGCCAACAGGAGTGGGATTCGCCCTGGGGGCGAGGCTTCCCGGGTTGGCACATCGAGTGCTCGGCCATGAGTGGAAGGTATCTAGGCCGCCAGTTCGACATCCACACCGGCGGCGTCGATCACGTCGCCGTCCACCACACCAACGAAATTGCCCAGAGCGAGTGCGCGTACGACGTGCACCCCTGGGTGAGCTTCTGGCTGCACCACGAGTTTCTGGATTTTCGGGGCGAGAAGATGTCGAAATCCAGCGGAAATCTCTGCGTGCTGGACGATCTGATCGAGAACGGAATTCCCCCGCTCGCCTTTCGCTACCTCACCCTGCAAGCCCACTACCGTCAGCAACAGACTTTTACCGACGAAGCGATGGCTGCGGCTCAGCGGGGCTACGAGCGGCTCGCGGCGCTCGCAGCCGAAGCGCGAGAGACTCCGGGAGAATGCGACGGGGCGAAGCTCGAGCCCTGGCTCGGGCGATTTCGGGACGCGGTGCGGGACGACCTCAACGCGCCTCGGGCTTTGGCTGTGGCGTGGGAGGTGGCCCGCAGCGAGGCTCTCGAGGCCGCAGAGCGTGCAGCCTTGCTGCGCGAGTTCGACGGCTTTCTGGGGCTCGACCTCGAAGCTTCGCTGCCGCTGCCCGCAGTCGAAAGCGACCCGCGGATCGACGCCCTGGTCGATGAGCGCGAGGCCGCCCGCCGTGGCGGCGACTTCGCGGCGGCGGATCGGATTCGCGACGACCTGGCGGCGGAAGGCGTCGCGATCGAGGACACTCCCGAAGGCCCGCGCTGGAGGCGCAGATGAGTCTCGAATCCGATCGATCGACCCGGGCGATCGCCAGGGCCCGCAGGTGAAGCCCCCCCGTTCCTCGGAGAGCTTTCGTCTGGTGTCGCCGTTCACGCCGACCGGCGACCAACCGGGGGCGATCCGTGCGCTGATCGACGGGGTTCAGCGAGGCGATCCCCACCAGACCCTGCTCGGTGTCACGGGAAGCGGGAAGTCGTTCACGATCGCCTGTGTGGTGGAACAGATCAACCGGCCCACCTTGGTGATGGCGCCGAACAAGACGCTGGCCGCACAGCTCTACTCGGAATTCAGCGAGCTGTTTCCCGAGAACGCGGTGGAGTACTTCGTCTCCTACTACGACTATTACCAGCCAGAGGCCTATATCGCGGCTTCGGACACCTACATCGAGAAGGATTCGTCGATCAACGACGAGATCGACAAGCTGCGCCACTCCACCACCCACTCGCTGCTCACCCGGCGCGACGTACTCGTCGTCGCGAGCGTATCCTGCATCTTCGGCCTCGGCGCGCCCGACACCTACGG
>CAXMOC010000209.1:0-11580 GCA_964194865.1 uncultured Opitutales bacterium | reverse complement strand
CGCGGACTACTACGAGAAGTCGATCTTCGAAACAGACCAGTACTAGAAGGTTTGCCGACAGCGGATGGGCGACAGTGCGGGGCAGCTACTGGAAATTCGGCCCTTTCGCGAAAGCGACGAGGCGTCGGTGGTCGCCCTCTGGCATGCGGTCTTCCCGGACGATCCGCCGTGGAACGAACCCACGCTAGTCGTGCAGCGGAAGCTCGCCGTGCAGCGCGACCTCTTCCTGGTGGCGATCCAGCGCGATCGGCTGGTCGGCACCGCGCTCGCCGGCTTCGACGGCTTTCGGGGCTGGGTCTACCACCTGGCGATCACGCCAGACGAACGCGGCCACGGCTTCGGGCGCTCCCTGATGCGCGAAGCCGAAGAGCGCCTACGCGCGCTGGGCTGCCCCAAGCTGAATCTGCAAGTTCGCGCCGCCAATCGCGACGTCGTCGCCTTCTACCTCGACCTCGGCTACTCGGTCGAGGAGCACGTCAGCATGGGGAAACGGCTGGTGTAGTGAGCTGCGGAACGCTCAGTGCGTTGCGCTGCTTTCCTGAGACGAGCCGCCTCCGAGTGCCCGGACCGTGTGCCAACCACTCACCAGGAGCCCGCTAAAGAACAGCGCACAGAGCAGACCGAAGGCGATCAGGACGAAGGTCTTGCCGTCGGCTCGCGCCTGGAGGGCGAGCCAGACGAAGAGGCTCAGCAACCCCAGATACATCGCCGTCGCCGAGCACCACTCGACGATCGTTCGCCGCTGACTAGGTGCGCTGAAGGACACCACGAGCCAGCCGACGAAGACGATCGATGCAGTCGCGATCCAGATGATCTGGAAGGGGCTCGGGTCCACGAAGTTACCTCTTCACAAGCGGCGAAGGCCTTCGTTTCGGTCCCGAGCCGCTTTCACTTGACGAGGTCGGCGAGTTCACTCGGAAAGCATCAGCCATTTTTCAGGCCCAGCAGCTTTCGCGCGCGATCCGCGAGAGCTTGCGGGGTGAATCCGTACTCTATGGCGAGGTCTTCGAAGGGCGCCGACGCGCCGAAGCGATCGATGCCGTAGATCAGCCCGTTGCCACCCACCACACGCCGCAGGCTCTCCGCACGCGACGCCTCGATGGCGATCACCGGTGTACCGTCATCGGGGACGACGCCTCGGCGAAAGTCGCTAGGCTGCTCGAGAAAGAGCTCCAGACTCGGCATCGAAACGACGCGCACCGCGACGCCCTCCCCTCGCAGCAGCTTCGCGGTTTCGAACGCCAACTGGACCTCCGAGCCCGTGGCCACCAATACCAGCTGAGCGCTCTGGTCTGAATCGTCGACCACGTAGGCTCCACGCCAGACGTCCTCGGGCTCGAAGGGCGCGCTGCGCTCGAGCGCCTTCAGGGTCTGGCGACTCAGCGCCAGCAGCGCCGGCCCCTCGGTATGCCGAGCAATCCACGACCAGGCCATCGCCGTCTCGATTCCATCGGCCGGTCGGAAGACGACAAGGCCGGGGATGGCGCGCAGCGAGTCGAGCTGCTCGATCGGCTGGTGGGTGGGACCGTCCTCTCCGAGAAAGATGGAGTCGTGGGTAAAGACGAAGATCGAGGGCAGGCCCATCAATGCTGCGAGCCGGATCGATGGGCGCATGTAGTCGCTGAAGATCAGAAACGTTCCGCAGTACGGCCGCAGGGTTCCGTCGAGCGCGATGCCGTTGGTGACCGCTCCCATCGCGTGCTCGCGGATGCCGAAGTGAATGTTCCCGCCCGCGAAGGGGTCGTCGTCGCCCGCGGCCGGGCCCACGCTGCCCCGGTCGGCCAAGATCGGCGGAGCCGCCGAGCCAGCGAGGTCGGCCGAACCTCCCACGTGATAAGGCGCGCACTGGGTCAAACGTTGGAGTGCGGTGGCCCCGTGCTTGCGGGTCGGGTTGTCGACGCGCTCGAGCCCAGCGGTGAGCAATTCGTTCAAATCGTCGGGCAAGCGCCGCTCGCGTGCGGCGTCCCAGGCGTCTGCCAGCTCGGGATGATCCGCACGCCAGCGATTCAGCTCGGCATCCGTCGCGGCCCGATCCGTCCGCTTGGCGTCGCTTCGCTGCTTGAGGTAGTCGCGCACGTCCTGGGGAATCAGGAAGGTCGGCTCGAGGGGCCAACCGAGGTTCTGCTTAGTGAGCTTCACCTCTTCGGCTCCCAACTTTTCGCCGTGGGCCTTCGACTTCCCCGCCTTGTTCGGGCTGCCGTAACCGATCGTCGTCCTGGTGATGATCAGCGACGGACGCACCTCGTCGCGTGCGAGCTCGAGCGCTCGCCTCAACCCCTTCCAGTCTTCAGCGTCGACGGCCTGCACGTGCCAGCGGTAGGCGTCGAAGCGCTTGGAGACGTCCTCGCTGAAGCTGAGCGAGGTCGGCCCGTCGATGGTGATCTGGTTGTCGTCGTAGAGATAGATCAAATTGCCGAGCCCGAGGTGCCCGGCCAGGGATCCCGCCTCGGACGAGATTCCCTCCATGAGATCGCCGTCGCTGACGATTCCGTAGACGAAGTGATTCCCGGGGCCGGCTCCGTCTCGGGCGAAGCGGGCCCGGGTCAGCCGGCCAGCCAGAGCCATTCCCACCCCGTGACCAAAGCCCTGGCCGAGGGGGCCCGTGGTGACCTCAACGCCGGGCGTGTCCCCAAATTCCGGGTGACCGGGGGTCTTGGAGCCGAGTGTGCGGAAACGCTGCAGATCGCCCAGCGAGACGTTGAAGTCGAACAGGTGCAGCAGCGCATAGAGCAGCATCGACGCGTGTCCGTTGGAGAGCACGAAGCGGTCGCGCAGCGGCCAAGAAGGGTCCGACGGGTCGAAGCGAAGGTGGTGATCCCACAGCTCGAGTGCGGGACGCGCCAAGCCCATGGGTGCACCCGGATGGCCGCAGCCCGCCTTTTCGACGGCGTCGACCGCCAGAAAGCGGATTGTGTTTTCGATGAGCTCGCGGCGGGCGAGATCCAGCGACATCGCTTCTCCGACGGTTGTGTGCGTTGCGAAAAGTTGGCGAAGTCTACAGCGGATGCGGAGCGCTCGGAACCCGACATTCCCCATCGACGCTTCGCCAACGACCGCGGAATTCTAGAAGCCAGGAGTTCGGGTAGCGATGCCTCGACATCCGGGCTTCAGGGCATAACGATGTTCGCAGAATGACTCCCCGTGAGGCCAAAACGAGGGGCGCCGCGTGGCGGCCCGGCCCCGATGCGGCAACATCGCGTCAGATGCCCGACCCTCTCGCGCTCACGATCAAGAACCTGGGCCTGCTCGAGACGCGCCGGCACATCTTCCTTTGCTGCGACCAGAGCCAACCCAAGTGTTCCGAGAAGGCCAAGAGCCTCGAATCCTGGGATTACCTGAAGAGCAGGCTGCTCGAACTCAATCTGGTTGGATCGGGCGGGGTCTTTCGCACCAAGGCCAATTGCCTGCAAATCTGCCTCCAGGGACCGATCGCCGTCGTCTACCCGGAGGGGATCTGGTATCGCGAGTGTACTCCCGAGGTGCTCGAGCGAATCATCCAGGAGCACTTGATCGGGGGTCGACCGGTCGAGGATCACGTGATCGCATCTCGACCTCTGCCAAACGGCCAACTCTCGGGGCCGAGCCGCGACTAGCGGAATCCGGAAGCCCCTGGAGGGCTTCAGAGCTTCGATCGCAGCTCGCGAAAGCAGTTTCGAAGTTCGCCGACGAAGATCTCCGGCTGCTCGAATGCTGCGAAGTGCCCGCCGCGCTCGAGCTGGTTCCAATAGACGATGTTCTTGAAGCGCTTCTCCGCCCAGCGCCGCGAGGAGCGAATGATCTCCTTGGGAAAGATGCTGCAACCTGTGGGAACCTGAACTTCCGAGAGGGCGGGTTGTCCAAAGCTCTCCCAATAGAGCCGAGCCGACGACGCGCCCGTACCCGGCAGCCAGTAGAGCATCACGTTGTCGAGCAGCTCGTCGCGGCTGAGTACGTTCTCCGGGTGCCCATCGCAATCCGTCCAGGCCCAGAACTTCTCGAGGATCCATCCCGCCTGGCCGGCCGGCGAATCCACCAGCCCGTACCCGAGAGTCTGGGGTCGAGTGCTCTGCTGCTTCGAGTAGCCCGAGTCCCAGCGCGAGTAGTGCTGCAGCGAAGCCAACGTGGCCTGCTCGTCGGCGGTGAGATCGCTCATCGTCTCCGGGTCTGGCGTGGCTACAGGCATGTTCAAGTGAATTCCGAGGCAGTGATCGGGATCCTGGATGCCGACCGCGGTCGTGACCATCGAGCCCCAGTCGCCGCCCTGAGCGACGTACCTCGAGTAACCAAGCTTCGCCATCAATTTCGCCCAGGCGCCGCCGATCTTCTCGATGCCCCAGCCTTTACGCGTAGGCTTGTCGGAGAAGCCGTAACCGGGAAGCGACGGACAGATGACGTGGAAAGCATCGCGCGCGTTGCCACCGTGGGCGACGGGGTCCGACAACGGCCCGATGACTTTCTGGAACTCGACTATGGATCCCGGCCAGCCGTGGGTCATCAGCAGCGGGAGCGCCGACGCCTCGGAAGAGCGTACTTGCAGAAAGTGGATTCCAAGGCCGTCGATCATCGCCTTGAATTGGGGCGACTGGTTGAGTCGAGCCTCGCGGTCGCGCCACTCGTACTTCTCGGACCAGTAGCCACAGACCTCCTGGAGGTAGGCGAGCGGGATGCCCTGCGACCAATCGTCGACCGGCTCGGCTTCGGGCCAGCGCGTCGCCCGCAGCCGGCGCTGCAGGTCGTCTAGCGCGTCGTCACTGGCCTCGATCCGGAACGGTTGGATGTCATCACTCACGTTCGCGACCTCCCTCGCGGGCGTTCCAGCCCGCCCGATTCGGAGCCAAGCCTATCACCGTCGGGGCTCGCAGTTCGGAGTCCGAATTCGGGGCGATCCCTATGGCCGACGAAGACAGCTGCTGAGGCAACAAAATCAATGGCTTGCGTCGCCTGGTGCACCGTCTTGGGGGTCCGGGGTGAGCCAAGGCCAAGCGGCTGCGTCAAAGCTGCGGCCAGGGGGCTCCAACCCCAGGGCTTTCAAGCTTCAGACAGCTTCTGGGAAGGCCGACACGCCGAGAGGTGCTCGACTCATTTTCACTCGATTCTCCCCATCTCGCCTGGATCTGGGCGATCGCCGCCGCGATTCCGCTGACGGCCGCGATTCGCACACTGCGCCGTTCGGGCCGAGCCGCCACGGGCATTCTGGCGGTCGCACAGCTCGCCATCGCGATCTCGTTCGCCGTGCTGGGCCTTGCACAGCTAAACGCCGCCTGGCTGGAAGGCTGGCTCCCCTATTTGCGCCTTCCCGGAACCGTGATCGTACCCCTCAGCGTTCTCATCGTCGCACTCGAGGGGTCGAGCCGCGTGAGTCGCTCGTCGACCCGACTGGTGCTGCTCGCCACTGCGGCGCCCGCCCTTGCATCCCTTGGCGCCGTGTGGGCAGGCTGGATACCGCATCCCCGATCTCTCCTGGCCGAGTGGCTCACGGACGCCGGAGCCCTCGGCTCGTTGGCATCGCTGCGTTCGCTGCTGCCCATCACCTATGGCGTTCCCTGCCTGTTGGCTGCCATGGTGTTGTTCCTGCACGAGTGCGCGCACGAACCTGGACGCGGTCTGCGCCAGACGGCGGCCGCCGGCGCGGCGTGTGCGACGCCGATTCTGGCAACCGTGGTCTGCGCCGTAGCGGGCGGTGTCTCGGGGTTGGAATGGATGCCCGGCTCCTTTCTGATCACTTCCGCTGCTCTGGGTTGGCTGTTGGTTCCGGGGCGCAGCGCTCGAACGGTGGGCCAGCTCGTGGCCATCGACTCGCTCGCCGAGGCAGTCATCATCATCGATGACGAGGACCTGATCGTCGACGCGAACAGCAATGCCATGGAGCTGCTCGGCATCCGGGAGGGTGATCTACGGGGGCGACCCGCAGTAGAAGCCGTGGTCGGGATTCCCGAGCTCGGCGCCATGCTCGCAGAGCCGTCCAGGATCTGCGGAGAGTTCTTCACCGGGACGACCGCGTCTAGCAGGCGCTGCCACGAAGTTCGCGTCCACGTGCTCGAGGACGGAGAGCTGCAGGGCTCGCGGGTGCTCTCCATCCGAGACATCACCGCCAATCGAGTGGCCGAGGATCGCCTCTTCTACCAGGCGCACTTCGACAGTCTTACCGGCCTCGCCAACCGGCGGTTCTTTCTCGACAAGATTTCGACGGCCATCGACGAGGCCAACAGTGGGGGACATCAGGTCGCGCTGATGTACCTGGACCTGGATGGATTCAAGGAAGTCAATGACTCGCTCGGGCACGCCGAGGGTGACGAGCTACTGCGCATCATGGCCCATCGGCTGCGACAGCACCTGCGCTCCAGTGACACCCTTTCTCGCGACTCGACGAACTCGCTGCCCGAGGTCTCACGCATTGGCGGAGACGAGTTCGCCGTGCTGATGGCACGTTTCGGCTCCTTGGAAGACGTAGCGGAAGTCGCCAAGCGAATCCTCGGTCTCGTATCCGACCCCGTCACCATCGGTGATCAGTGCCTGCGCAACGGCTGCACGATCGGCATCGCGATCTACCCTCAAGATGGCGAGGAGATCGGAACCCTGGTGAAGAACGCCGACGCGGCGCTCTACTACGCGAAGAAGGAGAACCGCGGCCAGTTCGAATTCTTCCGATCCGAGCTCGGATCGAATACATTGCGCACGGCATCCCTCGAAAAGCAACTTCGCGGTGCAATCGAAGCCAACGAGTTCGTGCTGCATTACCAGCCCAAGGTCGATCTGGCCAGGCAGGTCGTGGTGGGAGCGGAGGCATTGCTGCGCTGGGAGAACCCCGAGATCGGCACCGTGCCTCCCAAGGAGTTCATTCCTGTCGCCGAAGAGTCCGGCCTGATCACCACCATCGGTGCTTGGGTGATCGAAACCGCCTGCGCACAGATCCAGGCCTGGTCTGAAGCCGGTTACTCGCCGCTTCCAATCTCGGTCAACGTTTCTTGCCAGCAGTTCACTCGGATGGATCTGCAACAAGTCGTCGTCACCTCCCTGGACAGGCACCACGTTCTTCCCCGGCAGTTGGAGCTCGAACTGACCGAGAGTGCGATTCTGGAAGACAACGAGCACACCGCTTCGTGCCTGCGCGAGCTTCGCGCCATCGGTGTGCCAATTTCACTGGACGATTTCGGAACCGGCTACTCGTCGCTCAGCTACCTCAACCGCATGCCACTCGACGTGCTGAAGATGGATCGCGCTTTCATCCGCGACGTCCATTCGGATCCCTCTGCGGCAGGTGTCACCTCTGCTGTCGTCGCCATGGCGCACAGCCTCGATCTTCGCGTCGTCGCCGAGGGTGTCGATTGCGTCGAGCAGCTCGCGATCCTACGGCGCATGGGCTGCGACCTGATTCAGGGCTTCATCTACAGCGCCGCGCTACCGGCGCAGGAGTTTGCCAAGTACTTGCCCAGCGCGGGTGGAGACTCCACTCCTGTCTCGATCAAGCCCGCCCTGCCGGCCAGCGACCCGCTGGAACACGATGCCCTGCGCGATGCCCCGTGCGAGGTCAAGCGCGCCACAGGGGACGAGCCGGCCCTCAAGCCGGAGACGGAGCGGTCGCCCGCTCGCTACGCGTTGATCGTCGACGACCAGAGCACCGGCCTGGGTCCGATGGCGATGCGCATGAACCAGATGGGAATTCCGTCCTTCTACGCTCGGGACCCGGACGAAGGCGTGCTCTTCGCCGCCCAGGAGCCCGACCGCATTCACGCCCTGTTCGTGTCTTCGGAGACCAGCCCGCAGGAGGTCGACCTGGTGGCGCACCAGATCGCCGCGCTGTCGATGGCGGGCGAACAGCCTTCGATCGTGGTCGTCGGCGAAGAGCTCGATCCCGAAACCGTCGCTAGCCTCCGACGGGGCGGCTCTATCTGGTCGCTGCAAATCCCCTTCGACGACGCCGAATTGTCCTTCGTCGTGGATGCGGCGCTCTCTCCGCCAGGGGAGGCGAGCTTTCGCGAGCGCAACCGAGCCCCCTTCCATCTCATGGCGTGGACCCGCGTCGGCAAGCTGAGCGGCCACGGCGTGCTCTCGTCGCTGTCTCCCCGCGGCGGCTTCATCGAAATGGACGAGCCCTTGGAAGTCGGAACCACCTTCCAGCTCGAATTCACCCTTTCGGATTGGCCGGTGAGCCTGCAAGCCCGTGTGGCGTACGTCAACGGCAACGGACCCAATCAGCGGACCGAACCCTCCGGCATCGGGGTGGTCTTCCTGGGCTGTGACCGCGAAACCGGGGATCGGATTCAGGAAGAGGTCGAAAAGCGCGCCGTCCGCTACGTCGCTTGAGCGGTTCGCTTCAAGGCATCCGGGTAAACCGCGCCAGGGGGGGACTGCCGAAGTAGATGTCTTCACCGATCAGCCGCCCGTCGGTGTCGGCAGGCCAGACGGTCAGGATCTGCCACTCGGCCAGGTAATCACCATCTACGTCGACCGGCTCACCCTCGACCTCATCCACGCCGGAAGCCGCAACGATTGCGCCGCTCATGCATTGACGCATACGCCCCTCGGTGACGACGCCGTCCGTATCAGCCAGGACGCGCTCACCTCGAAGTGGAAGCGCGGCAGCAAGCCGCCGAACGGGTGCCGACCCCTCGTCGCGGGTCTTTCTGCGCTTCGTCAGCTCTCAGAGAGCTCCGAGGCGTAGACCGCGAAGATCTGCACCGGGAGGAAGTCGAAACGATCGACCTCCTGATAGCCGGCCTCTCGCATCTCGCCTTGAAGATCGCCGATCGCCGTTTGGTGACCCTCGTCGAGGGTGAGCGCCAGTACGCCACCGAGCTCGAGGTCGGGGTCGATGACCGACACGCGCCCTTCGGGACGCAGGTCGCTGCGCAGCTTCGCGAAGTAGACGGGCCGGTCCTCAATGTGGTGGTAGGTGTTGACGAGAAACACCAGGTCAGCTTCGCCATCGGGCAGCCCGGGGTCCGTGAATCCGCCCAACACGACGGTCACGTTCTGCCAACCCGCTTCGTCCACGCGGGCCTGGAGGGCATCGGTCACGGCCTCGTCGACGTCGACCGCCGTGACCCGTCCACCGGGACCCACCGCCTCCACCAGGTAGGGCAGGAAGTAGCCTTCGCCCGAGCCGAGATCGACCACGTGGTCGCCGGGCTGGATGCCCAGAGCCTCGATGACGCGGTCAGGGCGTTGCCAGGCCGCCCGCTGCGTGAGCCTCGCGTAGTCGAGCTGGTTGAACCCCGAGCAGGCGGGAAGAGCTAGCGAGATCAGCAAGACGACCCAGATGCTTCGCATGTCCATCACCCCGCTGCCCGTCGCTCGACCGAAAGCCCCGCCTCGGTCCAGCCGCGAATCCCGTCGGGCATCACCCACACGTTGCGCCACCCTTCAGCCACCGCCTTGCGTGCGGCCTCTACCGCGGCCCCGCACATGGGACTGTGGCAGTAGAAGACGACCTGCTTCCCCTGTTCGGTGGGCAGCTCGGCTGCCGCGTCATAGTCGCGGTAGTTGGAGAGGAGCACCGCACCGGGGATCACGCCGTCGCGGCTTCGAGTCTCTTCCGTGTTGGCGTCGCACACGACGAGGTCAGCGCCGGAGCCGTGAAGCGCGTAGAGCTGCTCGACCGTGAGGGTCGAGAGTCCGGTGGTGTCGGCGCGACAGCCGACCCAGACTGCCACCGCGCTGAGCATCAGAAGCGCGAGCACCGATCTCACCAAGAGGCGGGATTGCATTGGAGTTCACTCCTTCAACAGCCCGCCGAGCACGAAGTGAACGACCGTCTCTTCGGCATCGGCGGGATCAATTCCCTGAGGTGCGGGGTCCCAGTGGATGTGGACCGCCCAGGTGGCAATCGACTCGATCACGAAGCGCGCCGCGGTGGGCACATCGCGCACGCCCTTCAAGTGACCACGGCGGATGCGCGACTGGAGGTACTCGGAGAGCGCATCGAGCTGCGCGAAGCGCCCGCCGCCGTAGAAGGCAGTCGAGAGCTCGGGCAAGTCCCGCGCGCAGCGGTCGATCAGCTGGATCACGGTGCGACGGCGGCTCGAGAGGGCGTAGAGCTCTCGAACGATTGCCTCGAGCTCGGCCCGCACGTTCCCGACCCGCCTTCGCTCGAGCGCGGCCGCGAGCGCCGGCGGAATCACCTCTTCGGACAGAGATGCGAGCAGCTCCCGCCGTAGCGAATCCGGCGCGGGGGTGGGAAGCGGGAGCTCGAGCTCTGAGGCCGGCGGAGCGTGGCGGTCGGCGTACCGCATCACGGCGTCGAAGAGCGCCTCCTTGCTCTCCACGTAGAGGTAGAGCGTCCCCTTCGCGACTCCGAGGGCATCCGCCACGTCGGACATCTGGGTGAGGCGATAGCCCCTGGCGATGAACTCGCTGGTCGCGCAGTCGAGCAGATCCTTGAACCGGGATTCGGGGACGATGCGCGGCATGGATCCAATGATAACTGACTGATTCAGTCAGTCAATAGATGACTGGCGAAGCGACATGGCGCAACCGAATCCCCCGGGAACGCGGTCGTGGTGCGCTAACGGCCACGTTACCTCGCGGAAGCGCCCCAGAGCCCGGCCTCCAAACATCGGGCTGCCGGGGACCGGTGTCAGGCGGAGGCCAGCTCGCGCTCGAGGCGCTCGAGATGGCCGGCGGCGCCCAGCTCGGCGGCCAGGTCGCGCGCGCGGCCGAGCTCCGCCCGAAAGTCCGCTTCGTCGCCGCGGAGCTTCGCAAGCTGGGCGCGCTCCTCGTGGATGGCTCGGGCCATGCCGCGCAACCCGTGTTCCTCGACGACGGCGGCGGCGTTGGCCAGGTCGGCCTCGATCTCGGGCGTCGAGCCGAGACCGTCGCGGAGCCTCAGCGCACCTGCTCTGCTGAGGTGGGCTAGGACCGTCACCGATTTCACCTGACTCGTCTCGACGGCCTCGTTGGCGCGCGCCACCGCCTCCTCGGCGCGCCCGAGCCCGGCGAGAGCATCGGCCAGCGCGACCAGAACACCCGATCGCAGCAGCCTCACGCCACCCCGGTCCGCGCAGTCCAGCCCGCGGCCCAGCACCCGCTGCGCCTCCTCGAAACGCCCCTCCAGGACGAGGGCCTGCCCATAGTTCGAATAGGCCAGCACGAGGCCGGAGGCGCTTCCCGTCCTCTCGACCAAATCGACCGCCTGTCTTCCGTAGTCGAGTGCCCGCGCCGCGTTTCCCCGGTGGCACTCGTTAAGCGTCAGGAAGCAGGCGTTCGATGCCAACATGGATTCCTCACCCGCTTCCGCCATCTGCCGCCCGGCGCGCTCCAAGGCCCGGCCGGCCTCTTCGAAGCGACCCAGCAGGATGAACGTCACGCCGCGACCCTGATCCAATTGCATCTCCACCAGTCCGGCGACCTCGGTGCCTGCCGAGCGCGCCTCCTCCAGCAGCGATTCGGTGACCTCAGCCGCCTCCAGCGCCAGCCGTGGCGAGGCGTTGGTGAGGATCACACTGATCCGGGTGCGCACGCCCAGCCTGAGGATCACATCGCCCGTAGCATCCGCATCGGACACGGCCTCGAGTGCGAGGGGAAGGGCTTCGGCCGCATCCGCCGACAAGAAGACGGCGAATGCGGCGCCCAGCAAGAAGTTCGCCGTCGCTCGCGGGTCGG
>CAXMOC010000208.1:0-2914 GCA_964194865.1 uncultured Opitutales bacterium | reverse complement strand
GACCCGAGTGATGTGACGCGGCCCTGGCGCAATGCCCGGCTTGGGCTCGACTTCGGCGAGCTTCTCCAGGGCGAAGCGCTTCAGGAAGTAGGGCCAGGTGCGGTGATAGGTCACCACGCGGGTTCCGGAGAGCGGCTCCATGCGTCGAACCAGCTGCTCGGTGAGCGCACGCAATGCCCGCTCCAACTGCTGCGCGCGTTGCTCGAACAGCGAAGCGTGCTCCGGGTCGGCCCGTGACAGGGCTGCCGCGATCGTGCGCCCGATCGTGATGCCGTTAAGCGGATCGAGCACGTAGTGCGTATTGCCGTAGACGTGGATATCGCCCATCGCTCGCGTTAGCTGGGCACGGGATGGAACCTCGAGCAGCTCGATCCCCCTCGAGGTGTCGACGTTCCCTTCGCCGCCGGCGAGCAGCCGCTCGCGTCTCGCGCTGCGCAGAAGGTTTGGCACCCATGGCTCCGCGTCGAGTCCCAGGTGCACGAAGAGATCGGCCTTGCGGAGCTTCATGACAAGGCTCGGCTTCGGGATCACATTGTGGGGGTTCTCCGGTCCACGCATCAAGCTCTCGACCCGGACCTGCTCTCCACCAACCTGTCGGGTCAGATCCTCGAGCGTGGGGTTGGTTGTGACCACGCGAACGTCGGCGAGCGCATTCGGCGCCAATGAAACCAGCAACGCGAGCTGAGCAATCCCGCCTGCTATCCAAAAGAGCAGGGTGATCCCCGCCGTCGCTCCTCGCTCTCTCATCGGTTCACCCAGTAGGGATGCGGCGGATGTGCCCCGATGTAGAAGGTCAGACCGAGCAGCAGCGCCTCTTCCGAGTCGTCCCCGCCCACCAAGTCGCGATCCAGGTGCTGATACTCCAGACGCAGCCGTAGGGCTTCGTTCAGGTACCAGGAGACATAGGAGGAGACCCCCCAGGCCGAGTTCTTCCGACGCATCACCTCGACGTCGAGCAGGTCCGTGTAGTCGTAGCGGACCCCGGCGTACCAGTTCTGAGCGAACTGATACTGGCCGAACGCGTAGACCCCCCAGTTGTCATCGCCGTCGCTCCCGTCTTCGAAGTCACTGTCCGACCAGAAGAGCTCGCCCTGAAGCAGCAGACTGCGGAAATCGGGCTTGGCCGGATCGCGCCACATATACGTGAGGTCTGCGCCCAGCGTGTAGCCATCATCGCGGTCGCCGGAGTCCTGGCTGTACAGAAAGGTCGTACCCAGCTCGACGGAGCCGGTCTCGCCGATGTCTTGAAAGAACATCAGGTGGCTCAGCACGGCCGGGTTGTCCGCACCTGGGCCGTCGAGGATCGGAGACTCCGCGCCGCCATCGGCATTGACTACCTGCGCGGTCAGCTCGAGGTATCGATCCCACGGGTTCGGAACGAGCCAGCTGAGGCTGGCGCCGACCGTCGCCAAGCCCTCGGACCCCAGGAACGCCTGCACGGCGAGGGGCCGCGTCACCTGCGGCAGGTCGTGGGTGTGGAGGAGGTTGTTTCGACCGAACGCACTGCGGAACTTCCCGGCCCGCAACGCGAGATCCCATGGCAGGGTGTGAACGTCCAGATAACCCTCCTCGAGCTCGAACTCGGTGTCTACGTCGACCTCGCCGCACGGGTCCTCGATCTCTTCTCCGATTGCGCTCACCAGCACCCCGTCCGCTCGCGGGGTGACCGCAGCGCGCAGGTCGAGCTCCGCCTCGCGGAAGTTGAAGCGGTTCCTGGCCTTGTTGTCAGCGTCGGTCGACAAACTCCCACCCATGTCTAGAAAGGCGGTGATCTGCGGATTGAGCAGATTCCCCTGCCCCATGACGCCGCCCAGCATCGCAACCGCCTTGTCTGCGACTGACGGCTCGTCCGTTTTTTCCGCGACGTGAACCGTCTCCAGCGTTACTTCCAGCTGGCGGATGCGGCGCTGGTCCTCCGCGCGCGCGCGCTCCATCTCCTCGATGCGCCCGGTCAGGCGCTCCACGGTCTCCATCAAAGCGGTGAGGGAACGCTCGTCGCTCTCCATCGACGCGGCTTCCAACCCGACGCAGCACACGGCTAACGCCGTACCCAGGGCGAGGGCACTTCTCATTGCAAGATCCTCCTCCTCACCATCTGGGTGAGGCGCCAGTTCATTCGGTATGGCTTCAGGAAATCAGGCGGCGAGTCGTGCAGGTGGGGCGCGTGCGGTGTCGACGCGGTGGCGCACGGTGGAAGGCGCCTGTGTTTCGGGAAGGAACACGACGCAAGCTGTTTGGCGGACAGGACACGTGGAATGGGCGGATGCCGCGCCCAGTCCAATCCTCGAGATCCGGCCCGCGCTACACGACGGGCAATCCGCGACCACGTGCTGGGGAGCCGGGTCAGAGCGAACTGGCGCGGTATCTGCGGCCCAGACGGCTGGGAGGAATCCGTGACCGGGAGCCCCGAGTATCGCGTGCCCGAGATTCGCGACACCAAGCAGCACCAGCGAGAGCGTCAGTGCGAGCCCTCCCGATACCGCTGTGCTTCTGGCCCCTTGCGTCACGGCGGACATCCCCGATTGAGCCCCGATCGACGCGACCGAGGATAGCCTTGAGTGGCCTCAGGGGAAGCGGATGGATCTCGGAGTTGCCGTCCTCGTATATCCCACTCTGATCGAACGGGAATAGATTGAGTCGTTCGTTCGGGTCGGACCTTGACGGAGGCAAGGTCGAGGGCTGCGCGGCAAACCGCGCAGGATCCAGAGGAAGGGCGACGTTCGAATTCGGCCATCGCGTCACTACCTGCGGGTCTCGTCTGGGCCGTGACTCAGGTGAGCGAGATCTCACCGTCGATTCGGTGGTCCAGCCCGATACCTTCGATCCGGACGCGCGCGCTTGCCGTCAATTTTTCGTTGCCCTTGAGCCGGCCGGCCTCGATCGCCCGGTGCACGGCGCTCTCGATTTCGCGCTG
>CAXMOC010000207.1:0-37591 GCA_964194865.1 uncultured Opitutales bacterium | reverse complement strand
CTCGAGTTCTCGAGCGGCGCGCGCGCAGTCGTGAAGGAGGTGACCGTGGGCCTGGTGATCGGCCTGGTCACGGGCACCATCAGCGGCTTTCTCGCCTACCTCTGGCAGGGCAACCCGATCCTCGGAGTCGCGCTGTTCTGCGCCATGGTCCTCACGCATTCGGTGGCCGGGCTGGTGGGCGCCGCCGTGCCGCTGGGATTGAAGGCGCTGCGGCAGGATCCGGCTCTCGGATCCGGTGTAATCGTCACCACCGTCACCGATGTCTTCGCCTTCTTCTCGTTCTTGGGTATCGCGACTCTCCTGATGGATCGAATGCTCGCCTGAGCCGCGGATCCAGCAATCGTCCAGCCCGAAACCGGCAGTTGTTTCGCCCGCTAGAATGTTCCCCAAGCGGAGGGCAGTCATGAGTCTGCGGACACCGATTTGTGATTTATTCGACATCGAAGCGCCGGTCTTCCTGGCCGGAATGGGAGGCGTGGCCTTTGCTGAGGTCTGCGCGGCCGTCTCCGAAGCCGGCGGCTACGGAACCCTCGGCATGGCGGGAATGTCGCCGGAAGGGATCCGTCAGCAGATGCGCGAGGTCCGACGCCTCACCGACAAGCCCTTCGGCGTAGACCTGCTCGCGGCCCTGCCCGAGTCTGTGCTCGCGTCGATCGACGTGATCATCAGCGAAGGGGCCAGCGCGTTCATCGCTGGACTCGGCGTACCCAAGCCAGTCATCGCCAAGTGCCACGGGGCGGGCCTCAAGGTCATGAGCATGTGCGGAAAGGTGAGTCATGCGGTTGCCGCCGAAGAGGCGGGCTGCGACGTCGTCGTCGCCCAGGGCACCGAGGCGGGGGGGCATACCGGCTCCATTGGCGGCTTCGCGCTGGTTCCCCAGATCGTCGATGCGGTCGATATTCCGGTGCTCGCCGCTGGCGGTCTGATCGATGGACGAGGCCTGGCGGCGGCGCTGTCCTTCGGCGCCCAGGGAGTATGGATGGGGACGCGCTTCATCGCGTCTCACGAAGCCCGCGCGGCCGAGGAGTACAAGAAGAGAATCACGAAGATCGGCAGCGCGGATACCCGCGTCACCCGTTGCTACTCGGGCAAACCGATGCGAGTCATTCGCAACGCCTACGTGGACGATTGGGAGCGCCGACCCGACGAGATCCGCCCCTTCCCCGAGCAGATGCAACGCTCTGCCAGCGAGGGCGTCATGTCGTTCGTTCGAGGCGACGAGCCGAACATGGATCGTACCTGTCTGCCCTGTGGGCAAGGAGCCGGTGGGATTCTGGGGATCGCATCCTGCCGGGAGATCGTCGAGGAGGTAGTGAGCGGCGCCGAGAAGGCCATCGACCAGATCGGACAGCTCGCTTCGACCCCGTCCATCTGAAGTCTGTCCACGTGGCTCGAGATCCGAAGAATCAGCATGGGGATCAGACGAACCTGGATCGTTTGGTGATGGATCTCTGTGAGCTGCACGGCGACCGCCTTCGGGCTGTTGCCCGCATCGGCGATGCCCGGCCGCTTCCCCCAGCTCAGCTCGCGGCGGCGTAGGTCTCGACCAGGTAGCGCTGGATGTCCGCCGACTCGAACATCTCGACCCCGGTGTTCGGATCCACCAGAAACGGAACCATCATCTTTCCAGTGCGCTCGACGAAGGCGGTCCGTCGCGAGCTTCCCTTCCCGATGTTGAGGAGCCGGTAGGGGATTTCGAGGCTAGTGAGGGTTTCGCGCGCGATGCGACAGAAGGGTGACGCTTCGAAGCTATACAGTTCCAAGGGCTGCTCGGGAGGACGCGAGGGGCGGTAGCCACGGCCAAACGTCGGACGCGCCAGCGATGCCAGCATCGCGGTCGCATTGGTGACAGGTCCCGGTGCCAGCAACATCGGCACCTTGCCGTCGCCGTACTCCTGAAACAAATAGGCGATGATGTCGTCGGACTCGTACATCTCCTTGCCCGTGTTGGGGTCGACCAGGTAGGGAAATTGCGCCTTTCCGCCGCGCCGCTTCAGCTCTTCGCGATAGCCCGGACCACCTTTCGGACACGGATAGATCATCGCCTCGAGATCCAGCACCGTGAGTGCCTCGCGCACCTTGCGGCAGAATGGGCAGCTCTCGAATTCGTACAGCTCGAGTGTCCGTTCAGGTCGCTTACCCGTCGTGCCGACGCTGGCTCCGACCCCGAGCCGGACCAGGGTCGCGGCGATGGACGTGGCGACATCGAGAACGCGGTGCATGGCGTTGCCCTCCAATCAAGCTGGACCGATCACGCGAGCAGCCGGGAGCCCTTTCGCTGGGCCCCAGCGCTGCTGCGAGCCTATCACGTTCCACAACGACGGATGGCGGCTAGAAGAATGCTTCCAGGAGCAGAAAACCCAATGGGTCGAGGTCCCCGTACTCCGAGCGCCGTGGACCGATGAAAAACTGGGCGCCCAACGTGACTTCGAGCCAGTCCAGAGGTGTGTAGCGCAGAGCTGGATAAAAGGTCGCGCTCCAGCCGCTCCAGTCGACGATCGAGATCAGATCACCGCGCAACTCCGGGGTCACGTCGTAGCCGAGCTGGACGCCCGTGAGGTGACGCGCGCGCGTGATGACTCGGCTGCCTCCGAAGCGGTCTTCCGAAGTCACGCTGGCGAAGGGGCCCTCGAGATCGGCGGGCAACCCCGGTGGCGGATCCATCGACGCTTCGAACAGGGGCAGCAGCGGGCCCGCACGCCCATGCCCAAAGCCGAGGTCATTCTCGTTGAAGAGGTATTCCACCAGAACGTAGACGCCCGTCCCGAAATCGAGCAGATGATCGATCGAGACTACGATCTGCCAGAACGAGTCCAGCTCACTCGGCCGAGGATCGTCAATCGGCCAGACCTTGCGTTCGGGATCGGTGTAGACCACTTCGAGACGCGCCGCTGCTTCAGCCAGATTGCCCGCCAGGTCGAACCCGAAGGTTCGCGCCTCCTCGAATACGCCGGCGACCAGCGAGTAGTCGACATCGCGCAGCACACCGTGAAGGCGGAGTGCGTAGGAGCTGTCGTCGCCGTCCCGCTCGGGTGCGTAGACGGCCTCTAGGAAGGTGAAGCCGTCGAACAGCCAGCGTAGATCGACCGCGTCCACCCCGGCCGACTGGTCGGGCTGGAGCGTGAGCGGTGGAACCGCATTGAAGCGGTCGATCGGATTCCACAAGCGGCCCACACCCCAGGGAATTCGCTGGCGGCCCAGCGTGGCCTCCACCCGCTTCGAATCGAAGTGCAGGTATCCGCGATACAGCAGGTGACTCCAGTTGGCGTGATCTCCATCGATGATTTCATCCTCGGCCCCCAGAAAGCTCGAGCGTCTCAGATCCTCACCGATGTCGGCGCCGAACGTATTCAACCGACCGGCGCGAAGTTCATGATCGTATACGACCACCGCAGACCAATGACTGCCGTAACTCCCTTCCAGTCTCGTGCGCAGTCGGGTGAGGCTCGTCGGAGTGAACCAATCACCCACCACGTCGAATCCGCGGCACTCCGCGAATGTCGCGGCCAGCAGGCAGTGCTGAGGGTCCGACGCCGCTTCTTCCAGAAAGCGGTCCGCGTCGGTCCCCGAGGTCAGCACCACGAGCTCCCGGATCGAGCCGCTCAGCTCGAGTGAGGCCTCACCCCGGTTCCAGATTTCCCTGGCTCCGGCGGGCGCCGCCACCAGGATTGCCAGCAGGAGTGCGGCTCTCCCCGATGCAAACGGCCTCACCCCAGCCGCTCGTCCCGGATCACCTTGCCATCTGCCAACCCGATCCTGCGACGTGCCCGGTCGATCACGAGTGGGTCGTGGGTCGAAAACAGGAACGTGACCCCCTCCTGCTCGTTGAGGCGAAGCATCAGATCGAGCAGACGCCCGGCGGTCTCCGAATCGAGGTTCGCGGTAGGCTCATCGGCCAATACGATCCGGGGGTGGCTGGCGATGGCGCGAGCAACAGCGATCCGCTGCTGCTGTCCTCCGCTCATTTCCAGGGGCCGTTTGTTGGCGAGCTCGAAGACATCCACGCTGCGCAGCAGCGCGTCGGCTCGCTCGCGCCGCTCGGCGCGCGAGATCGCCTGAAGCTCCATGACGAACTCGACGTTCTCTCGGGCCGTGAACACGGGAATCAAGTTGTAGGACTGGAAGACGAAGCCGAGCTTGCGCAGCCGAAGCTCGGAGAGCTGGGCCGGCGTGAGATCAGCCAGGCGGGCTCCATCGAGGAAAACCTCGCCAGAGGAAGGAGCATCCAGCGCGCCAAAGAGATTCAGCAGAGTGGTCTTGCCGGATCCACTGGGGCCGGCGAGTACGGTGAACTCACCCTCCCCGACGCTCAGGTCAATTCCGCGGAGCGCCGGCGTTTCGACACCCCGCGCGTAGTAGGTCTTGTGGACCTTGCGCGCTTCCAGGATCACCGTCATTGGGCCTTCGATCCCCCAGGGCCTCTCGGACTACACGAATCAGGTATGACGCACTGCTTCCGCTGGCCTGAGCCGCGTCGCGCGGTAGACCGGCCAGGCACTTGCCGCGGCGGCCGTCGCGGTGGCCACCAATGTTGGGATCAGAAAGTCATCAGTCCGCAGCACCGGCACGATTCGCTGGCCTACGCCGAAAGCCTCGAGCCCGGCAGACACGCGGCTCAGGTCGATACCATCACGAAATGCCAGAACGACGGCGATCGCCACCGCGTAACCGATCACGAGGCCGACTCCAGTGACGATCAGCGATTCGCCCACGATGGCTGTCGCCAAACGCCCGCGCGACATCCCAATCGCCATCAGGACCCCGATCTCCCGAATCCGCTCGTGGATCGCCATGAGCAGGACATTGGCGATTCCAAACAACATGGCGACGAACACCGCACCGTAGAGGTAGTACCCGATCTGGTCGAAGAACCCGATCAGGTAGTCGAGAAGCGGCTCCGCCTGCTTCCAGTTCGTCACCTCCAATGCCGACAGCCGTTCCTGCAGCTGGTCTCGCAGTGCGTCAACTCCGGTCGCCTCCTCGCCGATGACAACGATCTCCGAGATCGCGTCGCCGAGCCCCAGCAGGCTGCGGCTGTCGGCCAGCAGTAGAAACACGACGTTCCCATCGACAACGGACGATGGCGTGTGGAAGAGGCCGCCGACGCGAACTCCCAAGCCCGTCAGATCTCCCGCCAGGTCGGTGACCGACACCACCAGTTTGTCTCCCAGGTCCACCTGGAGCCGCCGCGCGAGACGTTCACCGATCAGGACCCGGCGCTCCGTCCCGTCGAGATAGCGACCCGCAGTGATCGAATCGGCAACGATCGAGACCTCGCGCTCGCGCTCGGGCTCGACTCCGATCACTTTCACCCCTGCACTCGCGCGCGCCGAGGTGACGAGTCCCTCGCCCCGGACTCGCCGAGCGAACGCCCGAACGCCCGGGGCATCGGAGACCACCGAGAGGGCCCGTTGGCCTCCGTCCAACATTCGCACCTGCAGCTCCGGGTTCGCGTCGTACCCGCTCGCGTGGATCTGAATGTGGCCCAAATCGGTGCTGATCGCGGTCTCGACCATCTGGAGGCCCATTCCGTAGGTCACGGACATCGCCAACAGCGCGCCGGCGACACCCACCGCAACCGCGCTGATGACTACGCCGCTGCGTCGGGGATTTCGCCAGACGTTTCGCCAGGCCATGTTCACGCCCAACACTTCATACGCTCCTGAGGGCGTCTACCGGACGCCCGCGGCTCGCCTTCACGGCCGGATAGAAGGCCGCGATCACGGCCAGCGCGATCACGGTAAGCGTCGATCCGATCGGGTTGAGGGGCTTCAGCTTGAAGGTCAAGACCGGTTCTGCGCCGAAGAGCTCCATGACACCAGCCATTTCGTCCGCGACGGGAATGGGCGTGGCCTGCAGGTAGAGCAGCAGGGGAAGCGAAATCGCGAGGCCCAACGCGAGACCGACTTGGGCCAGCAGAATCGACTCCAGATACACGACGCGAAAGATCGCGGCAGGCCGCAGCCCCAAGGCCAGCACGACGCCGAACTCCCGGCGCCTTTCGAGCACAGCCATCAGGATCGTATTGAGGATGCCAAAGCCCACGACGATCACCACGATCACCACCATGAGGTACATCCCCGCGTCGTCGACCAGGATGACTTCGACGAGTTCGGGCATCAATTCGTCCCAGGTGCTGACCTCGACCGAGGTTCCATGGAGAGCGTCCGTCAGCGCACTGCGGACGGCCTCAGCTCGATCGGCGTCATCGGTGAGGATCGCCACCTCGCTTACCCGATCTCCATAGACGAAGAACTCCTGCGCATCAGTCAACGAGATTACAGCCAGACCACCATCGAGAGTGGCGTCGGAGAGCCTCATGACTCCGGCCACGGAGAACAGTTCATAGGCGGTTTCGAGCGAGTAGGCGACCGAATAGAGCAGGAGGCTGTCCCCGATTCTCGCGGAAAGCTTCGCCGCCAGACGCTCGCCGATCACGATCTGTCGATGGCCCCCCGCTTCGATAAACGAACCGGCGTTGACCCGTCCGGAAAGCGTAGAGACGGAACCTTCCAAGCGGGGGTCGATACCGAATAGCGCGACAGAGCTGGTTGTCTGCCCTTTCGACAGCAACGCGAAGCTCATGACTCGAGGCGCATAGCCTCGGACGCCCGGCGTGTCCCGGATTCGCTGCTCCAGCTCGGCATCGAAACGGACGAATTGCTCGAGGGTGCGATGGTCGAGATAACCTTCGCCAGCCACGAGAACGTGTCCCGATCGCAGACGCACTGCGTCTTCGATCATCTTCTCGTGAACTCCCGCAGCCATGCCGACAGAGAGCACGATGAGGACGACCGCGAACACCGTAGCGGCGATCGTCAACCCGGAGCGTCGCGGATTCCGCCAGACGTTTCGCCACGCGAGCCGAAACTCGAGGAACAACGTCTACCGCTGCTTGAGGTTGCGAGTGGTGAATATCTGTTCGTCGAAGTCCGCGTCGAATCGGAACTCCCGGATTCTGATGGTAGTGGCGTGGCCTTCCTTCTCGTGGGGCGTCACGGTCCAGACGTGGGGAACGTGCCGCCCACCGGTCACCCGTATGTCGTCGAAGTGGATGGTTCGGATCTTTTCGCCATCCTCATCGTAGAACTCCTGACGCAGCGGGGTTCCGTGCTCCGTCTCGATCCAGCCCAGGATCTTGCCCCAGACGACAGGGGCCTCCTCGTGGGGAACGTACTCGACCACGTAGGCCCGGAGACCCTCGACCCCGGGGTGCGAATCGACCCCCAGCAGCGCGTGGTCGTAGTCGTCGATATCACTCGACTCGTTGACAAGATCGTCGTTGGTAAAGTCGCTGCCCATCCACGGTTGGAGCATCATCGAGGGTGGAATGCGCAGGGTGCGCTCGACCCGGGGCACATAGCTCCAGAGATTGGGATGCAGCTTGAGGAAGGCAGCCCCCGCATCCTTCGGCGGCTCCAGAATTCGAATGAACGAGCGCTTCTCGGCTCGATCGTCCCAGGATTGGAAGGCGACGCGCCGCGGCGCCGTCAGCCTGGGGGATTTGATGATCATCTCGGCTTCCATGAAAGTTTGATCGCTGCGAAGCACGTTTTCGGCCCGCAGCGCGACGGCGCGCGCGTCGACACCCTCGGGTGCAGGCTCCAACTCGGAGACCGAGTCCGCACGAAGCGGAGAATCGACTAGCAGAGAGACCACGAGTAAGAGCCCGCAGGTCCCCACAACAGCGAACGACCGATTGGACGGCACTACACCTCCGACGAAACCCGGTATGGGTTGAGGACTGAAACGCTGGATCCCAGTCATTGGAGCTCCGACAGCGGCCGCTGCTGATGCGAGATCCGCTCCCAGCCGTCGTCGCCAAGGCGCAGCTCGGCCGTGGGCCAGAACTCCAGATCCAGCTTCAAAGTAATGACATCGGTCCGACCGTCCAGCCCGATCGTCCGGAGGCGGACGGAGCTGCGGTCGGGGCGATCGCCCACTGCTGCCAGGAAGGCATCCAGATCGCCCACCTCCTGGTTGTCGACAGCAACGATGCGGCGGGTCGCAGAGAGCCGGTACCGGTTGGCAGGCGATCCGTACCAGAACCAGGCGACGTACACGCCTTCGACTGCGATCCCGCTGTGTTCCGCGATGGCGAGATGCGGAGACTGGATCAACGCGCCCGCCCACAGGAGAGCCCGGGTGGTACCGCGTCCGTCCAGTGGCGTAGTCGAAACGCGGAAAGTGTCTTCCTTGCCGTCGCGAAGCAGAGTCACCTCGACGTCGGCCCGCCGCCCCGCCCGTTCGACGTCGTCGAAGGTCGTCGCCGGCTCGCCATTGACCGCAAGAAGCAGGTCACCTGGCTTCAACAACCCCTTCGACGGTGTGCCCGCCGTGACTCCCGCGATCGAGAGAACGCGTCGCTCGCCATCGCTGGGCTCCTCGAGCCGCCGCGCTGCGGCGTCCGAGAGTCCGTGAGATCGCCCTTCGGCAAGGGTCATCGCACGCAGCTCGACGCCGAGCGACCGCCATCCGACGGGGCGCGACTCTCGCAGCGGTGTCACGATGTCGAGAATACGATCGACGCCAATTGCGGCAAAGTACGACTGGGGCGGAACGCCGGTCGAGAACGACGCCCAGAAGGCGTGCACCCTCCCCTTCTTGTCGGCAATCACGCCCCCGACTGTCGATGGATAGTCGGTCAGCAGGACGACCTCGAGGTTCGTCTCTCGGAAGCGTGGGGGAGTGGTGCGCTTGAGCGAGGGTGTCTCGACCGTAGACACCCGACTCTTCCGCGACACGACCTCATGATCATTGCTGAGTCCGACAATCCAGACCTCGTCATTCGCTTCCAGCGGGATCGGGCGCAGTTGGGCGCTGCGAATGGCAGTGTCTCCCAACAGCTTCGGGTCGTAGGCGACAACGGCCAGATTATGCGCCGGGTGGATGAATACGACTTCGCCCGGAACCTCGACCGAAGCCGCAAAGATCAAGCGTGCGTCTCCCAAGGCGACGGGAACCGTCTCGCGATCGACGACGACCAGTCCGCGTTCGGCGTCGACCACCAGGCCAGCGCCCTTGAAACGGTCCGCATGAATGCCATCGATCCTGAACGGGACGTCGAACTCGACCATTACCAGAGACGGCGCGAGATCGCGGGCGGGGCGCGGCAAGTCAGCATCGAAGGTTGTCGCAGACGGTGCGCGAGGCGCTGCTCCCAGAGGATCCCTTGAGGTTCGACAAGGCCAGCCGCCCCCGGCGGCGTCACGCACACAGAGCTGCATCGGAAACCAGCGGCGATCGACGGTAACGACCCCCAATGACTCGGCTCGCGGCTTGTCGAGCTCGAAATACCGAACCGTTGCCTTGGAGCCATCCGGGTGTGCGGCCCAGCGCGTCTCGAAGTCGAGCAGCGAGTTGACCGGTTCTCCATCCAGTGAAGTGATCACCACACCGCGCTGAATCTTCGCCCTGGCGAACACGTAGCCACCCGATGCCAGGTAGAGCCCCTCGATGGGAACTCCGCGATTTCGAGCCTGTTGATAGGAAAGTGGGTGGATGATCGCACCACCGGTCTCGAGGTAGCTGGCCGGTGTGATTGCGTGCAGGTCCTGCACGGTCAAGGAGGTCTCGATCGACTCTCCGCCGCGTTCGACGCGAAGCTGAACATCCTCTCCCACCCGATCGTCGAGAAGCGCCGCGAGCGGCGCGAAACCCGGCGAGTACACGCCCTGCATCGCCACCAGGATGTCGCCCACTTCGAGGAGTTCATCGCCCGGCCCGTTGGGGATCACCTGGTCCACCACGAGCATTCCGGTGGCCTCGGGAAAGCGGTTGCGAATCTCTGCTTCGGTCCCGGCTCGCAGCCCGAGGCGACGCAACTCGTCATAGGGACGATTTACGAAGACCGTCTGTAGCGTACCCCGCGGAACGGCTTCGCCCCGCTGGAGGTATCCCAAGGCACGCACGATCCGATCCAAGGGCAGGTAGTAGCTCGATGAGGCGGTCCGATTTCCGCCTGCGTTGAGCGCGACCGCGTGGCCGTGAACGTCGACTACGGGCGAGCCAGACGATCCACCCGATGTCGACGAGGCCGCCTGGTAGTAGAAGGTATTGAAGTCGTTGTACCCATCTCGCGCGTAGCGCGGTGCATCGCGATCTAGACGCGCGAGCGTCCCGGAAAGTATCGAGAGCTTCTCGCCTGCGTCGTTGCCCACCACCCGAATCTCGGCGCCCACCCGCGCATGTTCGGGGCGCAACTCGAGCTGGTGTGGCTGCATGAATTCGACGTCGTCCGGATCGTAGCGGTAGACGCCGAAATCGTGCACCGGATCTCGGTAGATCGCCTCGACCTCGACTTCTTCGTGGTTCAGGAACACGGCCTCCGCGACCACCGGCCCCGGGTTCACAACGTGCCTGTTGGTGAGGATCAGACCCCGCTCTGCATCCACGACGAAGCCGGTCGCCATCTCGTAAGCCGCTTTCTGGGTGTCGAAAGCGCGGGGCACACTCACCCGCAGCACGACTACCGCACGAACCACGTCCTCCAGAGCCAAGACCCAGCTGACGGAGGGCGACTGGGCCCGAGCCGGGAGGGATATGGCGAGTAGCAGTGGCAGGAGGCTAGCGAGGCGAAGCGTCATTCGAGCGCATGCGTTCGAGATATCGCTTGACATATTTTCCCAATACGTCGGCTTCCAGATTCACACGGTCGCCAGGTCTACGATCGGAGAGCGTGGTCACTTCCAGCGTGTGCGGAATCAGGGCAACGTGAAAGCCCGTCTCGCTCAATCCGGCAATCGTCAGCGAAACGCCGTCGACTGTGATCGATCCCTTCTCGACCAGGTAGTCGACGAGCTCCACGCTGCAGTCGATATGAAGATCGACATCGTGGCCATCCCGAGCCATCATCCGGACCGTTCCGACGCCATCGACGTGCCCCTGGACGATGTGGCCATCGAGCCGGTCGCCGGCGCGCATGGCGCGCTCGAGGTTCACCCGTGCGCCGACCACCAGGTCGCCGATCGAGGTACGCTCCATGGTTTCGAGCACCGCGTCGAAGGAGACATGCCCGGAGTCGAGGGATGTCACCGTCAGACAGCCCCCGTTGACGGCGATACTGTCTCCGATTTCAACTCCCTCTAGGATCTGGGCGGCATCGACAATCAGGCGAGTCAGATCTCCGCTCGGCTCGATCGAGGCCACCGTCCCAACCGTCTCGATGATGCCCGTGAACATGGAGTCAACGACCGCTGCGCCGATCGATCTGCCGTAGCATTTCGTCGCGCACCGTCTCGTAGCGTGCGGGCAGCTCGATGGGCGGATTGGCCCACTCGGAGGTGATCCCGTCGAGCTCCATCTGGTGGTACTTCACCTTCTGCTCCACGAACTTGAGACCGTGAGCCGTGGAGATCACCACCACGCGCTCTTTCCGATGGATCACGCCGCGCGCGATGAGCTTCTCCAACGCAGCCAGGGCGACGCCGGTGTGAGGGCAATTGAACAACCCCGTGCGATCCGCTCGAGCGCATGCCTCCGCGATCTCGCTTTCGCTCGCTTGCTCCACGATGCCGTCGTAGCGCTTCAACGCGTCGATTGCCTTGTCGATGGAGACCGGATTGCCAATCTGGATCGCCGTGGCGAGCGTCGGGCGCGCGGCTATCGGCTCGTACACTTCAAAATTCCGTTTGTAGGAGAGGTAGAGCGGGTTGGCAGCCTCCGCCTGCGCACACACGATGCGCGGCTTGCGCTGCACCAGACCCAGATCGATCAACATGTCGAACCCCTTGGCGAGCGCCGACACGTTGCCGAGGTTTCCACCGGGAATCACGATCCAGTCGGGGATCTTCCAATCAAACTGCTCCGCGATCTCGATACCAACGGTCTTCTGGCCTTCGATGCGCAAACTGTTCATCGAGTTGGCCAGATAGATGCCGTCCTTCTCTGCAACCTGCTTGACGATTTCCATGCAGCCATCGAAGTCCGTATCGAGCGCGAAGACGATCGCCCCATTGGCCACCGGTTGGATCAGCTGGGCGATCGACACCTTGCCCCGGGGAAGAAAGACGATCGCTGGAATCGACGCGGCGGCCGCATAGGCCGCCAGCGCTGCCGATGTATCTCCGGTCGAAGCGCAGGCGACGGCCGGAATTTCCTTGCCTCGCGCCATCAACTCCTTGACCATCGAGACGAGCACCGTCATGCCCAGATCTTTGAAGGATCCTGTGTGCGTGTTGCCGCATTGCTTGATCCACAGCTCGTCGAGGCCGAGTTCCTTGCCGTAGCGATCCGCCCAGAACAGATTGGAGTTGCCCTCGTACATGGAGACGACGTTTTCGTCGTCGATTTCCGGAAGGACCCATTCCTTCTTGCCCCAGACACCCGAACCGTAGGGCCAATCGGTCGCGTGAACCCGGGCAGCGAAGGTGGCCTTCCACTCGTCCGCCGAGGTCTTGCGAAGCTCGTCGAGATCGTGAACGACCTCGAGCAGCGATCCATCGGTGGCCTTGTAGACGATCTCCTCGAGCGAGTAGCGTTCGTTGGGATCCCGGATGCTCTGGAACCACGCCCGGTACCTGGGCTTCTCCGCCATTACATGCCTTCTTCGATGCGAATCAGGCGCGTCGGTGCCCTCAGGTCAGAGAGACGATCGATCTCCTCCAAAGCCTGACGCAACGCCGACTCACGCGCTGGATGGGTCTGCATCAACACGGCCACCGACTCCTCCCTGCCGCCCCTCCCCTTCTGGATCACGGATTCGATGCCGATCCCGTTCTCGCCGAGAATGCCGGTGATCTGCGCGAGCACACCGGGACGATCGAGCGCGGTGAATCGCAGGTAGACAGAGCCACTGATCATTCCTAGGGGGAGAACCGGCTTGCTGACCAGCTCGTGCGGAAGGTAGGAGAGCGGCGCGACACGGCCCGCGCCTCCGCGCCGAACCTCGCGCGCGATCTCCATCAAATCGGCGACGATGGCACTGGCAGTGGGCAGCTCTCCCGCGCCAGCGCCGCAGAAGAGCGTTGGCCCCACGGCATTTCCCGTCACCGCAACGGCGTTCATCGCTCCATCGACGTTGGCGAGCAGACTCGAGCGCGGAATCAAGGTCGGGTGAACCCGCGCTTCGATCGATTCGGCGCCATCCGCGTCCCGGTGAACCTTGGCGATGCCCAACAACTTGATGCGGCGGCCGAACTCCGCGGCCGCTTCGAAGTCGATGGGGGCCAGCCCTCGGATCCCCTCTGTGGGCACCTGCTTGTAGGTGAGCTCAGCTCCGAAGGCCATGGCCGCGAGCAGTGTGAGCTTGTGCGCCGCGTCCACACCGTCCAGGTCGAAGCTCGGGTCGGCCTCCGCAAAGCCCAGGTCCTGCGCCCGTTTGACCACCACCTCGAAGTCCTCGCCCGTCTCCTCCATCTCGGTCAAGACGTAGTTGGTGGTTCCGTTGATGATCCCGTACAGACTCTCGATGCGGTTGGCGGCCAACCCCTCTCGTAGCGAGCGCAGGATCGGAACGCCGCCGGCGACGCTCGCCTCGAAGGCTACGTCGACCCCGCGACGCCGAGCGGCATCGAAGATCTCGCGACCGTGCAATGCGAGCAGAGCCTTGTTGGCCGTGACCACGTGCTTGTTCGCCTCGATCGAGCGCAGGATCAGACGTTTCGCGACGTCGTAGCCGCCGATCAACTCGATCACGATCTGGATCTCTGGATCCGCGATCAACCCCTCTGCGTCGGAATCGAAGCCGACGCCAGTGAGATCCACACCGCGATCGGTCTCCAGGTCGAGGTCGGCGACCCGACGCAACCGCAACGGAAACCCGAGCCTCTGCTCGATCACCTCGGCGTTTCGCTGCAGCACCTTCACCACGCCGGTCCCGATGGTGCCGAGACCGATCAGACCTACGCCAACCGCGCTGGATTCACTCATTTCGATGTTTCCGAAGTCGTAGCGTCCGGGGCCTGCTTCAGAAACCGCCTGATCCCGCGCACGGCCTGGCGGATCCGATGCCGATTCTCGATCAGGGCGAAGCGGACGTAGCCCTCGCCGGCTTCTCCGAAGCCCACTCCCGCCGACACTGCGACCTTGGCCTCCGCCAGCAGCCGCTTGGAAAACTCCAGCGAGCCCAGGTACTGAAAGGGTTCGGGGATCTTCGCCCAGACGAACATCGTACCCAGTGGCTTTTCGATCTTCCAGGATCCATCCCCTGGTTGTCCCAATCCGTCGATCAGCGTGTCGCGACGCAGCCGGTACTCCTCCGCGTTCTCCGCCACGCAATCCTGTGGGCCGCGAAGCGCAACGATCCCGCCGATCTGAATCGCCTGGGGAATCCCATAGTCGAGGTAGCTCTTGATGCGCGACAGCGCGTGGATCATCTCGCGGTTTCCACAGGCGAAGCCCACTCTCCAGCCGGCCATCGAGTGACTCTTCGAGAGCGAAACGAACTCGATCGCCACATCCTTCGCGCCGGGAACTTCGAGGATGCTCGGGGGCTGGTAGCCATCGAAGCACACCTCGGCGTAGGCGAAGTCGTGAAGCACCATCAGGTCGTGCTCGCGGGCGAAGTCCACGATCCGACGGAAGAACGTCAGATCCACCACCTGGGTGGTCGGATTGTGTGGAAACGAGAGGATCAGCATCTTTGGCTTCGGCCAGGTGCGTTGAATCGCCTGGGCGAGGTTGTCGATGAAGTCCGTATCGGCCGTCAGCGGTACGTGGCGCAGATCGCCACCCGCGATGATCACCGAGTACTGGTGGATCGGATACGCCGGATCGGGGCACAGCACCACATCCCCGGGGCCGATCGTCATCAGCACGAAGTGCGAAAGCCCCTCCTTGGCGCCGATCACCGCCATCGCCTCGGTTTCGGGGTCGAGCGTCAGTCCGTGGCGGCGCTGATACCACTCACAGATGGCGGCGCGCAGGTTGGGTATTCCACGAGAGGCCGAATAGCGGTGATTGCGGGGGTCCCGCGCCGCTTCGCAGATCTTCTCGATCACGTGAGGTGGTGTGGGCAGATCCGGGTTGCCCATCCCCAGGTCGATGATGTCCTCGCCGGCCCGACGCGCCGACTTCATCAAATCGATGACCTCGGCGAGGACGTATGGAGGCAGGCGATTGAGCTTGTGAAAGTCGTGTCGAATCGAGCTGGCCATGATCCACCGCCAAAGGAGCGCGCACTGCACTCTGTGCCGTCTAATTGCCCAAGATTATTGGACAAATCGGATCCGAGCAAGCACGGGAGCGTCAGCCAGAAGGCTCCGCCGACAGGCTGCGGCCAACTCCGAGCAACAGGGCTCCAATCAGCAACGCGCCGCTCCCCAGGGCCAGCGGAAGACTCCACCAGGTGAGTAGGACCGAAGGCAGATAGCCGCAACACAGCGCCAGGGCCGCCGCCGCCAGTGCATAGGGGGCCTGGGTTCGAACGTGATCGACGTGGTCGCTTCCACTGGCGATCGAAGAAAGCACCGTGGTGTCCGAGATCGGCGAGCAATGATCGCCGAAGATCGACCCATCGAGCACCGCGGCGATCGAGATCGCAACCATCCCCAGCGTGCCGAGTGGGGTTTGAGCTCCCAGGGATGCCGCCAGGGCAACGACGTTGGGCAGCATGATCGACATCGTCGACCAGGAGGAACCCGTTGCAAACGAAACCGCGCAGGCGATGACGAACAGCAAGATCGGCAGCCACTCGGGCGGTAACGATCCGGACAGGAGCGCCACGAGATATTCCCCAGTGAAGACATCGCGACACACCGCGCCGAGTATCCAGGCCTCGAAGAGCAACACCACCGCGAAGCCCATGGCGTCCATCGCGCTGAAGCTGGCCTGGCGCAGATCCCTTCCGCTCAGGTGGGGTCTCGAGCTGGGGCGGGCCCAGCGCGAAGCGAGCCAGGTCACAGCCCCTGCCACTAGAGCGAATACCAGGGCAAAGGACAGGTAGCCGGCGAGCGAAGCGCCCAGCCTCGGAGACAACTCCGCCGCGAGGGGGTCGCCGAGCAGCGCGGCGCCCGCGGCGGTAACGAACCCCGCGACGACCCCCGTCCGCACTGCGAAGGAGCCAGCCAGAACCACCGCCAGCATCCATCCCGCGCAGGCTCCACTGAAGATCGGCGCGGCGCCTCCGCCTCGCGTCGCGACTTCGCTGACGCCCACGAGCGTCAGCAGCGACGCCGGTTCCGAACGCAATAGCCCGAGGCCACCGCCGTCAATGAAGATGCGCGCCAGCGCGACCAACAACGTCAATCCGATCGGCGCGGCCGCCAGCCGCCAATCGCGGGTCATCCCCGGCGCCGGTTGCAGGGCGGAAAGGCGATCGGACATGGCCGCCCGGCCGCCGCTGCGCACCAGCAGTCCGTCTCGTCTGGCCCGACGTTCTGCTCGGGCCATCGGGCCGAAATCGCGACCGCTGAGGATCGTCCATCCAACAAAGATCAGCGTCAGGAAGCAGTAGTAGCGAAACGGCAGCGCACGAAGAAACATCGTGTAGCCACTCTCGCTGATACCGACCTCGGGCAGCTGCGCACTGAACACTGACACTTCGAAAGCGATCCAGGTCGAGAGCAGGGAAATTCCGGCGATCGGCGCGGCGGTGCTATCCACGATGTAGGCGAGCTTTTCCCGCGAGATTCTCAGGCGGTCGGTCAGCGGGCGCATCGTGGAGCCCACGAGCATGCAGTTCGCGTAGTCGTCGAAGAAGATGAGCAGACCCATCACCCAGGTGAGGGTCAGCGCCGATCGCACCGTACGCGCGAACCGCATCAGCCGTTCCACGAGGCCCTGCACGCCGCCGGCGCGGCTGATCACACCGATCAAGGCGATCAACGCGACCACGAACCCGATGATCTCGACGCGGAAGGTGTCGAGTAGCTCGGCCCGCAGGTAAACAGCGGGGATCTCCCAAAGACCCAGTAGCGCCGCTTCGGCCACACCCACACCGCGATTGAGAATCGCCAACACGGCGCCCGCGTAGATCCCAACGAAGAGGGCCAACAGCACCCTTCGCAACAGCAAGGCCACCGAGATTGCCAACAGCGGTGGCAGCAATGCACTGCGTCCGGGCAACGGGCGATCCAGCCCGCGCGGGATTTCGGTCACCGCCCCCGCAGCCGAGAGGGTGGCACCGATCGAAATCCGGTCATTTACGGAACTCGCATGGAGAAGCAGATCGACGCTGGCTTCACCCCGCGGTGCCAACAGGACACGGCCCGAGCCGCCCCGCTGCTCGCTGAACCGATTCAGCTGCGCGGCCAGGGCGCGCTCGAGGTCGGGGCGCCGGACCTCCACCCCATCGAGCTCGACGGTTGCCGCGATGCTGGGATCCGAAGAGTCGGTCAGGAGCCGATCGAGGGCTCCGAAAAGCGTGTCTGGCGCCGTGCCGTCAGCGGCGAATGTCTGGTTCAGGTCTTCGCGAAGCTGATGCCCAATCGCCAGCGCAACGAGAGCGTCTCGATCGGCTCGAGGCGTCAACAAGGCCGCGCACAGCAGCACGCCGACGAGGGGGGCGATCCAAGCGCGCCCGCGCCTCCTCACGGCAGACGCTCCCCCGGAGGTCCCCGCCAGACCTTCCTCCCCGCGCTAGCGCTGGAGCTTCCGACGACGGGGCGATCCGCCGCCCCGCCCCACTACAGAAACGGGACGATCAAAAGTGCGACGACATTCACGAGCTTCAGCATGGGATTGATGGCCGGGCCGGCGGTGTCCTTGTAGGGATCGCCGACTGTATCGCCGGTCACCGCCGCCTTGTGCGCCTCCGATCCCTTGCCGCCGTACTCTCCCGCCTCGATGAACTTTTTGGCGTTGTCCCAGGCGGCGCCACCCGTGGTCATCGAGAGCGCCACGCAGACGCCGGACACGATCGACCCGATCAACAAGCCGCCCAGTGCGGCGGCACCCAGTACCAGGCCTACGATGATCGGAATCAGCGCCGGGATCAACGCGGGCGCGATCATCAAGCGGAGAGCTTCCCGCGTTACGATGTCCACACACGTGCGGTAGTCCGGCCGCGCGGTTCCCTCCATGATCCCGGGAATCTCGCGAAACTGGCGCCGAACCTCATCGACGACCTTTCCCGCGGCGACGCTCACGGCGTTCATCGCGAGCGAGGCGAAGATGAACGGGATCATCGCTCCGATGAAGAGGCCCGCGAGCACGTTGGTGTTGCCCAGGTCGAAGTCGGCTTCCACTCCGATCGCTCGAAGATCCGCCATGTAGGTGGCAAAGAGCACGACGGCAGCCAGTCCGGCCGACGCAATCGCGTAACCCTTGGTGACGGCCTTGGTCGTATTGCCGAAGGCGTCGAGCGGATCCGTGACCTTTCGGACCTCGTCACCCAACTCGGCCATCTCGGCAATGCCGCCGGCGTTGTCCGTAATAGGCCCATAGGCATCGATGGAAACGACGATGCCCGCGAGCGAGAGCATGCTCATGGCGGCAATGGACACCCCGTAGAGGCCCGAAAGCTCGAAGGCCACGATGATCGCAGCGACGATGACCAGCACCGGCAACACCGTTGCCTGCATCCCCACCGCCAACCCGCTGATGACGTTGGTACCGTGCCCGCCCTCGCTCGCCTTCGCGATGCGATCGACGAACCTCGACCCGTCCCCCGTATACATGTCGGTGATCTTCATCATGGCGGCGGTCACCAGGCCGCCGACTCCCGCACAGAACCACAGACTCACTCCGCCCAACGATGCACCGGTCGAGTCGGTGTCGGGAAACTCGATGAAGAGATTCGCAACGATCAGCAGGGCCATCATCAGCCCAGTTGCAATGCCGAGCCCCAGATACATGGCGTTCATCACGGCGGGCTGTTCTCCGGGCGCCGGCTCTTCGATCGAAACGAAACGCAGCGAAGCCAGAGTTCCGATGATACCGGCAGCCCCGACGATCAGGGGATACAGAAACATGGCCTCGTTGTTCGGAAAGATGATGTGGGCCAGCAGCATGGAGGCGGCTGCCGTGACGCAGAAGGTTTCGAAGAGATCGGCGGCCATGCCGGCGCAATCGCCCACGTTGTCTCCAACCTGGTCCGCAATCACCGCCGGATTGCGAGGATCGTCCTCGGGAATGTTTGCCTCGACCTTGCCCACCAGATCCGCACCGACGTCCGCCGCTTTGGTAAAGATGCCGCCGCCCAGACGGGCGAAGACCGAAATCAGCGAGCCGCCGAAGGCGATTCCGATCAGCGCGTCTGGCTTGGTGTAGCCAGCCGAGTGCATCAGCCAGACGGTTGCCGTCAAACACAGCAACCCGGCGCCGACCACCATCAATCCGGTCACCGTACCGCCCTGAAAGGCGAGATTGAACGACTCGCGAAAGCCACTCGCGGCCGCCTGGGCGACTCGGAGATTTGCGCGTACCGAGACGTTCATGCCGACGAAGCCGGCCCCGGCGCTCGCCACTGCGCCGAGCACGAATCCTCCCGCGTACCACCATCCCAATGCGAGCCCGATCAGAACCACGATCGGCAGCCCGACCATGGCCACGGTCCGGTACTGACGGTTCAGGAAGGCGGACGCGCCGGCGGCGATCGCCGCTGCGATCTCGTTCGCGCGCTCCGTCGAAGTCGGTGCGCTGAGAATGACGCGATAGAGCCAGGCTCCCATGACCAGAGCGAGGATCGAAGCCACGAATGCGATCAAAACCACCATTGTCGGAGTCTCCAGGAACTGATTTGCGGCGCTCGGAGTGCTCGAGGCGAACGCGCGCCGGGGGCGTCTGCCCCCGACCGCCGCGGGGGCTCGGGGGCTCGGGGGCTAATTGGGCGGCGGGAAACTAGACGCCCCCACCCGAATCGTCCAGTACTGACTGCGGTTTCCCGCCCGGATGGACGGTTTCCACTGCCTGCGACCGGGAGGGCTGTGGCTGCATGCTGCTAGGGTCTGACGGTCCGAGATCAGGAGAATCGGAGTGAACGGAGCGGAAGCCCTGATCGAGACCGCGGGTCGGGCTGGAGCGGAGGTCTGCTTTTCCAACCCCGGGACCACGGAACTCCCGCTGGTGGCGGCCTTGGACCGCTCGACCGGAATCCGGGCGATTCTGGGCCTATTCGAGGGTGTCTGCACCGGCGCTGCAGACGGTTACGGACGCATGCTGGACCGCCCGGCGCTGACCCTCCTTCACCTGGGTCCCGGCTTCGCCAACGGAATCGCCAACCTCCACAACGCGCGTCGTGCCCGCTCGCCCATCGTCAACCTGGTGGGCGATCACGCGACCTGGCATCTCTCCAGCGATGCCCCGCTGACCTCGGACATCCACTCGCTCGCGGCGCCCGTCTCCGCCTGGGTGCGCACCACCCGCAACTCCGGGGAGCTGGCGACGGACTTCGCCGAGGCCTGGGCTGTCTCGTCGGGAGTTCCGGGGCGCGTCTCGACGCTGATTGCGCCATCGGACTGCCAGTGGAACGACGCTGCGGGCCCGGCCGGCGTCAGCCCCGCGACCCGCGCCCCGGCGCCAGCCGAGGCCGCGATCATCGCCGCCGCCAAGGCGTTACGAGGCGCCAACAGACCAGCGCTGTTCCTCGGCGGGAGCGCCCTGCGCGCCGAGCCGCTGCGCGCCGCTGCAGACATCGCCTCCGCCGCAAAGGCTCGCGTGATGTGCGAGACGTTTCCGGCACGGCTCGAGCGCGGCGCCGGGCTGCCCGTCGTCGAGCGACTTCCCTACTTCCCCGACCAAGCGGCCCAGACCCTGGCCGAGGTGGACGTCTTGGTACTCGCGGGCGCTGGCGATCCGGTGTCGTTCTTCGGCTACCCCGATGTGCCGAGCCGTCTGTCCTCCGAACACTGCCGAGTCGTCACACTGGCCTCGCCCGAAGATAATTGTGCCGAGGCGCTGGAGGCGCTGCGGTCGGAGCTGGGAGCTGGCCGAGCGGTCGACGAGAAATCGGGACGGCGACCGGAACGGCCCAGCGGAGCCCTCGACCCCGCGAGCCTCGGCGCGGCCCTGGCAGCCCTGCAGCCCGATGGCGCCATCATCGTCGACGAAGGCGCCACAAGCGGCCTCCCCTACTTTCACGCCGCGAACGGCGCCCCTCCCCACAGCTATCTGGCCCTGACGGGAGGTGCCATCGGCCAAGGCCTTCCCTGCGCGACTGGGGCAGCGGTGGCCTGTCCGGATCGGAAGGTGGTCGCCCTGCAGGCAGACGGCAGCGCGCTGTACACCGTGCAATCTCTGTGGACCCAGGCGCGCGAGGGCCTGGACGTGATCACTCTGCTGTGTTGCAACCGCGCCTATCGCATCCTCCAAGTCGAACTCGCCCGGGCCGGCATTGCCGAGCCGGGCCCCGCAGCCCGGTCATTGACCAATCTCTCGCAGCCAGACCTCGACTGGGTCGCGCTGGCCTCGGGCTTCGGCGTCCCAGCGCTTCGGGTCGATACGGCGGACGCGCTCAGCGCTGCACTCGAACAGGGCTTCGCCGAACCCGGGCCGCGCTTGATCGAAGTGGCCCTGGGCTAGGCGCCTGGTGCACTCGCGGGTCGAGCCTCAGCCCTGCCGGCGCGGGTGGATGTGGTTGCAGTGAACCCAGCGGTTGCGAGTGATCAGGTTCGAGTCTCGGACGACGACCCGACATTGGGTCTGGTCGGGCGAGACTTCGACCAACACACCCTTGCCCGACCAGAATTCTCCAGCGCCATAGTCGACGAACACGGCAGTGCCCCGGTTCGGTAGGCAGCTCGAAACCCCGGTCAAGCAGAGGCTAAGGAGCAATGCGAGTCGAAAGAAACGTGAACCCACCTCACTCGAATCGGTTCTCCCAACGCTCAACTGAAGTGGCGGCTGCGCGGAAGAGCCCCTTGGAAGCACTCTGCCTGCAGCTGTGACTATCGACAGCGCATCCAGGCAGGGGCTCGAGCGGCGCTGGGCTCGTTTGCCGCACCGCCACGACCCGCGCAGAGCGTGCGCAGCCGCCCGCCCCAAGGGTCTGCAATCTCTGCTCGAGTTCATCTCCGAACGCTTCCCATACCCAGTATCGCAGCGGGGTGGAGTGCTCTAGCCCGGCCACGACCCGACGTGGCTTCGGAGGGCCCTGAGGACTCTTCGAGCGGACCGTCGGACGCCCCGCGCAACGGATACGCTGGACCCAGCTGCATGGCTGGGCGACCTTTGCAACGTCGATGAACGAGTTGCGTATCGTGGTCGTCCTCTCCGCGGCCGTCGGAGCAGTGGTGGGTTTCGGTCTGGGCCTGCTGCTGGGAGACGGTCCGGCGAACCCCGCCGCGCCGTCCACCAGCTCGGCGGCAACCTCCGCACCGGAATCGACTTCTCCAGAGCTTTCTCGGGTGCTCGAAGAGCTGGCGATCGCCCGGGAAGCACAGGTCGAGCAGGGCGAGCAGATCGAACTACTCTGGGAGGAGCTCGCCGAGTTGCACCGCGGCGAGTCTGAGGTTCCAGTCCGCATCAGCCCGGAACCAGCAGAAGCAGCGGGGCCGCCGAGCGAGTCAGCGCGCGAGTGGTTCGACGCGTCTCTTCTGCGCGGCCACGGTTTCGAACTCGCGGATGCGGACCGCATTCGCGAGGCCTTCGAGGCCGCCGAGCTCGAAGAGCTCTATCTGCGCGACCTCGCCACTCGGGAGAACTGGTTGAACAGCAGTCGCTTCCGTGAGCAACGACGCGAGCTGCGCGCACAGCTGCTCGAGGACCTCGGAGAGGAGGATTACGACTGGATGCTGTACGCCGCGGGGCGTAGCAACCGGGTCCGGGTGGACGACCTGCTGCGCAACTCGCCGGCCGCGGATGCGGGTCTAGAGGCGGGCGATCTGATCCTGCGTTACGCGGGAAAGCAGATCCTGCATCGACGCCAGCTGATCACCGAGACCACCCGAGGAAAAGCCAGTGAGACGGTTGCCGTCGATGCACTTCGCGGTGACGAGATTCTCCGCTTCTACGTGCCGCGGGGCCCACTCGGGATTCGAACCGGCTCGACGCGCGAAGTCCCGCGCGATTGAGGGAGCCAGAACGTGGCCTCAAACGAAAGCCGCCAACTTGGGCCCGGAGCCACCCGTCGATCCGCTCGGTTCGGGTACAGTGCCGCCGTGGAAGTCGTGCACCAGCGAACTGACCATCGGCAGCAGCCGATCCGACCCATCGAGAGCCGTTGTGCGCAATGACCAGTAAGCGCTGGATCCAGAGATCGATACCCGCGGCCGTGAGCGTCGGTGCGCTCAGCTGGCTCTTTGTATACGGGGGAATCGACTTTCGAGATCTGATCGCGGCGCTCAACTGGAAGGTCGCTTCGGTGCTGGTGCCAGCGTTGCTCGTCTACGGCGCAGTAACTCTGCTGTTGGAAGCGCGTTCGATCGTTCTGCTCGTCGAGCCGGCCCCCAGCAGCTTCGGAACCTGGACGGTCGCTCGCATCAAGAGCGCAAGCTACCTCCTCGCGATCGTCAACTACACCCTCGGGGTTGCCGCGCTGGCGCTGCTCTTGAGCCGTCGTGCCGCGGTGGGCCTGGGCAGATCCGCCAGCGTGGTCTTGCTGATCAGCTCGTTCGACCTCGTGGTGGTGTTGACCCTGGGGGCGATCGGAGCGGTTTCGATGGCTCTCAGCTTTCCCGCTCGCCGCGAGCTGATCGTGGGGATGTCGATCGTCGCTGGGATCGGGCTGTTCGGCGGTATCGCGTTGCTGCGGGTGCCCGGCTCGTTCGGTCCGCTGGAACGCTTGCGCTCGCTCGCCGTCTTCGAAGCGCTTCGAACCACGCCGCTTAGGAGCCTGGCTTCGCTCGGGCTACTTCGACTGCTGTTTTGCTCCACCTTTCTGGCCGTTTCGGGAGCTGCGTTTCTGGCGTTCGACATCACCCCGCCATTGGGACAGTTCGTGGCCGGAATGACGGTAGTCGCTGTCGTGAGTGCGCTCCCCATCGCCGTCGCGGGTCTCGGAACGAGTCAGTGGGCGGTTCTTTCCGTCTTCGGAAATCTGGCCGACGATGGCACGTTGGTCGCCATGAGTCTCGTTCTGTCGGCCGGAATGATCCTGCTGCGGGCCAGTATGGGGTTGATCTTTGCCCGCGAATTCACCCGCGAAGCCCTTGCGCATTCTCGCGCCGAGCAGGTGACGGACCTGACGTTCACGGGCGAGCGTCTGCACACGGGCAGCCCCCTCTTCTCGATGGATCTCGCGCGACACCAAGCCGCCTACGAGCTGATTCGATCCCGGGCCGCCAACGGTCAGCGGGTGCTCGAGTTGGGCAGCGGATCGGGCTACGGGGCGGCTGCGTTGGCCGAAGCCGGCGTTCCGATCGTCGCCATCGATCGCGTGGCACCCGATCCCCGCTATCGCAGCGGCGCCTGCGCGTTTTTGCGCGGCGACTTGAACCGGCTTCCTCTGGCGGAAAAGCGCTTCGAGTGGGTGGTCAGCTTCCAAGTCATCGAGCACCTCGAGGACACCGCGCCCTATGTCGACGCCATCGCGCAACTCCTGAGTCCCACCGGCACCGCCATCCTGACGACGCCCAATCGGCTGCAGTCCGACGGAGTCAACCCCTATCACGTACACGAATACGTCGCGGACGAGCTCGCTAGCTGCATCGGTCGTCGTTTTCGGGATGTGGAGATCCTGGGAATCGGGACGTCGGACGCCGTGCGCCAACAGCTCGAAGAGCGCTCCGCGCGAATCCGACGGATCATGCGGCTCGATCCCTGGGGGCTGAGAGATCGGCTACCGCGTCCCTTGATGGAGTGGCTGTTCGCCCGTTTCGCCGTGCTGGTGCGCTTCCTCGGCCGGAGCAAGGAAGCGCCGACAGTGAGCTGGCGCGATTTCCCAGTTGGGCCACACCAGGACGACTGCCTCGATCTCGTCGCGGTCTGTCGCCGGCCGGAATAGCTCCTTCCGCCCCCAGCCGACGTGAGCCATCGGGGTTCGGAACTCAGCCGACGCTCGCCAGCGACAGGCGGTCGCCCCAGCGCGCACGTACGGCGCGGGCGAGGGACGGGTTGGATCGGAGGTTCGGATCGCGCCGCAAGGTCTCCAGAGCGGCTTCGCGTGCCGTGACCACGTGACGAACATCGCGAACGAGGTCCGCGATCCTGAGATCTGGCAGGCGCCCATGCTGACGCGTACCCAAGAATTCACCGGGGCCCCGAATTCGCAGATCAGCCTCGGCGATTTCGAACCCATCGGTCGTCTGGAGCAATGCGCGCAGCCGCGCCTCGCTGTCTTCGCTGACTCCCCGGGCCATCAAGACGCAGGTGCTCTTCTTTCGCCCTCGCCCGATCCGACCCCGCAGCTGATGAAGCTGTGCAAGACCGAACCGTTCGGCGTGTTCGACGACCATCAGCGTGGCGTTGGACACGTCGACTCCGACCTCGATCACCGTGGTCGAAACCAACAGGTTCGTGTCCCCGGCGGCGAAGCGCGCCATGGCAGCGTGGCGGGCTGCCGCGTCGAGCTGACCGTGCACCAGATCGATCTTCAGCTGCGGAAAGGCGGCGCGAATCCTCTCGGTCGACTCGGTGGCCGAGCGAAGGTCGAGTTTCTCGGATTCGGCCACCAGTGGATAGACCACATAGGCCTGCTCTCCGCGAGCGGTTGTCGCGCGTATCAGATCAGCGACCCGCTGACCTTCTCCTTCTCGGAACAAGAGCGTCTCCGTGGGAGATCGCCCCGGGGGCAGCTCGTCGATCACCGAAAGGTCGAGATCACCGTGGAGGGTGAGCGCCAAGCTTCGGGGAATCGGGGTCGCGGTCATGACCAACGTATGCGGGGCGAGCCCTCCGGCGGCCTTCTGGGTCAATGCGGCGCGCTGGCGCACACCGAAGCGGTGTTGTTCATCAACGATCGCCAAAGCGAGCGCCCGAAAGTCGACGCCTTCCTGTAGCAGCGCCTGGGTCCCAATCACGAGATCGACCTCTCCGGCCTTGAGCGCTGCTCGAACTTGCTTCGACTGAACACTGCTCAACGATGCAGTCAGTCGTGCGATGCGCAACCCATCCTGGCCCCCGGCATCCGAGGCCAGCTTCTGCAGGGTCCTCTCGTGCTGCTCGGCCAGCAGCTCGGTGGGCGCCATCAGCGCCGTCTGGTGCTGGTGTTCCGCCACCGCCACCGCGGCGAGAAACGCAACCACTGTCTTGCCGCTCCCGACGTCACCCTCGAGCAGTCGATTCATCGGGTGAGGGCGCGCGACGTCTACCGCGATCTCACGGCACGCCCGCTCCTGCGCCTGGGTCAACGCAAAGGGCAAGCGTTCCGCCACCGCCGCCGCGCGTCGGCCAGCGGGGATCGCGATTCCCGCCTCGGCGGTTGTGCCGGATCGTCGCAGCGCGAGTCCCAGCTCCAACAGGAAGAGCTCTTCGAGCACCAGTCGCGCCCGCGCGGGAACCTCGCCGCTGATCAGTGCGGCAACGTCGCTGTCAGAAGCGGGCTCGTGCAACGCTCGGAGCGCGTCTGCCGGCTCGGGCAAGTCGAGCGCATTGCCGCTCGCAGACAGGTACCCCGGCACCAAGTCTGCGAAGCGCTCAACGGCAGCGCTGACCGCCCGCCGAAAGGCGCGCGGGTGGATGCCCTCGGGCGTGCTGTAGTCGGCCACGATGCCCAGGCCCTTTTGCAGCGCATCGGCGCCGCCGGCCGCGTCTTCCAGCTGCGAAATCTCAGGATGAGCGACCTCCTTGTCGAAGCGATAGCGCTTGACGTCTCCCGTCACGAGCAGGTGCGCGCCCTTCTTCACCTGTCGCGAGATCGAGTCTCCTCCCCGGAACCACTTGAGCAGGATCGTGCCGGTCTCGTCGCCAACCATCGCTTCGAAGACGCGCCCGCGATAGCGGCCACGCCGCGCCGTGAACGCGCTACCCAGTACCCGAGCTACGAACGTCGCGCGCTGTCCGACGGTCAGATCGCCGATCCGCTGGAGACTGCGCCGATCGTCGTAGCGCACTGGCAGGTGAAAGAGCACGTCGCCGACGCTGCGCAAACCACGGCGAGCCAGGAGTTCGGAGCGTTTCGCCCCTAAGCCGGGAAGACTGGCGGTGGAAGCTTCGAGTTGAGCTTCGGCCCAGGAGGGCTGGGCGATCGGCCGCAACACCTCCAGCGCGTCGCGCACCCGCGAGGCAGGATCGGCGATGGGGGGGCTGGCGAAGCGCTCTGCGACCCGGGCGATGATGCCCTTCGCCTCCGCGGGAATTGCCAGCGCGCACACCTGCTCCGCCGCGAGTGTCACGGTCCGGTCCAGGTCGCGCACGCGCTCCAGCTGGGCGAAGTCGTCCCGCGCCGCGAATTCGAGCGGCCGCAAGAGGGCGGCGATTCTCAATCGGAACGGGCTCTCCCCCACGAATCACACCTCGCAACCCGGCGCGAAGGTAGCGGACAGCCGGAGCGATCGAATTGGCGAACGACTGGGCCAGCCGTCGCCAACGGCGCGGGCCGTCGCTGTGGTAGCTTCGTACTTCGGCGGGGGACGGCAGGAGTGACCAATGGGAACCCCGGATCAGCGACCTCCGGTGTGGGTCGGCCACATCACACTGACCACCAACGAGATTCCGAACACCTACGACTTCCTGGTGCGTCTGGGCATGCGGCCCATCGAGCAGGGCGAGGCCTTTGCGGTGCTCGAGCTGCGCGGCGGAACCCACCTCGTCCTGATCCGGGCCGATGACGCGACCCCGGGGCCGGCCGGCTTCGACCTGATGGTCGAAGACATCGAGGCGACTCACCAACAGCTACGCACGGCCGGCTTCGAGACCTCCGCAATCGAGACGGGCAAGATTCACCACTCCTTCACGGTGACCTCGCCGGCAGGGCACAGCATCCAATTCAACTCCAGCCACGTCTCGGATCAACCCGTCTGAGAGCCTCGCGGATCGCCTGGAGAAACGTCTGGCGGAATCCGCGCCGCAGCTGGGTGACCGTGGCCGCGATGACACTGGCGCTCACGGTCATGATCCTCTACGCGGGCATGATGGCCGGTTACCTGGAAGGGATGGAACGCAACATTCTCGAGCTCGAGGTGGGCGATCTGCAGATCTTCCCGCTCGAGTACCGCGATGACCCTTCGATCTATACGCGAATCGCCAACCCCGAAGCCATTCTGGAGCCCCTCGCTGCCGAAGGTTTCAACGCGACCGCCCGACTGCTGGCCTACGGAATGGCCGCCGCCGGTAACGCCTCGGCCGGCGTCTCGTTTCGAGGGATCGACATCGAACGCGACGCGCGGGTCAGCCTGATCCATCGCGAGGTCCAGGCCGGTCGTTGGCTGGACCGGGACGATCCAAGGGGAGTCGTCTTGGGATCTCGATTGGCGCGCATGCTTGCTGTGGACCCGGGAGCCGAGCTCGTGGTTCTCACCCAGGCAGCGGACGGCTCCATGGCCTACGACCTGTATCGAGTCCGCGGTGTTCTGCGAAGTGTCGGCGACGAGACGGACCGCGCAGGCGTCTTCATGGCACAGGAGGCCCTGCGGGAGCTGATTTCGGTTCCCAGCGGTAGCCATCAGATCATCGTTCGGCGTCCGGCCGGGGCGAATCTCGAACAGTCCGAAGCACGCGTTCGCGAGCTGGTGCTTCAACACGACGTCAAGACCTGGCGCCAGCTACTTCCCACCCTCGCCTCCATGATGGATTCCGCCAGGGGGGCGATCATGGCCATGTTCCTGATCGTCTACATGGCGATCGGAATCTTGATCCTGAACGCCATGCTGATGGCCGTGTTCGAGCGGGTGCGGGAGTTCGGAGTCCTCAAGGCGATCGGCGCCGGGCCCTTCGACGTGCTGCGACTGATCCTGCTGGAGACCGGAATCCAAGTCGGATTGGCGATCCTTCTAGGGGTTGCCATCAGCACCCCGACATTGTGGTTTCTGACCACTACCGGGCTCGACCTCAGCTCGCTAGCCGGAGTTTCGGTGATGGGCATCGCGATGGATCCGATCTGGCGCGCCTCCGTCAGTCCGCAGGTCTTCAGCATGCCGATCGTGATTCTGTTCGTCATTGTGATCACGGCGGCGATCTATCCCGCGCTCAAGGCCGCGTTGATCCAGCCGGTGGAAGCCATGCGCCACCACTGAGGAGTATTCCCTGAGCCGTTCGAAGCTCTCCGCGATGGCGTGGCGCAACCTGTGGCGCAATCGGCGTCGCACGCTGCTGACCCTCTTGTCCATCGCCCTGGGGACCGGGCTGGCCGTTCTCTTCACTGGAATCGGTGATTCGAACTGGAGAGAGATGATCGACCTCGCCGCCCGACTGGGCGGTGGGCACGTGACGATTCAGCATCGGGAATACCTCGACAGCCCGACCTTCAGCCGCACCGTGACCCAGGCCGCAGCGTTGCGCCGGCGCGCGCTTCGCGACCCCGATGTCGAGCGCGTGGTCACGCGCATCTCCGGAAACATCATGTTGATGACCGCCGGCCACAACCGGGGCGCCGGTTTCATTGCCTTCGATCCCACCGACGAAGACATCGAAACGCTCTCGCTCCTCGAGGCGCTGGCGGAGGGTGCGGCGTTCGAAGCGAGCAACGCCAACGGCATCATTCTCGGCCGGCGCCTGGCCGAGAACCTCGACCTGAGACTCGGGAAGAAGGTCGTATACACCCTGACCGACAAGCACGGTGACATCGTCCAGGAAGCCGCGCGCGTTACGGGCATCCTCGAAACGGGCGCCCCGACGGTCGACGGCGGGCTGGCCCTGCTGCCGATCGACACATTGAGAGAGGCGTTGGGTTTCGACGCGGACGAGGCGACGTCGATTGCCCTCTTCCTCGGGGATCAGCGCAAGGCGACGGCCGTTGCTGAGCGGCTCGAAGGATCGCTCGGAGCCGACGTCACGGCCAGGACGTGGCAAGCGATCTCGCCAGAGCTCGCCGGCTTCATCGCCATGAAGGTCGCAGGGGCCCAGGTCATGGGAGTCATCATCATGCTCCTGGTGGCCGCTGGAATCTTCAACACGCTCTTCGTCAGCGTGATGGAGCGCCTCCGAGAGTTCGGGATCATGCTCGCCATCGGCTTCAGCCCGGCGCGCTTGTTCGGGTTGGTGATGTGGGAAAGCTTGTGGCTCGGGCTCACCGGCCTCGCCTTGGGCGCGGTCGTCACCGCCTGGCCCTACTACTATCTGGCTACGGTGGGCTTTGACATCGCCGACCAGATCCCGATCGAGGGCAGCGAGGTGGCTGGCGTGGCCCTCTCGACCCTGATGCGTGTGGACATCTACCCCGAGAACGCGCTGATGATCGCCGCAGCCGCATTGTTGGCCACGCTGCTGTCCGGTCTGTATCCGGCCTGGAACGCGGGGCGCGTCGCACCCGTCGACTGCATCCGCCGGGCATGAGTGAGCATCACCGAGAAGGGCGGCCGATGAGTCGCTTCCCCGGCAAGACCGTCGTCGAACTCGACGCCGTGACCAAGCACTATCGTCAGGGATCTCTCCTGGTGGAAGCCCTGCGCGGGTTGACGCTTACGATCGGCAAGGGTGAATTCACGGCCATCTGTGGCCCGTCGGGATCGGGAAAGACGACCGCCCTCAATCTGATCGGCGGCCTCGACCGGCCGACCTCGGGCCGGGTTCTGCTCGAAGACTGCGACCTCGCGACCCTGAGCCGACGCGCCCTCAGCCACCTGAGGCGCGACCGCATCGGCTTCGTATTTCAGGCCTACAATCTGCTGCCCGTACTGACCGCCTACGAGAACGCGGAAATGGTTCTTGCGCTCCAGAACATCGACCCTGTCCAGAGACGTGAGCGGGTGATGACGCTTCTCGCCGAGGTGGGCTTGGAAGGAAAAGAGAATCGAAAGCCCGACGAGCTGTCGGGGGGAGAGCAACAACGGGTTGCGATCGCTCGTGCGATTGCCGCAGATCCGGCCATCGTGTTGGCCGACGAGCCGACCGCCAACGTCGACTCCGACACCGCCAACACACTCCTGAACATCATGGAGAAGCTGAATGGCCAACGCGGAGTTACTTTTCTCTTCTCGACTCACGACGCTCGGGTCATGGAGCGAGCGCAGCGGATCGTGCGCATCGTCGATGGTCAGGTAGATGCCGACTCTGGAGACGCGCGAGGTTGATCCAGCGCTCCAGATGCCAGGCAGCGAGTCTTACGCCGGATGGATCTCCTGGAGGGAGCGCACGCCAATCGATTGGTCCTGCAGGGCGCGAATTGCTCCAATCGCAGCCCTGGACCCCGCCACCGTCGTGTAATAGGGGACGCCTCGCAGCAGCGCCGACCGCCGAATCGATGCCGAATCCTGAATCGATGTGAGATCCGACTCGACCGTGTTGATCACCAGGTCGACCTCCCCCGCCTCGATCCGCTCGACTACGTCGGGGTGTCCCTGCCCGACCTTGGGAACCGATTCTGCCTGCACGCCCAGCGCTGTCAGGGAGTCCGCGGTGCCCGGGGTCGCGAGGATGCGAAAGCCGTGGGCCGCCAGCTCCCGAATCGCCTCACAGATCGGAGCCCGATCTTCCAACCGAATCGACACCAGCACCGTGCCGTCCTTGGGCAGGTCGTTGCCCGCCTCGATCTGGGCCTTGGCGTAGGCTCGCCCGAAATCGGAATCGATTCCCATTACCTCGCCGGTGCTCTTCATCTCGGGGCCGAGCAGCGTGTCGGCACCGGGGAACTTCACGAAGGGGAAGACCGCCTCCTTGACCGATGAGTGCCGGGGCCAGATTTCTTCCGTGAAGTCGAGATCGTCGAGGCTCTGGCCCACCATCACCAACGCAGCCAGTTTCGCGAGCGGACGACCGATTGCCTTGGAGACGAAGGGGATCGTGCGCGAGGCGCGCGGGTTCACCTCGATCACGAACAGTTCGCCACCCTTCACGGCGTATTGAACGTTCATCAATCCAAGGACACCCAGCTCCAGCGCGATGCGACGGGTCGAATCCAGAATCTCATCGATGACTGACTTGGTCAGCGAGTAGGGGGGAATCGAACAGGCACTGTCGCCGGAGTGAACCCCGGCCTGCTCGATGTGCTCCATGATCCCGCCCACCACGACGCGCTCGCCGTCGCAGATCGCGTCAACGTCCACCTCGGTTGCATCCGCGAGAAATCGATCGACCAACACAGGGTGGTCGCGGGACGCACGCACCGCGAACTCCATGTAGTTGTGAAGGGATTCCACATTGTGGACGATTTCCATCGCCCTTCCGCCGAGTACATAGGACGGGCGCACGAGCACCGGGAATCCGATCCGGCGCGCGATCTCTTCACCCTCGGCCGGGCTGCGGGCGACGGCACCAGGTGGCCGCTTCAGCGCGAGCTTCTCCAGCAGTGCGTCGAAGCGCTCTCGGTCTTCGGCGCGATCGATGGCATCGGGTGAGGTTCCGAGAATCGGTGCGCCGGCGCGCTCGAGCGCCAGTGCGAGCGATAGCGGAGTCTGGCCACCGAACTGGACGATCAACCCTTCGGGTCGTTCGCGTTCCACGATGGAGAGCACGTCCTCGAGCGTCAGGGGCTCGAAGTAGAGGCGGTCGCTCGTATCGTAGTCGGTGGAGACCGTCTCGGGGTTGCAGTTGACCATGATCGTTTCATAGCCAGCGTCGTGAAGCGCGAAGGCGGCGTGCACGCAGCAGTAGTCGAACTCGATCCCCTGCCCGATCCGATTGGGGCCGCCCCCCAAGATCATCACCTTGCGCTGATTGGTGGGGCGCGCTTCACACTCCTGCTCGTAGGTCGAATAGAGATAGGGGGTGTGCGCTTCGAATTCGGCCGCGCAGGTATCGACGCGCTTGTAGACGGGCAGCACCCCTTCGCGATGGCGCATCGCGCGGACCTCGTCCTCGCTCAACTCCCACAGTGCCGCCAGCCGCCGATCCGCGAACCCGTGCTCCTTGGCCAAGCGAAGCCAACCCGGACGGTCGTCCGGAGCGGCGGCGGACAGTTCCTCTTCGAGCGCGACGAGTTCCCGAAGATTCTCGACGAACCACGGATCCACGCTGGAGCGCTCGCAGAGGGCCGCCACCGAAACGCCGCGCCGCAACAGTTCGCACAGTGCCCACAGTCGACCTGGCCGGGGCGTGTCCACCTGCGACCAGAGCGCCGCGTCGCCGTCTGCTCCCGAGGGCACCCGGGGGCTCTCGAGGCCGGCGTGGCCGATCTCGAGCGAGCGGATCGCCTTCTGCAAGCTCTCCTTGAAGGTCCGGCCAATCGCCATCACCTCGCCAACGGACTTCATCTGGGTCGTCAGCAGATTGTCGACGCCGGGAAACTTCTCGAAGGTGAAGCGGGGAATCTTGGTCACCACGTAGTCGATCGAAGGCTCGAAGCTGGCGGGGGTCTCACGAGTGATGTCGTTGCGAATCTCGTCGAGCGTATATCCAACGGCCAGCTTGGCCGCGATCTTCGCGATCGGAAACCCGGTTGCCTTCGATGCGAGCGCCGACGAGCGCGAAACGCGGGGGTTCATCTCGATGACGACGATGCTGCCATCCACCGGATTCACGGCAAATTGAATGTTCGAGCCGCCTGTGTCGACACCGATCTCTCGAATGATTGCGACCGCAGCGTTTCGCATCTCCTGGTACTCGCGATCGGTCAACGTCTGGGCGGGTGCAACCGTGATCGAGTCGCCGGTGTGGACACCCATGGCATCGAAGTTCTCGATCGAGCAGACGATCACGACGTTGTCGGCTCCGTCTCGCATCACCTCGAGCTCGTACTCTTTCCAACCCAGAACGCTCTGCTCGATCAGACATTGGTGGCGCGGCGACTGACGCAGCGCCCAGTCGACGAGCTCGTCAAACTCGGAGTCCAGAAAGGCGACGCTGCCGCCGGTCCCACCCAGAGTGAAGCTGGGGCGGATGATCGCCGGAAGCCCCGTTCGGGCCAGGATGGCACGAGCGTCCTCACACGATGCCGCGTAACCCGAAAGCGGCAGCTCCAAACCGATCCTTTCCATGGCGGTCCGAAAGAGATCCCGGTCTTCGGCCTTGTTGATCGCGTCGAGCTGGGCCCCGATCAGCCTCACACCATGTCGCTCCAGAATGCCTTGTTCCGAGAGCTCGACGGTCAGGTTGAGGGCGGTCTGTCCGCCCAGGGTCGGCAACAGCGCATCGGGCCGCTCCCGTTCGATGATCTTTTCGAGGCTGTCGAGCGTCATCGGCTCGACGTAGGTGCGATCGGCCGTCTCCGGGTCGGTCATGATCGTGGCCGGATTGGAGTTCAGCAGCACCACGCGGTAACCCTCCTCGCGCAGAGCCTTGCAACCCTGGGTTCCGGAGTAGTCGAACTCGCAGGCCTGGCCGATTACGATCGGGCCCGATCCGATCACGAGAATCGTGTGAATGTCGTCGCGCCTGGGCACCCTAGTCTCCGCCGGGGCGAGGGCGCCCGGCTGCGATCTCGGCGCCAGTCACGGACTCGCCGTCCCGGTGCCGGACCACCATCTCCCGGAAGCGCGAGAAGAAGTAGCTCGCGTCGTGGGGACCGGGCGACGCCTCCGGGTGATACTGGACCGAAAACACGGGCCGGGTCGAATGCGCGATCCCCTCGACGGTTCCGTCGTTCAGGTTGACGTGGGTGATCTCCACGGGCTCCCCAGCCGTTCTGAGGGAGTCCGCGTCGACCGCGTAGCCGTGGTTCTCGGCGCAGATCGCCACCTTTCCGGTGGCCAGATCCTGACCGGGTTGGTTGCCGCCGTGATGGCCAAATTTGAGCTTCGCAGTCTTGCCCCCGAGCGCGAGGCCGAGAATCTGGTGGCCAAGGCAGATGCCGAACAGCGGCTTGCGTTCGGCCAGCGCGCGCACGTTCTCCCGCACCCCGGCAACGCCCGCAGGATCGCCCGGACCGTTCGAGAGGAAGATGGCATCCGGTTCGAGCGCTAGCGCCTCCTGCCAGGGCGTCTGCGCGGGAACGACGGTGACCTCGAAGCCTTGCGCGACGAGGTGACGCAGAATATTTCGCTTGATCCCGAAATCGTAGGCAACCACCCGAAGCTTTGGGCTCGGCCGCGCGGCGCGCGGGATCTGCCCAGATATGCCGCTCCACAGGCCCTCGTCCCACGCGTAGGCTTCGCTGCAGGTGACCTCGGCGACCAGGTCCCGGCCGTCGAGGCCCGGCGCACTGCTCGCGCGCGACACCAGCGTCGCCTCGTCTTGTGTGGGGTCGGTGCTGAGCACGCCGACCTGTGCGCCACCCTCCCGAATTCGCCTCACGAGCGCCCGCGTATCGATTCCGGAGATGCCGGGCACACCGTGGCGCTGCATGTAGGCGTCCAGACCTTCGCGCGACCGCCAGCTGCTCGGCTCGAACACCTCCTTGACGACGAAACCCCGCACGAACAGCCGACTCGACTCCTCATCCTCGGAGTTCGCTCCCACATTCCCGATCTGCGTGTAGGTCATCACGACGATCTGGCCCGCGTAGGACGGATCCGTGAGGATCTCCTGATAGCCGGTGATGCTGGTGTTGAACACCACCTCGCCCACGCCTACGTCACGCGCGCCAAAGGCACGGCCTCGAAAGACCGTCCCATCGGCCAAGGCCAGCAGTGCGGGATCAACGATCGACCTCACGGAGCCAGCACACCGCGATCGAGATCGAAAACCAAGCGCCCTCCGACTACGGTCGCGAGCGTCCGGCCCTCGAGCGTTCGGCCCGACCAGGGAGAGTTCTGGCTCTTCGAGTAGCCCTTGGCCGGGTCATAGGTCCAGCGCCGATCGGGATCGAGCAGCACGACGTCAGCCGGCGTCCCGAGCGCCAGACTACCGCCCTCGCGCCGCAGGATCCTGGCGGGATTCGTCGACAAGCGGCGGATCAGCTCCAACGGGCTGAGCTCACTTCCGCGCACCAGATCCATCACGACCGCGAATGCGGTCTCGAATCCGATCAGGCCTGGCGGCGCGACCGAGAATTCCAGGTCCTTCTCGTGAAGCGCATGGGGAGCGTGATCCGTCGCAATGGCATCCAGGGTGCCATCGACCAGGCCCTCTCTGCAGGCGGCCACATCGGCGGCCGAGCGCAGTGGCGGTGCCACCTTGGTATTGGTGTCGTAACCGAGCGCCTCCTCGTCGGTCAGCGTGAGGTGATGGGGCGTCACCTCGGCCGTGACGCTGAGACCGCGGTCCCTGGCCATACGAATCGCGGCCACCGCCCCCTTGGCGGAGACGTGGGCCACGTGAAGGTGTGCTCCCGTCAGCCCGGTGAGCATGAGATCCCGAACCACCAGCACTTCTTCGGCGGCCGCGGGATTGCCCGGAAGTCCGAGCCGCGTCGATACCGGGCCCTCGTTGACGACGCCGTCCGCCACCAGGGTGCGATCCTCGGCGTGGGTGATGATCGGAACCTCGACGAGCCGCGAATACTCCAGCACGTGGCGCATCACACCACTGTCCATGATCGTCTTCCCGTCATCGCTGAAGGCCACCGCGCCCGCCTTCACGAGCGCTGACATCTCGGTCATTACCCGGCCCTCCAGGCCCCGGGTCGCCGCGGCAACCGGGTAGACCCGGGCGGGAGAATCCTGCTTGGCTCGATCCATGATGAAATCGGTCATCGCGGGGTCGTCGTTCACGGGTTGGGTATTGGCCATACAAGCGACCGCGGTAAATCCTCCGGCCACCGCAGCACGCCCTCCGGAGGCGATGTCCTCCTTGTACTCCTGCCCCGGCTCGCGCAGATGGGCGTGGAGGTCGACGAAGCCCGGCGCGATCCACGCCCCGGCGGCGTCGATGACGTGTGCTTCCTGCACGTCGAGCCCCGGCCCCGTGGCAGCGATCTTTCCATCCTCGATCAACAGATCGCCCACTTCGTCGCGATCGCTCGCCGGATCGAGGATGCGCCCGTTGCGGATCCAGATTCGCTGCTCACCCATGATCGGCGGCTCCCTCGGGAACGTGGCCCGCAAAGAGGTAGAGGACCGCCATGCGGATCGCGACGCCGTTTCGCACCTGGTCGAGAATCACGCTGGGACGGTGATCCGCGAGATCGTGGGAGAGCTCGACACCGCGATTCACGGGCCCGGGGTGCATGACGATCGCGTCTTCTTTTGCGTAGCGCAGCGTGTTTCGGTCGATCCCGAACGTCGCCGCGTATTCCCGGACACTCGGCAGGTAGGTGCCCGAGAGCCTCTCGTTCTGGATCCTCAGTGCCATCACGACATCTGCGCCGTCGAGTGCCTCTCGCAGTGACGTGAATGCCTTCACACCCAAGGTCTCCACGGCAGCGGGAATCATGGGCGGCGGAGCCGCAATTCGGACCTCCGCTCCCATCTTGCGAAAGCCGTAGATGTTGGATCGCGCCACGCGTGAGTGCAGGATGTCGCCCACGATCGCGACCGTCAGGCCGTCGATGCGCCCCTTCTCGAGCTTCACCGTCAACAGGTCGAGCAGGGCCTGGGTCGGGTGCTCATGGGCGCCGTCCCCGGCGTTGATCACGGGCGCGCGCAGGACGTCGGCGATCCGCTTGGGAACTCCGGCGACGCCGTGACGAACCACCACCGCATCGGGATCCATCGCGTCGAGCGTACGGGCCGTGTCGAGGATGCTCTCGGCCTTGGTGATACTCGACGCGCTGGGCGAAAAGTTGACCACGTCTGCAGAGAGTCGTTTGCCAGCGATTTCGAAGCTGGCTCGGGTACGCGTCGAGGGCTCGAAGAAGAGGTTCACGATCGTCCGGCCCCGCAGCGTGGGGACCTTCTTGACCACACGCGCACCGACTTCTCGCATGTGTTCGGCCGTCTCGAGAATTCGCTCGATGTCCTCTCGATCGATGTCCTCGATGCCCAGC
>CAXMOC010000206.1:0-1553 GCA_964194865.1 uncultured Opitutales bacterium | reverse complement strand
CGACCAAACGGACGCCGTTCTCGGTGCGTTCCAGCGGTGCGAACATGGTTTCATTATAGAGGCTTGTGGTATTCTCCCTGCGAACCGCAACCGGGGAGCCATGCATGTCTGACGGCGACGCGCCCACCCGTCGCGAGTGGGCGCAAGCGCGTTCCCGATCCCTCGAGAAAACGCCGGAGAGACGGCAGCGTTTCGAGACCAGCTCGGGGATCCCCGTCCAAGGCCTTTACACCCCGGACGATCTGCAGAGGGCGGGATCCGATCCCGGCTATCCGGGCCTCTTCCCCTACACTCGCGGTGCGCACCCCACCATGTATCGCAGCCGGCTGTGGACCATGCGGCAGTATTCCGGCTTCGGCGATGCCGAGGAGACCAACCGTCGTTTCCGTTACCTGCTGGAACAAGGCCAGAGCGGTCTGTCGATCGCGTTCGATCTTCCGACGCAGATGGGCTACGACGCCGACCACTCGATGGCCGAAGGCGAGGTGGGCCAGGTCGGCGTCGCCATCTCGTCGCTCGAGGACATGGAAGCGCTGTTACAGGGGATCCCGCTGGAACGCGTTTCGACCTCGATGACCATCAACTCGACCGCTGCCATCCTGCTGTGTCTGTACATCGCCGTCGCCAAGAAGCAGGGCGTTGACCCGCGGGTACTTTCCGGCACGATTCAGAACGACCTGCTCAAGGAGTACATCGCCCGCGGCACCTACATCTTTCCCCCGGCGGCGTCGCTGCGCATCACCACCGACCTCTTCGCCTACTGCAAAGAGCACTTGCCACGCTGGAACACGATTTCGATTTCCGGCTACCACATGCGCGAGGCGGGCGCTACGGCGGTTCAGGAGCTGGCGTTCACGCTGGCCAACGCCATCGCCTACTCCGAGGCCGCGATACAGCGCGGGCTGCGCTTCGAGGACTTCGGCGGTCGGCTCTCGTTCTTCTTCAACGCCCATTCCGACTTCTTCGAAGAGGTCGCCAAGTTCCGCGCGGCGAGGCGCGTGTGGGCCGACATCGTGCGCAACCGTTTCAAGGTCTCTCAGCGTGAGCTGGGACGCATGCGGTTTCACGTGCAGACCGCGGGATCCACGCTCACGGCGCAACAGCCCGAGGTCAACGTCGTGCGCACCGCGCTCGAGGCTCTTTCGGCGATTCTTGGCGGTGCGCAGTCGCTGCACACCAATGCCATGGACGAGGCCCTGGGGCTCCCGACCGAGAAGAACGCACTGTTGGCGCTGCGTTCCCAGCAGGTCATCGCGTTCGAGACCGGTGTTGCCAACACGGTCGACCCACTCGGCGGTTCGTACTTCGTCGAATCGCTCACAGCACAGATCGAAACGCGGGTCCACGAGTACCTGGACAAGATCGACAGCCTCGGGGGAGCCGTGCGGGCTATCGAGCAAGGCTTCCAGCAGCGGGAGATTCACGAGTCCGCCTATGCCTGGCAGAAGCGAGTCGAGAGCCAGGAGGAAGTAGTCGTCGGCGTCAATCGTTTCGTCGAGGAGGCAGAGGTGCAGCCGCCGCTGCTCCGGATCGACGAGAAGCTTCAGCAGAAG
>CAXMOC010000205.1:0-13770 GCA_964194865.1 uncultured Opitutales bacterium | reverse complement strand
CGGCTGCGTGCACGAGCGCGAAAGAAGGCGCGCAAGCAGAAGAAGGGCGGTGGTTTTCTCCGGCGCAAGGTGTGCCGCTTCTGCGCCGACTCGACGCTGGAGATCGACTACAAGGACGCCAAGGCGTTGCGCCTGTTCACGAGCGAGATCGGCAAGATGATACCTCGCCGCATCTCGGGAAATTGCGCCAAACACCAGCGCCAGCTGGCGGTGGCCATCAAGCGCGCACGCCACATCGCAATCATGCCCTTTGCCGGGCACGGCGTGTAAGGGGGCCGCCAGATGCGCCAGGTAAAGGTCATCCTGCGTGAAGCCGTGCCGAGCCTCGGCGAGGCCGGCGATCTGGTAGGAGTCAAGGTTGGCTACGCGCGCAACTACCTCCTCCGGGAAGGAAAGGCATTTCTTGCAACCGCCTCGAGGGTGCGCGAACTCGAGCACAACAAGCGCGTCGTCGCCGAGAGGGCGGCCCGAGAGCTGGGCGACCTGGAGGCCCTGCGGAAGCGGCTGCAATCACTCAAGCTCGAGGTCAGCGCTCGCGTGGGCGAGGAGGGCAAGCTCTTCGGCTCCGTGACTGCGGCCAATATCGCGACCTTGCTCGCGGAGAAGGGCTTCGACGTCGATCGGCGCAAGATCGGCATCGACGACTCCCTCAGGGAGGCCGGCGATCACGTGGTGCCCATTCGCCTGCATCGCGACATCACGGCCGAGGTCAAGCTCACCATCAGCCCGGAGAGCTGACTCGCAATTTCCGCCAGCGGTCGGGTCGTCGGCGACCACAAAGTCTTCGCCTTGCTGTACAATCCAATGCCCAGTTGAACGCCCAATCGCCGACGGAGGGGGTGCCGTGGCGAACGCCCGAGATTCCCGAAACCAAGGCCGCTCCGAGATCGGGGCCGGTGAAGTCTCGGTCGGCTCTCGGGTTCCGCCCCACGATCTCGAGGCCGAGAAGGCCGTCTTGTCGGCATTGTTGCTCGACAACGACGCGGTCCACTCGGTCTATACCGAGGTCGTGCCGGACGACTTCTACCACCCGGCCCACAGACAGCTCTTCCAGTCGATGCTTGCGCTCCAGGACTCCAATCAGCCGGTCGACCTGCACACGCTCGCCGATTACCTGAACAGTCAGAAGACCCTGGATGCGATCGGCGGCCCCGTCTTCCTGGCCGAAGTTGCGGATTACGAGGCCACCGCTGCCAACGTCGTTCACCACGCACGCATCGTGCGCGACAAGTCCGTCAAGCGCAGTCTCATCTCGGTTGCGACGGAGATCGCCGAGGCGGGCTTCGATCAAACGGATAGCGCCGAGCGCTTGCTGGATTTCGCCGAATCGAAGGTCTTCGAAATTGGCCAGCAGAAGGCGCGCACCACCTTTCGAAGCCTCCACGACGAGGTGGACTCGGCGCTCGACTACGTCGAGATGCTGATTCAACGCGGTGGGGAACTCACGGGTGTACCCACCGGCTTCCGGGACTTCGATGAGATCACCGGCGGGCTCCAGGCTGGCGAGCTCACTGTGATTGCCGCACGTCCCAGCATGGGGAAGACGGCGCTGGCGCTGAATATCGCGCGCAACGCGGCCATCAATCACGACAAGAAGGCCGCGATCTTCTCGCTCGAGATGACCAAGCGTGCGCTCGCTCTGCGCATGCTCGCCTCGGAGGCGAGCATCGACTTTTCGGGGTTTCGCAAGGGATTCGGACGCCCCGATGATCTCAGAAAGCTCACGCAGGCCGGAGGAAAGCTGGCGGATGCCGACGTCTGGATCGACGACAGCGGGCTCATCACCATTTTGGAGATCAAGGCAAAGTGCCGTCGACTGAGCTCCGAACGAGGTCTCGATCTGGTGATCGTCGATTACCTGCAGCTCGCTCATGGCGACACACCCACCCATCGCAAGGACCTCGAAATCGCAGAGATCAGCCACGGTCTCAAGGCGCTGGCGAAGGAGCTCGACATCCCGGTCATTGCCCTCTCCCAGCTGAATCGTGGTCCCGAGCAGCGCGATCCCGACAAGCGGCGTCCGAACATGGGGGATCTGCGTGAATCGGGCGCCATCGAGCAGGATGCTGACGTGATCGCCTTCATCTACCGAGACGAGGTCTACAACCCCACCGAGGAGAACCGCGGAATCGCTGAGCTGATCGTCGCCAAGCAACGAAACGGCCCCACCGGCACCGTGAAGCTGCAGTTCAGTGCCCGTTACGCCCAGTTCCACGATCTCGCCGACGCCCCCGAAGGCCTGTCCGCGCAGTTTGGCGGGCCCGGCAGCAATGCCGGCTCCTCCGCCGCCGAGGACGAGCCCTTCTAGTGCCCCAGCTGCGCAAGCCCCGCCCGTTGCGGCGGGGCGCGGTGCTCGGTGTTGCCGCTCCGGGCAGCCCGGTCGACCCCGAGCGTTTGGAGGCTGGCGAAGCCTGGCTGCTCGCGGAGGGCTTCCGGGTAAAGCGTCGCCCCGACCTGCTGGCCAGCGATGGTTATCTAGCGGGCGACGACACGCGCCGCGCGGCAGAGCTGATGGAGCTGATCTCGGATCCGCAGGTCGATGGGATCATCTGCGCCCGGGGCGGCTACGGTTGCGACCGCCTCCTGACCTCCCTGGATGCGAGCGTATTTCGATCGGCCGCCAAGCCACTGGTGGGCTATAGCGATGTCACCGCGTTGCTGCTGTGGCAACTTCGCTGCGCCGGGCTGGTGGGATTTCACGGGCCGATGCTCGACCGCGGTGCAGACCTGGCCTCGGATGCGATTCGACACCTGATCGCGCTGCTGACCGGTGACGCGCCACTTCCGGCAGTAATGCAGGGGCGACCCGGCGTCGGGGGCTGCGCGACCGGGCGCCTCGTGGGGGGATCGTTGACGCTCCTGGCTGCCAGCGTCGGCTCGGCGTGGGAGCCCGACACAAGGGGAGCCATTCTGCTACTCGAAGACGTGGGTGAAGCGCCGTATCGGGTCGATCGCATGCTGCAACAGCTTCGTTCCGCCGGAAAATTCGAGGGCTTGGCGGCGGTAGGCGTTGGAAGCTTCCAGGACTGTGCCGATGAACGATATCCGCAGCCGAGTGTGGCGACGGTGATCGCGGAGGCTTTTCGCGCGCTGGGCATTCCGTTCGTCACGGAGCTTCCCTTCGGCCATATCGGGGGCAACTACGCCTGGCCGATGGGAGGGCGCGCTACGATTGATGCTGAAAGTGGAGAGCTACGACTGCTCGAGCGGGGGGTCGCCGAGTCGTGAAATGGAGTGCAATCCGGCGCAAGCTGGAACGGGTTGATCGGGCGATCGACAAGGCGATCGCAAATGCCGAAATCCCCGGCGCTGTCGTCGGTGCGCGCATGCCCCGGAACGGGGAGAGGCTCGAGTACTTCTCCGAGCGAGGCCTGGCCGTGGCCCGCCCGGAGCGTATCCCGATGACTCGGCGCACGATCTTCGACCTCGCGTCGCTCACCAAGCCCCTGGCGACCACCACGGCGATCATGCTGCTCGTAGACGACGGAGCCATCGGCCTCGACGACCCCGTGTCCAAGTACCTGCCGAGCTTCTCTGAGCGTGACAAGGACGAAGTCTCGATCCGGCACCTGCTCACTCACTCCTCAGGCCTCAAGCCCTGGCGGGCCTACCACGAGCTGTTGCTGGCGAAGGAGCGAAAGACGGGCGAGGCGCTGATCGGCTCGGCTGAAGCGCGCGAGCTGATCGTCGATCGCACCCTTCGCTCGGCACTCGTCCACGAGCCGGGCGAGGCCGCCGTATACGGTGACCTCGACTTCATCGTACTCGGGACAGTGGTCGAGCAGGTCAGCAACCGGCGACTGGACGTTTTCTGCCGCGAACGGATCTTCGCTCCACTCGGAATGGACGAAACCTTCTTCATCCCGCTGGAGCCCGAAAGCTCGCCTCTACCCCAGCCGACGCGAAGCCGCATTGCCGCCACCGAGAACTGTCCCTGGCGCGACCGGGTGCTGTGGGGAGAGGTTCACGATCCCAACGCTTTCGCCATGGGAGGCGTGGCTGGCCACGCCGGACTCTTCTCGACACTGGACGACGTGATGCAGTTCGGCCAGATCGTGATCGACGTGTGGCACGGTCGCAGCCAGGCGCTCCCGCGCGAAGCACTACGACAGTTCCTGACTCGGCAGAATCTGCCGGACTCCTCGGATTGGGCGCTTGGATGGGATACGCCCACCGCTGGGTCTTCTTCGTCGGGGAAGTACTTCTCGAAGGATTCGGCGGGCCATTTGGGTTTTACCGGGACGTCGCTTTGGATCGATCTGGAGCGCGAGGTCGTGGTCGCCCTGTTGACCAACCGCGTTCACCTGATCGCCAAGAAGAGTCGCTTCACGCTTCGACCGATCGTGCACGACCTGATTCTCGAAGCATTCGAGGCCGGCTAGCGTGAGCGAGGTGCCCCGGCGCGTTCACTTCGTTGCGATCGGCGGCACTGGGATGGGCTCGCTCGCCGGTCTGCTGGCCGCTCGAGGTATCGCGGTCACGGGATCGGATGCCCAGTTGTATCCACCGATGAGTACGATGCTCGAGCACTGGGGTATTCCGGTGCACTCGGGCTTTCGCCCAGAGCATGTACTCGACGCGCAGCCCGATCTCGTCGTGATCGGCAACGCGGTGAGCCCCGACAACCCCGAAGCTCGGGCCGCCATTGACGAAGGCCTCGCCTACCTTTCGTTCTCCGACGCTCTCTATCAACTCGCGATTACCGGCCGGCACTCCGTGGTGATCGCAGGGACCCACGGCAAGACGACCACGACGAGCCTCGTCGCATGGCTCTTGCACGCAGCGGGTCGCGACCCCTCCCTACTCGTCGGCGGTTATTCCCACGACTTCGAAGGCAGCTTTCGGGAAGGCCAGGGTGAGCATTTCGTCGTCGAGGGTGACGAGTACGACACCGCGTTCTTCGACAAGACTCCCAAGTTCTTGCACTACGCGGCCCGGACCCTCGTGATTACGTCGGTGGAATTCGACCACGCAGACATCTATCGGGATCTCGATCACGTCAAAGGTGCCTTTCGCGAGCTCGTCTCCCGCATGCCCGCCGAAGGAACGATCGTGGCGGCGACGGGCAAACCCGGTGTGCGCGATGTGGTGGCGGGTGCACGGTGTAGTGTCGTGGGGTACGGGGCAGCAGCCGATGATCTCGTGCGCTTCTGCAGCGCCGATGTGGTGGTTGATGCAGGCGGAACCCACTTCAATCTGGTTCGAGACGGCGAGACGCTCGCGCGGGCGTTCGTTCCACTCTTTGGCGTCTTCAATCTAGAGAACGCGCTCGCCGCGTTGGCTACCGCGGTCGAGCTCGGCGTTCCGCTGGAGGATGCGGTGGCTGGCCTCGCTCGCTTCCGCGGAGTGAAACGACGTCAGGAGCTGCGCGGCGAGGCGCGGGGCGTCGCCGTGATCGACGACTTCGCACATCATCCGACGGCGGTCCGGGGATCGATCGTGGCGCTCCGCGAACGCTTCCCGGGAAGTCGCATCGTCGCCGTGTTTGAGCCGCGGACCAACACCAGTCGACGCGCGATCTTCCAGGACGAATACGCTCGGGCGTTCGATGCCGCCGATCGCGTGTTCCTGCGGACACTGCCGTCAGAGCCGATCTACAGTGCGACGGGGCCCGTGGGACAGCGGCTGTCCGTCGAGAAGCTGGTTGCCGAGATCTCCCAGCGGGGGGTCCCGGCGGAATGCCGCGAGAGCGTCGAGGGGATCGTCGAGCGCTTGGTGGAGGTGTGCGAGGCCGGCGATGTAGTGCTGTGTATGAGCAATGGCGGGTTCGACGATATCTGGCAGAAGTTGCTGGATGCGTTGAACCGCTGACGGATTCTGGCGTTGGTTGCTAAGGGCCGGGACCGATGGGGGTCCCGTGCTCAAACATGCTCGCCGCTTGGTGTTCGGGGGCGGGACCCCCATCGGTCCCGACTGCGGCGTTGGAAGGTTCGCGTTCTTCTTCCGCTTTGGGGCTGGCTGCAGATAGCTGGGGTTTAGTAGGTGAGTAGTCGGGTTCGGTGGCCTTGGGTTTTGGTGTTGCGGAGAGCGTCGGCGACGAAGCGGCGGCCGGCTTCGACTGCGGGCTCTAGCGCAGTGCCCAGGGCGAGGTGGGCTGCGATCGCAGAGGAGAGCGCGCAGCCCGTTCCGCCGGAGGGGACCTCTCCGCTCTGTTCGCCGTCCAGCCAGCGGAGGGAAACTGTTCCGCCCTCTCGCACAGCCAGGAGGTCGCGCGGTGGACCGTCACGCTGGCCGCCCTTGACCAGGGAAGCGTCGGCGCCGAGCTCCGAGACGAACGCGCAGGCGGCCGCCTGAGTGCCCTCCTCGGTTGAGCAATCGCAATCGGTCAAGGCAGCGGCCTCTTCGAGGTTGGGTGTGACGAGGGTGGCGCGCGAGATCAACGCTTGCAGCGCGCTCCAGGCCCGCCGCTCGAGCAGCGGAGTACCGTCGCTGGCGGCCAACACGGGATCGATGACGATCGGAATTGGCTTGCCGTCGGGTGGCGACCACTGGGAGAGAGCGAGCTCTACGTTGCGGACGACATCGTCTGAGGCGAGTGCGCCGATCTTGATCGCGTCGGGGGGCAAGTCATCGAGCAGTACGCGCAGCTGCTCCAGGACAACGGAGGGGAATACGGGGAGCACGCGAACGATTCTTCCGGTGTCTTGAACGGTGAGGGCGGTGATTACGCCCGTCCCGTGAACCCCGAGGGACCGGAAGACCTGGAGGTCCGCCTGGAGGCCGGCTGCCCCCGCCGGATCCGAGCCCGCGATGCTGAGCGCGACCTGCATGGTCGGTAATGGTAAGGTCAGGCCCCGTGGAGCGCATCAGAGTTCAATCGCCCCCCCGATGGTCGCGTGATGGCGTTCGGCCGATTCGCGCCGTATTTCGCTTTTCGCGTGCGGTCTGGATCGCGGCTTTGGTCTGCCTGCTCCCGTTTGTCCCCAGCTCGGCGCAGGAGGACGCTGCGCCGGCCCCTCGGGCCTGGTACGCCCAGGCGCTGGCACGCGGGCAGGTTGGATTGAACGTCACCTATCTCTGGTCACTGGGCCCGAAGTTTCGGGCCGAAACGGTCATCGCCGGCCACAAGATCATCACCATCGTCAACGGGGCTACCTACTACGTCTACGATGGTCTGAGCATGACGGGTGTGGCGATTGGACGCTCGGCTACCGCGATCGCTGGCGATTCGGCGGGTCGGCGGCCCTTCGGCAACGAGGCGGAGACACTCATCTCCCAAGGCGCCGAGAAGATTCGCGAAGAGGTTCTCCTCGGTACCCAGAGCGACGTCTATCAGGTATCGGACAGAGCGGGACGGCGCGTACTCTGGGTGACCCAGGACTCCTACCAGTTGCCTCTGCGCATCGAGATCTACGACCGCGCATCCGGCAAGACCAAGCACACCGACTTTCTCGACTGGGTCAGTGGCGACATCCCGATCACCGACGCGTTCTTCGAGCCGGAGGCCCCCGTCAAGCTGACGCGCTACGAGCTCGAGGAGTACCTGGAGCTCACGGCAAACGGGCCCGTCGCCATCCCCATCCTCTACGCCGAACTCCTACATGGGCGAAAGCCCATGGCTCCGAAGGCTCCTGCATCGAGCGGTGGCGGTGGTCCGGAGGGGCGCTAGCTCACCCAGGTGATGTTCGCGTCGGCGACGGGTGGAGTGCGGTCCGCCAGCACTGCCAGTCGTCGGGCAATCGTGCCCGCCAGCTCGACGAAGACTCGTGCGGCGTCCGAGTCCGGAGCCTGGAGGACGATCGGCGTGCCGGCGTCGCCACCCTCGACGATGCGGGGATCGATCGGGACCTCGCCCAGGAAGGGGACCTCGAGCTGTTCCGCGGTACGCCGCCCACCGCCCTCGCCGAAGAGGTGGTACTTTCGATCGGGAAGGTCCGGTGGCGTGAAGTAGGACATGTTCTCGAGGATGCCGAGCACCGGCACCTGCACCTTCTGGAACATTCGCAGACCTTTTCGAGCGTCGATCAGGGAGAGATCATTGGCCGTGGTCACGATCACGGCCCCCGAGAGAGGTGCCTGCTGGGTGAGTGTGAGTGCGGCGTCTCCGGTACCGGGCGGCATGTCGATCACGAGGTAATCGAGCTCACCCCATTCGACGTCCGTCAGGAACTGCCGAATCAGTCCGTGCACCATCGGGCCGCGCCAGATGACCGGTGAGTCGTCCGTCACGAGAAAGCCCATCGACATCAGCGACAGGCCGTGTGCCCGGTGCGGAAGGATGCGCTTGCCACGCACTTCTGGACGCCCGCTCACGCCGCTCAGTAGCGGAAGCGAGGGGCCGTAGACGTCGGCGTCCATCACGCCGACGCTGGCGCCGGAGCCGCGGAGCGCCAACGCGAGGTTGATGGCCGTCGTGCTCTTTCCCACTCCCCCTTTCCCCGACGCCACCGCGATCGCATTCTTGACGCCCGGAAGCACGTCGGCGGCGCCAGCGCTGAGGTCGCGGCCTCTTGTGTTGGCGGTCATCGTCACGTCCACCGCGCTCACGCCCGGAAGGGCGAGAACCCGCTCTCGCGCTGCGCTCTCGAACTCCTCCTTGACGGGGCAGGCCGGAGTCGTGAGCTCGATGTCGAAGGAGACGCTCTCCCCATCGACGCGAAGCTGCTTGACGAAGCCGAGGTCGACGATGCTCTTGTTGAAATCGGGGTCGACGATGGGTCGCAACGCGCCTAGCACGTCTGACTCGGTCACCTGGGGGGGCATGGAAATCCTCGGTCCGGGCGTCTTGGCCTGGAGAATGAGCGTCCGCGATGGGCTACCTCGCGGCGCGGGGTCTTGGACTGGGACGCTAGCCCATGCTCCTGTCGGGGACTCGTCCTCCCTCGCGACACAGGTCTACCATCCTCAGCCAGACAGCCAGAGGAGCCCATCGTGGACTGGAGTGAGCCCTACTATTGGATCGCCTTCGGATTGGCCGGCAACAGCGCGTTCGCGCTGCGCTTCATCGTCCAGTGGGTGGCTTCCGAGCGTGCCGAGAAAAGTGTGGTACCGGTCGCGTTCTGGTATCTCAGCATCGCGGGCACCCTGATCCTGCTCGTATATGCGATCCACCGCAGGGATCCGATCTTCACCCTGGCCTATCTGCCGAATGCTTTCGTCTACGCCCGCAACCTGGTGCTGGTGCGGCGCAACGAAGCCGCATAGCCGAGAGCTCCCGACCCTCGCGATTACACGAATCTGGGTCGAGCGGCTAGGCCGGAGGCGCGATCAGCTCGAAGACGTTTCCATCGGGATCGCGGATCCACATCTGTCCGCGCTGCGGGCTGGTTTCGAGCACCTCTACGTCACTGGACTTCAAGAAATCCAACACCCGCTGATAGTCGTCGATCGCGAAGGCGTTGTGGTTCGCCAGGGGCGTCAGCTTCTCGGGTGGCGATCCCGCCTCTACACCGCTGGGGAGCTCGATGAGGTGAACCTCGGAGTTGCCCGCGCTGTACCAGATGCCGGGGATCCCGAAGTCCGGGCGGGGGATGGTCTCGAGGCCCAGGATTCCCTCGTAGAACGGGCGGGCGCGCTCGAGGTCGCGGACGGTGAACGACAGGTGGTGGACGCCACTGGCGAGCATGGGGGCCTCCTTCGATGCCACCATTGTAGGCCAACGGTCGGCCGCGGTGCGCGTGGTCAGGCCGGCTGCGGCTTAGACGAGGCCCGAGTGAGAACGCCCCAATAGCCGCGCTCGACGAGAGCGCCGTTCAGGGCGCCGCGATCCCGCAACAGCCGGTGCAGGCGCGGCAGGTTGAAGAACGGCACCGTCATCAGCAGGTGGTGCTCGAGGTGATAGTTGACGCGATTCGGTGCGATGAACAGGCGCTGCCACGCGCTCGCCAGAGTAGTGCGGGAGTTGAGCAGATCGTCGCCCGGATCTGTCACCATGTTGTGCTCGGAGATGGAGCGGATGCGCGTCACCAGGCTGTTGGTGGTGAACCACGCGATGACCCAGAGCGCATAGAGCTCGGGCCGCCCCGCCAGCACCAGCGTGCCGAGCAGCACCGCGTTTGTGATCACGACCCCTTGCAGGTTCTGCCAGCTCCCACCCCCCTTGCGGGCGGTCTTACCAAGAGTGACCGATGCCGCCTCGGTTCCGCCGCCGAGATCTCGGCGCAAGGTGGCTCTGGCTCGCTTCCAGCCCACCTGGCCGGAGAGATCCCGCCAGATTTTGCGTCGCATGCTCGCCCGGCCGACGGGAAACTTGGTCGCGAGGTCGAGATCTGGATCTTCGTTGGTCCAGTTCTTGGCGTGGTGGCGCAGGTGATAGGGCCGATACGGACGCAGGTCGCTCCAAACGGGATAAGCGCACAGCCAGTTGCCAGTGAAGTCGTTGAGCTTGCGGTTGCGAAACAGAGTCTGGTGCGACGCTTCGTGCATCAGCACCGCAAATCCCAGTTGCCGTCCGCCGATCACGAAGACGGCGAGGACGGCAGCCGGAAGCGCCCACCATCCGGGAGCGATCGCGACTCCCGCGAGGGCGGCCGCCACCAGCCCCCAGTTCAGTGCAATCGAAAGCCACGAGCGCCAGTTGTTGGTCTGGAGCAGCTCAGCGATCTCCGCCCGACTCAGCACGTCTCGCCAGGTTCTAGCCATCAAGAGCCTCCCTCGGCGGCGCGAAACACGGATTCCGCCGCACCCAGCCCGTGGACATCCGCGGGGATTCGCTCCGGGAGAGAGTCCTCTCCCAGCCAGCCCAGCCAGCAACGCCGGCCCAGGCGGTCGTAACGTCGCATCGATGCGATCAAAGCCTTTCTCTCGGCCTGTGGACAGATTCCGTCGGGCAGCAGCGGGTCGAGTGCGATGCGCCGAATCGCCTCGCCGCCTAGCACGAACGACTCTCGCATGGCGTTGTCGCGCGGAAGCTCGGGCAGGCGTACGAAGCTGGCCTCGAGTCGGGCCCTGAACTCTCGATAGCCGGCACATAGGGCCTGCGTGTCCCACAGGCTGCGGGCGAGTCGATCGATCGAATCGTCGAGGGACCCCAGCCCGAAGATCGTGGCGGACTCGGCGAGCCCCAGCCCGGCGAGCTGTTCGCGCGCGGCGGCGACCCCGCCGACCAGGTTGTCGGGGCGCACCTCGAGCCCCGGCTCGAGCGTGCGAAATCCCATCAGGCGCAACGCACGTCTGTGAACCCGACGGTCTCGCGGGCTGCCCGACCGGGAGGCGACGCTGTGCGCGCCGATCCACCCACCCGACCAGCCACGCAGGCGGCTGCTGGGACCGCGCCAGGAGACGATCTGCCGGTTGACGGCCTCGGCCCTGGCGCCCAGGCGGTAGCAGCCGCGGGCGTCGCTCTCGACCAGCCCCGCGGCGCAGAGCCGGGCCAAGGCCACCCGCAGACTGTTGCCGCCGATGTCGAACAGCTCGGCGGCGCGAATCAGCGCGCTGACGGGGGCCGCTCCGCGCTTCAAGCTGGACAGCAGGTCGAGAATCAGGCTTTTGGCGGTGGGCTGCACGAGGACCATATATTACATGGATCGGAAAGTTTGGCAATTTAGTGTAATAAACGAGAGAAGGGGTCGAGATTCGCCAGGGCATCCTCCCATGCGCGGTCGACGTCACTGGGTGGGCGGATATATTGCTGGGCCGTGCCGAATGCGTACGAACAGGCCTACGAGCAGTCCCTCCGGGATCCCAAGGGATTCTGGGCCGCTGCCGCCCAGGAGTTGGAGTGGGTGCGCCGCCCGCGCGCCACGCTCGACGATTCAAAGCCGCCTCGGATTCGTTGGTTCCCCGGGGGGATGATCAACACCTGTTACAACGCCGTCGATCTGCATGTCGTAGCTGGGCGCGGTGACCAAGCCGCTCTGGTCTACGACAGCCCGGTGACTGGGACGTCGCGGACCCTCAGCTATCGAGCGCTGCAGGACGAGGTCGCCCGGGTGGCGGGCGCCTTGGCTTCGCTGGGCGTCGAGCGGGGCGACCGGGTTCTGATCTACATGCCCATGATCCCAGAGGCCGTGATCGCGATGCTCGCCACGGCGAGGCTGGGCGCCATCCACTCCGTGGTTTTCGGCGGCTTTGCGTCCAACGAACTCGCCCAGCGCATCCAGCACGCATCGCCCAAGGTGGTCCTCACGGCGAGCTGCGGGATCGAGCCGGGGCGCGTCGTCGCCTATATGCCGCTATTGGAGCGCGCCCTGGAGATGGTGAGCAACAAGCCGGCTCACTGCGTCGTGGTGCGGCGTGCCGAACAGGAGGTGAGCCTGCAAGCTGGACGTGACCTGGATTGGGAAGAATTCGCTCGTGCCGGGAAACCGGTTCCGTGCGTTCCGACCCAGGCGAGTGAGCCGCTCTACATCCTCTACACCTCGGGCACGACCGGCATGCCCAAGGGAGTCGTGCGCGACAACGGCGGACACGCGGTCGCACTCAAGTGGAGCCTGCGCCACATCTACGGCATGCAGCCAGGCGACGTGTTCTGGGCCGCCTCGGACATCGGTTGGGTGGTCGGACACTCCTACATCGTCTACGCGCCGCTGCTGCTGGGCTGCACGACCGTGCTGTACGAGGGCAAGCCAGTCGGCACCCCCGACGCCGGCGCGTTCTGGCGTGTCATCTCCGAACACCGCGTCAACGCACTCTTCACGGCGCCGACGGCCATGCGCGCGATCAAGCGCGAGGATTCAGCCGGGGAACGGGCGCGTGACTTCGATCTGTCCTGTCTGCGGACCCTTTTCCTGGCGGGGGAGCGAGCCGATCCAGACACAGTGGCCTGGTGTGAGCGTGCGCTGGAGGTGCCGGTGATCGACCACTGGTGGCAGACCGAGACGGGCTGGCCGATTGCGGCCAACTGTATGGGATTGTCGCCTCTTCCGGTGAAGCACGGCTCGCCCACCAAGCCCGTACCCGGCTACGACGTGCGGGTGCTCGACGAGGACGGCCGCGAGCTCGGCCCCGGAGAGACCGGCCACATCGTCATCAAGCTACCGCTGCCGCCGGGCTGTCTGACCACGCTCTGGCAGAACGATGCGGGCTTCGAGCGCGCCTACCTCGAGCGTTTTCCGGGCTACTACCAGACCGCCGACGCGGGACACGTCGACGAGGACGGCTACTTGTGGATCATGGCCCGGACCGACGACGTCATCAACGTGGCCGGTCATCGTCTGTCGACCGGTGCAATCGAGGAGGTGCTCGCCTCGCATTCCGACGTGGCAGAGTGTGCGGTGATCGGCGCCGACGATCCGCTCAAGGGGCAGCTACCCGTGGGTTTGCTCGTGCTGAACGCCGAGGTCGAGCGCGATCCCGAGGCGATCGTCGCCGAAGTCGTTGCCCTGGTGCGTGAGCGCATCGGCCCAGTCGCAGCGTTCAAGCAGGCCTGCGTCGTGACGCGACTCCCCAAGACGCGCTCGGGAAAGATCCTACGCAGCACCATGCGCAAGATCGCCGGCTCCGAAACCTACCGGACGCCGCCGACCATCGAGGACCCCGCGGCGCTCGAGGAAGTGCGCGATGCGCTGCGCACGCTGGGCTACGCCCAGTAGTGTGCCACTGCCGCCGGTGGGATCGCTACGCCGTTCGGCTCCGCCGCCGCAACCGCGCCAGGCCCGCGAGCGCCAACAGTCCGAACCCTTGGAGGACCAGCGGGTGGGGCTCCGGCACCGGGGTGGCTCCGAGCGGCTCGAGGGGCGAGCCGTCGCTGCCCAGCGCAGACTGGGTGATGAGCTGGTAGCCGCCGCCTAGCGGCGAGTCGAGCACCCCGTAGCCGACCCCCACCAGCCCCAAGCGTTCGTCGACCCCCCAGGCCCAGCAGATGTCCGACACGCCCAAGGCATCGAAGCT
>CAXMOC010000204.1:0-4200 GCA_964194865.1 uncultured Opitutales bacterium | reverse complement strand
CGCCTTCGCTGGAGCGAATCCGAACCGCCCAACCTGCCAACAGAGAAAAACCGGCACCGCTCGAGGCCGCAAACTTGCCGTCTCCGGTTCGGATACGCGCGGGCTCGACCTCCAAGACCCCGCGGAATCGCGGAGTTTTCTAGGGTCCGTCGCCGTCTCGGTGGAAAATGCCGGCCTCCAAGCCGCGGCCCCTGCGTCAACCCATCCGCCCCCGAACTCGGGCGAGAGACGAGAATTCTCGGCCGATCAGAGAGGTTCCGGCTGCGAGACAAGTAGCCAGTTTCATTTCAGATCCAATTCGCCCGAGTTTGGCACACTACGGGGTTGCAACGCGCTGCCAGACAGATCTGCGCGCAGATCCGTGATGGCGCGGCTCGACCCAGTCCACGAAAGCTCCGGTCGAGAGGTCGGAATGAAACTGCCCCAACGAGACATCCGCTGGCAGATCGAATCGCAATTCGAGCGATGGGGACGATGGGTTGCCCGCCGGCCGGTCCTCGTCCTGGCGATCCTGCTGGCCGTCACCCCACTCTTGCTCGCGAACCTTCGCCACCTCGAATTCGACAACAGCATCGACGGGTTGCTCCTCGAGGACGATCCGATCCTGCTCACCTTCTACGAGTTCCGGGAGAACTTCGGAAACGACGATCGCGTAGCGATCGCAATCCGCTCCGATCAGATCTTCAGCTTTCCGTTCATGACGAAGCTCCGGGCGTTCCACGAAGACCTCGAGGCGAACACACTCCACATCACCCAGGTCGACAGTCTGATCAACGCGCGCTGGACCCAGGGAACCGAGGATGCGCTTCGGGTCCAGGAGCTGTTCGAAGAATGGCCCGAGGACGAAGGCGAGCTCGCTGCGATCCGGGATCGTGCCCTCGCGAATCCCCTCTACGAGGATGTCCTGCTGTCGCGAGACGGCCGCTACACCGCGATCGCGCTGGAGCTCGACACCTACTCATCGAGTGAAAGCACCGATCTCTCGAGTATCGCGGACGACTTCGATGCGACCGTCGACGCCTCGGGCCGACAGCCGCTCCTGACTGGCGAGGAGATCCTCGCAGCAGTCGGGTCGGTCCGCGAGGTCATGGCGCGACACGTGGGGCCGGATTTCCCGCTCTATCTCGGGGGTGGCCCCGTCATCGAGGAGCGTCTCAACCACACGATGGGCGCCGACTTCATTCGGTTCCTCGGACTCTCGATTCTTGCGGCGGTGGTGATCCTCTTCGTCCTGTTTCGACGGATCTCGGGGGCACTGTTGCCCCTTGGAATCGTGCTGCTCAGCCTGTTCGGAACCCTGGGGCTTTGTGCATGGGTCGGGATTCCGCTCAGTCTGACCAGCCAGATCATCCCTTCCCTGCTGCTCGCGGTGGGGATCGGGGACTCCGTCCACATCCTGGTGATCTTCTTCCAGAATCTGGAGCGCGGAGATCCAAAGGAAGAGGCGATCGCCTCTGCGCTCGGCCATTCTGGACTCGCCGTGCTGATGACGAGCGTGACGACAGCCGCGGCCCTCCTCTCGTTTCGTTCGGCAGAACTGCGGCCGGTCGAGGCCCTGGGGTTCGTCGCGCCCGTCGGCATCCTGCTCGCCCTGATCTACACCGCAACCTTCCTGCCGGCGATGCTCGCGGTCCTGCCGATCTCCCCAAAGGGCCGCCGGGTAGGGCGGGCCGCCTGGCTCGACCGCTTCCTGGCTGGCTGCTCGCGCATCTCGACCCAGCGCCCCTGGGCGGTCGTCGGCGTCTCTATCGCGATCCTGACGGCCTCCCTGCTCGGAGCCACGCAGCTTCGCTTCTCCCACAACCCTCTGAACTGGTTCCCCGCAGATGCTCCAATCCGGAAGTCGATGGAGGTAATGAATCAGCAGATGCGCGGCGGTATCACGCTCGAGGTCCTGTTCGAAACAGACCGGGAGAACGGGCTCCACGAGCCGGCCCTCCTGGCCAAGATGGAGGCGCTGCAGAGGAGCAACGAATCGCTGCACACGGACGACATCTTCATCGGCAAGTCGATCTCGATCGTCGACGTGATCAAGGAGATCCACCAGGCGCTCAACGAGAATCGGCCCGACTACCGACGTGTTCCCGACGACCGGCAGCTCATCGCCCAGGAGCTCCTGCTCTTCGAGAGCAGCGGCTCGGACGATCTCGAGGATTTCACCGACAGCCTGTTCAGCACCGGCCGGATGACCTTGCGCGCCCCCTACGCGGACGCGATTCAATACGGTCCCTTCGTCCGCCGGATCGAGCAGGAATACGCCGAACGAATCGGGGGCGATGCAAGGGTCGCGGTGACGGGACTCATGCCCCTCCTCATGCGTACCTTCGGAGCCATGACACTGAGCATGTCACGCTCGTACGTCCTGGCACTCGTGATCATCGCCCCGCTGATGATGATCTTCCTCGCGAGCGTCCGGTTGGGCATGCTCAGCATGTTCCCCAACCTGCTGCCCATCGTGATGACGCTGGCGATCATGGGGGTCGGGGGATTTCCTCTCGACGCATTCACGGTCCTGATCGGCAGCATCGCCCTCGGACTCGCCGTCGACGACACGATCCACTTCATGCACGGATTTCATCGCTACTACGCGAGGAGCGGAGACTCCGCGGAGGCGGTACGCCTCACCCTCGCCACCTCGGGACGGGCGCTGCTCGTGACGACGCTGGTGCTCTGTTGCGCGTTCCTGGTCTTCACGAGCGGCGAACTCAACAGCCTCTTCGACTTTGGATTCCTGACGAGCGCGACGCTCGCATTCGCGTTCCTTGCGGACGTCCTTCTCGCACCGGCCCTGATGGTCCTCGTCACGCGTTCCGGCGATTCCACGGGCCATCCCGCCTGAGCGAGCACCAGAACGAGTACAGGAGCAACCCGCGAGACGGCGCGCTCGGGCCCCCCATCTGAACCCGTTTTTCAGGAGTCCCGGCCGGGCTCCCGAAGATTCGCGCGAACGCGATCGATGACGTCGATCGCCGGCCTGCGCTCCTCCTTGCTGGTCCCCTTGCGAATCGCTCGGTCTCAAATGCGGCGATCGGGCCTGGCGCGGACTCGCTCAAGCTGAAGCTCGCCGAGCGGCATCGAATCTTGGCCGTCAACCTTGGCACAATCTAAGATGGGCGAACAAAGTACGTCGCTGGATGCTCGAGGAGGATCCGCTCTATCCTGAGGGTTACGGCGGAAAGCGCGGAGTCAAGAAGTGTGAGCTCGGATGCGTGCCGAGCCGGCGGCGTCTCGCATGCAGCCCGCCGATGGCGGACGGAGCAGGAGAACCAGATGAGCCAAGACCTTCCGGGCAAGAACGCCGTTGCGATTCTTGAGCGGGGCATTCCGTTCTTCCGCGGCGGGCTCACCTATCGCGCGCAGGCCGAGGCCGCCCGCCGCAAGGGCCATCAGCGCCCTGCCCAGATCCTGCTGGATCGAGCGCTGGGCGACTTCGTCTGGGACGTAGACGGCCACCGCTACATCGACCTGCAGAACGGCTGGGCCACCAACCCGATCGGAAACGCGCATCCAGAAGTCATCGAGGCAGTCCACCAGGCACACCAGCGCTACGGCTTCCACTACGAGCACCCGCTGCGCTACGAACTCGCCGAGAAGCTCGCCCAGATCATGCCCGGCCAGGAGCTACCGCGATTCAGCTTCGAGGTTTCGGGGACAGAGGCCGCCGAGGCCGCCGCCTTCATCGCGCTGTGCCACACCAAGCGCCGCTACGTCATCACCTTCAGCTCCGCCTTCCACGGCGAGTCGATCGCCGGCAAGCTGATGAGTGGCTACGACGGCAGTCGCAACCGCTACCTGGAAGCGTGGTCCGGAGGCGTGATCAAGGCGCCATACCCGTATAGCGAGAACATCCCTGCCGGGATGACAGAGGAGCAGTACGTCGAGTACTGCCTCTATTACTTGGAGCACCACATTCCGAAGCACATCGCCGCGTCCGACAATATCGCCGCCATCCTGGTCGAGCCGGGCCTCGCCGAAGGAGGCAACTGGATCCCCACGATCGACTTCGTGCGCGGAATACGAGAGCTGTGTGACCGCAGGGGCTGGTTGATGATCGCGGACGAGGTGCTGACCGGCCTGGGGCGAACCGGCAAGATGTGGGGCGTCGAGCACTACGACGTGATTCCGGATCTGATGGTCGTGGGCAAGAACCTGTCTGGCGGCATCGAGCCCTGCGCGGGGGTCGCTGCGCGCGACGAGATT
>CAXMOC010000203.1:0-1807 GCA_964194865.1 uncultured Opitutales bacterium | reverse complement strand
GTACTCGGGCGGGATCTGAGTGCTGACGAGGCCCAGCTCCCAGGCCTGGGAGATGATCTGGCGCGGAAACTCCCCGCTTGCGTCGTACTGTGCCGCAACCGGCACGATCTGCTCGGCCGCGAACCGCCGCGCTGCGTCCTGCAGTATCCCTTGCTCGTCGCTCAGTCCGAACTCCATCTCTGACTCCGGTTCATTTTCTGTAGCGGTGATCGCTAGTTGAACCACTGAAGCAGAGCGCCAGGGCGGTGGCAATCGAAAAGCAGAAGACACGGCCCAAGCCGGGGCGGAGCCGTTGCTGGAGCCCTGTCGGCGCAGCGGGCGTTTAGCGGGAGGGGGCGCGGTCTAAGCGCTACCAAGTGCCTTCGACAGCCGTTCGGCCGCCGCCACGACTTGCGGCGTGATCTCTGCGCGCAGCCGCGTCTCGTCGAGCCGACTCTCCGGCCCGGACACCGAAAGCGCCGCCACGATGCTGCCGTCCGCCGCATGCACAGGCGCCGCCACACAAGCCAACCCGTCTTCGCACTCCGAGAGGTCGAGGGCCACCCCGCGTACAGCGACGCCCCGCAGGTGGTCGAACAGCTTGTGGCGATCGACGATCGTGTTCTCGGTGCGGGCTTCGAGTCTAGCCTCGCCAATGAAACGATCGTAAGCCTGTCTAAGTTCTTCGGAGGCGCAACCCACCAATACCTTGCCGAGCGCGGTGCAATGCGCCGGCAGCCGCTGCCCTTCGCGCAGCGCCGACATCACCGCACGCTCGGTCTGGCGTCCCCGCAGGTGTACGACTTCGAAGTCGCGCAACATTCCCAGGTGACAGCTCTCCCGCGTGGCGGCAGCCAGGGCCTCCAGCACCGGCTCTGCGCTGCACAGCAGCGAGCGGCTGCGCGTAAACGAGCTGCCCAGCTCGAGCACGCGGACACCGAGTCGATAGCGCTCGGTGTCCGCGCTCTGCTCGATGTATCCCTCCTGCTCCAGCGTGGCCAGCAGGCGGAACACATTGTTCTTGTGAAGTCCGAGACGGCGGGAGAGTTCGGTTACCCCGAGCTCTTCCTCGTCGCGAAACGCCTCCAGAAGTCGCATCGCGTTGATTACGGTCTGGATCGCGTACTCGCCCTTCGGCTTCCTCATTTACCGGATCTCCACCCCCTCACAAGCACCGACTCCCGTCGGACGCGGACGGCGGGGGAAACCGTTCGGTCCGATGACAGGCACGAGAGTTCGATCGAATTCGATGGGTCGAGAAGCTTTCCAGCGCTGAACTCGAGAAGCAACATTTGCAACAACCCTGAAACTTGGCTCGGTTCTTGGGCCCGAGATACGTCGTCAAGGCCGAAGGAACGATCTTTCTCCAGTCGGCATGGGAACGCGGCCTGTATCGCAACCGGCGACGAGGATGTCAACATTTTCTCCTGCGAAACTTGACGCGAGCGACGCACATTTCCCGAAGCGGGATGACATAGTCGTGCCAGCACTGCGTCGACACAAACGTTTTTCGTCTGTTCCCCGACGGGAAGGCGCAGAAAAAATTTTTCTTTCGATTGGGTTCGTCGGCATCGCCCGACGGGAAGGGTGCAGTCTACGCGCTCAGGTGCGCGCCGTTCAAGCGTTCTCGGACTCCGCGTCCTCGTCCCCCTCGATCGCAACCAGTTCGAGGATCAACATACCCACACCTACGACGATGAAACTGTCCGCGAGATTGAAGTCGGGCCACGAATACCCTTGCCACAGCTTGAAATGCAGAAAGTCCACGACTTCTCCGAGCCGCGCGCGGTCGCACAGGTTGCCCAGCGCTCCCCCGAGGATCAAGCCG
>CAXMOC010000202.1:0-7343 GCA_964194865.1 uncultured Opitutales bacterium | reverse complement strand
CGGGCTGTGCGGGTAGGTGAGCGTCGAGATCGCGCCCCGCGCGCGCACCCGCACCCGCCACTCGCCGGGAGCCTCGCGTTGGGAGACGAAGCGTTCGTCGAGGACGGGCGTGTCGAGAATGGCGGGATCGAATACGGCGTGCTCGCCCAGGGGGCCGCGCTCCGGCAGTCGGTAGCTCCCGCCGCTGGCTTCGATCATCAGCAGGCTCACGGGCGCCGACGTTTCGAGACGCCACAGAGTTCCCCGGGGCATCACCACGTAATCGCCGTCGCGGATGGCCAGGTGTCCATAGTCGCAAAACAAGTTCGCCTCACCGTGGTGCACGAACAGCAGGTCGTCGCCGTCCGCGTTGCGCACCAGGTGATCCATCGAGCTTTCACAGGTCCACAACCGCAGCTTCAGGTGCGAGTTCTCCAGCAGGGTGGGCGCCTCCCAGGGGCTGAGCGCGCCGTCATTCAGCTTGCTCGTGTCGAAGGCGCGCGGCTGCCCGGGGCCTTCGAAGCCGCTCCAGCTCGTGGGAGGGTGCTGGTGGTACATGTGGGTGGCCGGGCCAAAGAAGCCCTCCCGGCCGAGCTCGCGCTCGTAGGTGCCTTCCGGAAGGTCGACGTGCGCCTGGCGCGAAACCGTGCCCTCGATGCGCGGAAGAGAGATCCAGCGTCCCGTCATGATTTCAAGACCCCGCGTCGCAGTTGATCCTCTTCGATCGACTCGAAGAGTGCCTGGAAGTTGCCCTCACCGAAGCCTTGGTTGCCCTTGCGCTCGATCAACTCGAAGAAGATCGGGCCGATCACCGTCTCGGTGAAGATCTGTAGCAGCAAACCCTGACCCTCGGCCGGGGCGCCGTCGATCAAGATGGCGTTGGCGCGCAGCCGCTCGAGATCTTCGCCGTGATCCCCGATTCGTTCGCCGACTTTCTCGTAGTAGGTGTCGGGGGTTGCCAGAAACTTCACGCCCCGCTCGCGCAGGGCCTCCACGCTGCGGTAGATGTCGTCGCAGCCCAGGGCGATGTGTTGGATGCCCTCGCCGCGATAGGCCTCGAGGTACTCCTGGATCTGTGATTGATCGTCGGAAGATTCGTTGATCGGGATCCGGATCTTGCCGCAGGGGCTCGTCATGGCGCGACTCTTCAGCCCCGTGTGCTTGCCCTCGATGTCGAAGTAGCGGGTTTCACGAAAGTTGAAGAGCCGCTCGTAGAACTCCGCCCACTCCACCAGGCGCCCGCGATGCACGTTGTGGGTCAGATGATCGACGCAGTTCGGACCCAGACCCTCCGCCGCCTCTTCTGCGGCGGCACTGTCCGCGATGGGGACGAAGTCGACGTCGTAGATGGTTCCCCGCTCGCCGTAGCGATCCACCAGGTAGAGCAGGCTGTCGCCCACGCCCTTGATGGCTGGAATGTTGAGCTCCATCGGCCCGGCCTTGCCCTCCACCCCCCAGGCACCCAGGGTCGTGGCGCGGCGATACGCTTCGGCGGCGTCCTGGACGCGGAAGCCGATCGCGCATACGCAGGGCCCGTGCACGCGCGCGAAGGCCTGGCCGAAGCTGTCGGGCTCGGCGTTGATGACGAAGTTGATGTCGCCCTGCCGGTACAGGGTCACGTCCTTGGAGCGGTGGCGGGCGGCGCGAACGAAGCCCATCTGCTCGAACAGCGCGCCCAGAGCCCGGGGGTCGGGCGCCGCGTACTCGACGAACTCGAAGCCATCCGTGCCCATGGGATTCTCCCAGGGCTCGTCGGGGGTCTGCGATTCGCGCTCGTGTTCGGACATGCTGCTCCCCCGTTTCGGGCGTTTCCGGCTGCCTTCCAAGGTTCCGGTCGCTTCGCTTCGGCTCGATCGAAGTCTTGGGCTGCGCTAAATTTAGTTTCATATGAAACTAAAAGCAAACCGTCGACGAGCCGCTCCGCCGGAGATCGCAGCGGGCGGGCTCCGGCTCGACGCCTTCGTTCCCTATCGGCTCTCCGTTCTGACCAATACAATCAGCAGTACCCTGGCGCGCCGTTACGCCACCCGTTTCGGGGTCAGTATCCCCCAGTGGCGGGTGATGGCGGTCCTCGGCGAGACCCCGGGCCAGTCCGTGAACGAGTTGGCGGCGCGCACGCGGATGGACAAAGTATCCGTCAGTCGCGCGGTGGCCGGGCTGGTGCGATCTGGCCGCGTGCTGCGTCGGGCCGATCCCGCCGACGGGCGGCGCTGCGAGCTGCGGCTCTCGGCGAAGGGGCGCCAGATCTACCGGCAGATCGTTCCCATGGCACACCACTACCAGTCCGAGCTGCTCGGTCGGCTCGATCCGGTCGAGCGCCGAACCCTGGAGCGGTTGATCGGACACCTGGACGAGATCGCTCGATCGCTCGCCGCGGACGACCGAGGAGAGGGGGAGTGACGTCTACCCGCGAGCGCATCCCGCACCACCTGCGCGCCCTGGTGGTCGAGCAGGACTACGGGGCCTACGACGAGATCGATCAGGCGGTCTGGCGCTTCATTCTGCTGCAAACCTACGCGCGTCTCTCGGAGACCGCGCACCCCGCGTACGCGAATGGTCTGCCTGAGACGGGGATCTCGGTCGAGCGGATTCCCCGCGTCGAGGAGATGGACGAGTGCCTCGGCGAGTATGGCTGGGGGGCGGTGGCGGTGGACGGGTTCATTCCACCGCGCGCGTTTCAGGAGTTTCAGGCGCTCGGCATCATGACCATCGCCGCCGACATCCGCTCCAGCGATCACCTCTCCTACACGCCGGCACCCGACATCGTTCACGAGTCGGCGGGCCACGCGCCGATCGTCCCGGACGCCCAATACCGCGAGTACCTGCAGCGCTTCGGCGAAGTCGGAGCCAGGACGTTCTCGTCGCCGGCCGACCGTCGGATCGATCGCGCCATCCACCATTTGTCCGCACTGAAAGAGCTCGCCGCTTCGACCCCGGCTCAGATTGCCGACGCAGAGAGGGATCTCGCGGACGCTCAAGAGGAAATGGGCGAGCTCTCCGAGGCGGCCCTGCTGTCCCGTTTGCACTGGTGGACGGTCGAGTACGGCCTCGTCGGCACTGCGCAGCGCTATCAGCTCTACGGCGCGGGCCTGCTCTCCTCGCTAGGGGAGAGCCACTTCTGCCACGCCGAAGAAGTCGTGAAGCTTCCGCTGACGGCGGATTGCATCGACGTCGGGTACGACATCACCAGGCCGCAGCCCCAGCTCTTCGTGGCGCAGGATTTCGAGCACCTCCAGGCCGTGCTCGCCGAGGTGGCGGCGGGTCTGGCCCAGTGCCGCGGCGGCGAAGTGGCGCTGGAGCGGGCGCTGGCCAGCGAAGAGGTTGCGACGCTCGAACTCTCCACCGGTCTGCAGATCACCGGTGTGCTGACCCAGGTGAGGGGTGGAACCAGATCGCCGGCCTATCTCCAGCTGACTGGCCCCTGTGCACTATCGAGAGCGGGCGCGACCCTGCCGGGACACACGCGAGCCGCACATCCGGAAGGTTACGGGACGCCGTTGGGCCGGCTCCACGACGGCCGGGCACTCGCGGAGCTCTCGGAGCGCGACCTCCGCAGCTTCGCGGTTGGGGATGACGCGCGCGAGCTGGCGATCCGCTTTGCCTCGGGAGTCGAAGTCATCGGGCGGCTGGTGGATCAGCTCGTCGATCGGAACGGTCGACTGCTGGTGATCAGCTTCGACCGCTGCCGGGTCGAGCACCGAGGCGATCTACTCTTCGAGCCCGCTTGGGGTCGCTACGACCTCGCCGTTGGAGAAGAGGTGACGACGGCCTTCGCAGGGCCCGCCGACCCCGCCTATTGGCCGGCCGCGGACTTCAGCGGCAAGCGCCGTCCACGCGCCAGCGAGCGGGCAGGGGAGGATGCCCGGATCCTCGACCTGTACCGGGAAGCCCTTCGATTGTGGGAACGCCCCGATTCCCTGGACCTGGTTACCCGCTTCGAGCTCATCGCCGAGTCGCTGTGCGAGAATTTTCCCGACCGCTGGCTGCTGCGTTGGAACCTGCTCGAGTGTCTGCGCAAGCAGGATCGCGGCGCTGAGCTGGCGGTACGCCTGCGCGAAGAGCTGCTCGCGATCGAGAAGGTCCGACCGAGCGAACTCCCCATTACGCTGGGCCTGCGCTATCTCGACGAGCGCTACTCGTTCTAGCTCCCAACGCGGGTCGCGGTGGTTCGGCGGGCGCTCCACTACCCTGTCATTTTCCAAACCCGGACTCTTCGTTTCTTGGGGGAGGGCAGGGCCGGCGCGAATCGAGCCGGGCCAAGCCGTCCCTGGCTGCGTAGCGATCCCGGGCTTTGCAACGGAGGTCTGATTGTCCACCCAGTGGTCCAACTGGTCGGGCAAGGTCACGGCCCGCCCGGCTCAGATCGCGCTCGTCGGCGACGAGGCCGAAGTGGTCGATTGGGTGCGGCGCGCCTCCCGGGAGGGGCGTCGGATTCGCTGCGTGGGCGCCGCCCACAGTCACGCGCCCCTGGTCGCGACGGATGGCTTCCTGCTGGATCTGTCTGCACTCGACGGAGTGTTGGAGATCGGCAGGGCCGGAGCGACTGCTGTGGTTGGCGCCGGCAGCCGGATCTCGGCGCTGGGGCCGCCGCTGCGCGAGGCGGAGCTGGCGCTGCACAACCAGGGTGACATCGATCGGCAAGCGATCGGGGGAGCGGCCGCGACGGGCACGCACGGAACCGGCCCGACGCTGCAGAACTTCTCGGCCGCGGTGCTCGGCGCCCGCATCGTGCTGGCCAATGGCGAGGTCGTCGACTGCGACGCGACCCGCGAGCCCGAGCTCTTCGCCGCCGCGCGGCTCTCACTGGGTGCCGTCGGAATCGTCACCCGGCTTCGCCTCGCATTGCGCAGCGCCTACAAGCTCGAGGAGCGGATGTGGCGCGAGGATCTGGACGCGGTGCTCGGGCGGATCGACGAGCTCACCGCGGCCACCCGCCACTTCGAGTTCTTCTGGCTGCCCGGGAGCGAGCGCGCCGCGTGCAAGAGCCTGACGGAGACCGACGAAGCGCCCATCTACCCCCTGGCGAGGGAAGGGCGCCGGCGGGCGTGGAGCTACGAAGTGCTCGCCAACGACCGACCCGACAAGCACACCGAAATGGAGTACTCGGTACCCGCAGCGGCGGGGCCCGACTGCCTGCGCGCACTTCGAGAGCTAATCCATGCCGACTTTCCGGAGCTCGCCTGGCCGCTCGAGTACCGCACCCTGGCGGCCGACGACGTCTGGCTCTCCACCGCCTACGCCCGACCAACGGTGACGATCTCGGTCCACCAGGGAGTGGAGCACGACGATGAACCGCTGTTTCGCGCGTGCGAGGAGGTCTTCCGCTCCTACGAGGGTCGCCCCCATTGGGGCAAGGTGAACTATCTGACGGGGAGCGAGCTGTCGGAGGTTCACGAGCGCTGGGCGGATTGGTGGGGGGCTCGGGATCGCTACGACCCGGACGGCCGTTTTCTAAACTCTCTGCTGGAGGGGTGGCGCGCGGGCTGAGCGGGATGCCGCCCAGTAGCAGGATGCTGCCCAGTTGCGGGGACGCCGGCTCACTCCATCGCGTAGAACTCCGGCGCGTAGCGCACTTCTCCGCTGCGGCCGGCCAGGGCGCCCGCGCGCAGCTCGGCGACCATGAAGGCGGGATTGGGGCCGGGCTCGGCGTAGTAGAGTCCGTGATCGTCGGCGCGCCGAAAGCCGAAGCGCGGGTAGTAGTCGACGTGTCCCAATACGAAGACCACGAGCTCGCCGACTTGCGCACAGGCTGCGAGCCCGTCTCGGACCAAGCGGCTGCCGATTCCCCTTCCCTGATAGGCCGGAAGCACCGCGAGCGGGGCCAGCCCGGTCGCCGCTGAGTTTTCGCTGGGCGCGTGCACCGCCACCGGGCTGAAGAAGATATGGCCCACGACCTTTCCGTCGTCGTCGGCGACCAGCGATAGATTCGGCGAGGTCGAATCGCGGAGCTGGTCGACCAGCCGCGCCTCGGCCGCGCTGGGAAAGGCGGCGGCGTTTACCGCATGGACCGCGGCAAAGTCGGCGAGCTGCTCGCGGCGGATGCTGAGCTCCAACGTCTCTCCCACTCGGGCCGCAGGGCCGGGGCGGCGGTTTGGCAGAGCGACGGGGCGGTGTGACCGTGCCTCCACCACCACCACTGGATAGAATGCGGTGGCACAATCAAACCTTCAACACCGACGTTGAACGCCGACTACCACCGAGGGCCCGTGCGCGACGATGCTCCCGCGGTTCGCCGCCTCTACGATTTTCTCGATTCGGGAAACGGCTACAAGGTGCGGCTTGCGCTCGCCCAGCTGGGCATCCCTTTTGACTGGGTGGCGGTGGACATCCTGGCGGGCGAGACCAGACGGCCCGCCTTCCTGGAGAAGAATCCCAACGGCCGCATCCCGCTGCTCGAGCTCGCCGACGGCAGCTACCTCGCCGAGTCCAACGCCATCCTCTGTTACCTCGCGGAGGGGACTCCCCTGCTGGCGGACGATCCCATCGTGCGCGCTCGCACCCTCCAGTGGTTGTTCTTCGAGCAGTACAGCCACGAGCCCTACATCGCGGTGGCGCGCTTCTGGTGCCGGCATCCGGAGGTGAGCTGCTTCAGCGCCGCGGAGCTCGAGCGCAAGCGCGAGGGCGGGCGAGCCGCACTAGAGGTCATGGAGCAACACCTCACTCGGCGCGACTTCTTCGTGAGCGGGCGCTACTCCGTCGCCGACATCGCGCTGTTCGCCTACACCCACGTGGCCGACCAGGCGGGGATCGACCCCTCGGATTATCCCCGCGTCGACGGCTGGCTCCGCCGGGTGGTTGCCGAGCCAGCGCACGTTCCCATCGGCCAGATCCCGAACTCCACCTCGTAGCCACAGCGACCGGCAACTCCCCGCGCCAGAGCTGCGTGCGAAATGCTCGTCAGAGCACTTTGTCCTCAAGCCGGCGATCGCGACTACCGATGCGGGCATTGCACCACACCACTTGCAGGACCCTGCCTCGGCCGGCGGCCTTCCTGCTGACTGGTGCCCTGCAGCATGCGCCGCCCGGGTCACAAGGCGTTAGAGGTGACCATGAAATTGGACCTGCATCCGACGGCAACCCGACTGGCACTGCTGATTGGGGGCCTCTGCCTGCTGCTCCCTGCAGCGGCCCTGGCGGTGCCGGCCCCCCCGCCGATCGACGCCAGCGGTGACGACCTCTTTCTGATCCAGGCCTCCGTCTCGCCCAACGTGATCCTGTTCCTGGACAACTCGCAGTCGATGAATCACATCGAATGGCATCCCGCCTTCGACCCCGAGGCGGGCTCCTACACCTGCAGCGACTTCGACAACAACAGGGTCTACCGGCACGACGAGATCCACTACAAGACCGACTTCGACGGGGTC
>CAXMOC010000201.1:0-12919 GCA_964194865.1 uncultured Opitutales bacterium | reverse complement strand
GAGCCGTAGAAGTTGTAGAGGTTGTCGCCGAAAGCATCCATCCAGGCTCGGGCGAGCTCTCCCGGCAGCGCGGAGCCACTCGAGAACGTCGCGCGCAGGCTGGACGTGTCGTGGCGGCGACAGGTTTCGGCGCCCAACGCGAGGATGCGCTGGAGCATGACCGGCACCACGATCAGCGTGTCGACCTGGCAGCGCTCGATGGCTCGGAGGGCGAGGAGTGGATCGAAGCGGCGCTGCAGCACGATCGGGGAACCCAGCGCGAGGGCAGTCAAGGTATGGGTCAGCCCCCAGGCGTGAAAGGCGGGGGCGCAGACGAGGGTCGCCACCCCGGCCTTGATCGGCATCGCTTCCAGCAGGCCGAGCTGGGCCTCGACATCGGTGTTGCTCGAGTCGCGAGCGGCGCCCTTGGGTGTACCGGTGGTGCCGGAGGTGAGGATCGTCACGCCCCCTGGCTTGGCGGGCCGAGGAATTTTCGTCGATACCGGCTGGCGTGCCAGCTCATCGAGCGTGGTCATGCCGCTATTCGCCTCGTGCCAGGCCAGGTAGCGGTCGCGCTTGCCCCCATGGGCTTCCACGATCCCGCCAAACTCCTCGTCGTAGATCAGGCTCTGTGTGCCTTCTCGATCGAGCACTTCGCCGAGCTGGGGTCCAGCGAACCCGGTGTTGAGAAAGACCGCGTCAGCCCCCAACAGGCTTACGGCGCTGCAGGCCTCGACGAAGCCGCGGTGGTTGCGGCACAGGATTCCGACGTTGCTACCCGGGCCGATGCCCGCTTCCCGCAGCCCATGAGCGATCGATTGGATGCGGCGGTTCAGCTCTGCGAAGCGAAGCTCGCCGGCATCGTCGAAGATCGCGACCTGGTTGGGGCGATCGAGCGCGGCCGCGGCCACACCGGTGGCAATGGACTGGCCGTGTCGAAGGTACGCGCGCGACATCGAGACGAGAAAGCGGGGCCGCAACAGCCCGATGCGCCCGAGGGTGCGCAGCGCCCGGCCGCCCCTGGCAAGGGGGCCCTCGGCACCCAGCTCGCTCCACCCCATTCCAGTCTCCGCCGCGTTCTTGTGGCCGGATCAGAAGCCCGTCAGCCGCGCAAACCGGTCGCGGTGATAGGCAGCGTCCCCAAGGGTGAGTTCGGCGGTCTTGGCGCGCTTGAGAAACAGGCCGATCTCTTCTTCGTCGGTCATCCCAATGCCGCCGTGCATCTGCAGAGCCTCGCAGGTGATCAAACTGGCTGCGTCCGACAAGCGCGCCTTGGCCGCGCTGGCCAGACGGGAAAGGCCATCGCGTCCAGCGTCGGCGGCGCGCAAGGCGTCGAGGGTGATTACGTTCGAGAGTTCGACCTCGCAGAACATCTCGGCAGCGCGGTGCTTCAAGGCCTGAAAGCTGCCGATCCGCGCTCCAAACTGCTCCCGCGTTTTCAGATACGCGACTGTGCGTTCGAAGACTTCCTTGACGAGGCCCAGCATCTCGGCCGATAGTGCGATCGCTGCGCCATCGAAGACCGACTCGAGAATATCGGCGCCCGCGTCTACCTCGCCGAGCACCGCGCCGGACTCCACTGCGACGCCGTCCAGACTCACGCGCGCGGCGTTGCGGCTGTCGACCATCCGGGTGCGCTGGATCGTGATGCCGTCGCTGGCGCGATCGACTACGAAGAGTGTGATCCCCTCGCGTTCCCCGTTGCTTCCCGCGGTTCGTGCAGCCACGATCAGCTGATCGGCGACGTGGCCGTCGAGGACAAAGATCTTCTCCCCGGTCAGTCGGTAGCCATCCCCTGCAATCTCGGCCTTGGTCTCGACATCGTAGGGGCGGAAGTGAGCTTTTTCCTGGAATGCCAGCGCGAGCAGACGGTCGCCCGAACACACACCCGGAAGGATCGCTTCCTGTTGGGCTTGGCTGCCGCCCAGCAGTACCGCACGGCCGCCCAGCAATACCGTCGAGAGGAAAGGGTAGGGCGCCAGTGTGCGGCCGCATTCCTCGAGTACGACTCCGAGCTCGGCGAAGCCCAGGCCGGCGCCGCCGACGGCCTCCGGAAACACGATTCCTGTCCAGCCGAGCTCCGCCATGTTCTTCCAGATGGCCTTCGAGAAGCCGGTCTCGTCGTCCCCATCCCGCAGCGCACGCAGGTGAGTGACGGGCGAGTTTTCGGCCAGGAAGTCGGCGGCGGATTCGCGGAGCAGCTCTTGCTCTTCCGTCAGTACTAGTGCCATGTCCTCTCCTCGCGATCGACTTCCGACACAGGTCTCAGTCGGGCAGCCCGAGCACGCGTTTGGCGATCACGTTGCGCTGCACCTCCGAAGTGCCCCCTTCGATGGAGTTGCCCTTGGAGCGCAGCCAGCCTCGTGTGTTGGCGATCTCAGTTGGGTTGAAGCCGTCCCCGCTCCATCCCAGGCCCTGGGTACCCAGTGCCGATATCGTAATTTCTGCACGTCGTTTGTTCATTTCGCTCATGTAGAGCTTGAACATCGAGGTGGTGGCGCCGACGTCCTGGCCTGCCTTGGCGGCGTCTCCACTGCGCTTCAGCGAGAGACCGAAACACAGCGCGTCCAGCTCCCATTGGGCGATCCGATCTCGTAACGCCGGGTCGGCCAGGCACCCGTCTTTCTCTCCCACGTAGGGTCGCGCCAGCTCGGCCAGGCCACTTCGGGGCTGCTTGGGTTGGGTCTTCGGTGCCGTGCTCGGCTTCGGGGCTGCGTCTCCGACGCCAGGCATGTAGCTGGACAACAACTGGCGCTCGTGCTGCAGCAGCCGCTTGGCGATCGTCCAGCCGCCGTTGAGGGGCCCCACCAGGTTCCTGGCCTCGGCGCGTACGTCCTCGAAGAAGACCTGGCAGAAGTCCGATTGGCCACTGATGAGCTGGATCGGCGAGATGGTGACTCCAGGCACCCTCAGGTCGAAGAGGATGAAGCTGATGCCGTCGTGCTTCGGCGCTTTGGGGTCGGTGCGCACGAGACAGAACATCCAGTCGGACTGGTGAGCGTTGGTCGTCCAGATCTTGGACCCGTTGATGATGTAGTGATCGCCGTCCCGCACCGCTCGGGTCTGAAGGCCGGCGAGGTCGGAGCCGGCACCGGGCTCGCTGTAGCCCTGGCACCACTCGATTTCGCCGCGGGTGATCTTCGGCAGGTGTTCTCGCTTCTGTTCCTCGTTGGCGAACTCGAGCAGCACGGGTCCCAGCATGGAGGCTCCGAAGAAGCTCACCGCCGGGACGTAGCTTCCGATGCGCTCCGCCTCCTCTCGCAGCACGGCTAGCTCGCCCTTCGACAAGCCGCCCCCACCGTACTCCTTGGGCCATTCGGGCGTCGTGTAGCCGCGGGCTGCCATGCGGTCCTTCCAGGTTCGGTAATCGTCGGGAGTCGGCTCCGGCTTGCTGCCATCTTTGGCGGGATTTCGCAGCGCTGCGGGGCAGTTCTCGTCCAGAAACGTGCGCAGCTCTCGTCGGAACGCGTCGATCGATTCGCTGGGCTCAGCCACTGGGAGCTCCTCGCAAGGGGTTGCGCCAGACACTCGCCCCTTCTGCCAGCGGGCGCAAATCGACGTGAAGACCCCGCTCAGAAATCCAGCGGCAGCTCCAGGTGCTTCTCGTAGACGTAGTCTCGGTGCTCGAGCAGGACCGGGTCAGCCGCCTGGAGAACGACCGGGTCCGTGGCCGAGTAGGCGGCGCGCAGCATTGCCGGCATGGGGCAGGCCTCCTCGGGAAGTGGCTGGAGCAGCGCGGCGAAGCACGCCCAATAGATGTCGAGCGCGCTGAGGGTGTCGCCGATGAAGTAGCGGCTGCCCGCCGCTCGTTGGGCCAGCAGTTCGCGCGACAGCTGCCCCAGGATTTCCGCCGCTCGGGGTCCGGCTTCCCTCGCGGTCTCGGCCGAGTAACCGTATTTGTCGCCCAGGCGTCTTGCTACGGCCCGGGTGGGTTCGGGTACTCCCTCCGCGAACATCGGCGCCAGCAGCATCAGCCGTCGCAGCCAGCCGAAGCCGTTCTCGCCACAGATCTCCCGCGACAAGCCGAACATGCGCACGCGCTGCTCGACGTCGACCGGAATCAGCCGAGGCTCCGGGGCCAGCCGTTCGGCGAGGTCCAGGATCTCGACCCAGCCGTCGCGAGCGGCTTCGTTTTCGTAGACGGCCAGCGGCGCGTTGTCGCGCCCGGTCCACTCGGCGAGTTCCCGGTTCTCCATTCCCCCCAACTGACGTACTCGAGTGTATGGCATTTCCTTGACGTGGAAGATCGACTTTGCCGATTCGCCCCACGGGCCTGGTACGCCGGTCGATAGGACCAGGCGCAGGCCCGCCATTCCGATCGCGTCGCCTACGTCGACGTAGTCGGCCACCGCTTCAGCTCGCGAGCTTCGCGTTGCCGGCGATGGCATCGGCGAGTCGCGAAAACAGACCGGGCGGGATGTCGTGCCCCATGCCCTCGATGAGGAGGAGCTCGGCGTCCGGGATCGCCTGGGCGGTAAGCTCGCCGTTCCCAACCAACACCAGAGGGTCATCCGATCCGTGGATCACCAGGGTGGGAACCGTGAGCGCGCCCAGCGCCGCCTCTCGATTGCCATGCGCCACGATCGCCGCCATGTGCCGCGCTGATCCCTGCGGATGAAAGGCGCGATCGTAGTCGCGGGCTGCGTTCCGGCGGGCGCGTGCTTCGTCGAAGGGAAAGCCCGGGCTGCTGATCGCGCGGCGCAGCGCGAGGGATTGCTCGAGCTGGCCTTCGCGGTTGTGGGCCGGAGGAGCGAGCAGCTGCGCGAGCAGCTCGGGCTTCGCTTGCGGTGCCGCAGGGTTACCGGTGGTGGACATGATCGAGACGAGGCTTCTCACCCGCGGCGCGTGCCGAATGGCGACCGTCTGGGCGATCATGCCCCCCATCGAGGCGCCGACCACATGGGCACGCTCGATCGAGAGGGCCTCCAGCAGCCCGGCAGCATCGTCGGCCATATCGTCGAGCGTGTAGGGGACATCCAGAGTCGCGCCGGCCTGGGTCTCCTTCCTCAGGCGCGTCAGGTCGGGCACACCCGCGTGATCGAAGTGGGCGGACAATCCCACGTCGCGGTTGTCGAAGCGGATCGTGTAGTAGCCGCGGTCGCTGAGCGCTTCACAGAACTCGGGATCCCAGAGTGTGAGCTGCGCGCCGAGACCCATGATGAGCAGCAGGGCTTCGTTGCTTGGGCTTCCGAAGGTCTCGTACTCGATTTCGATGCCGTTGGCGGTCGTGCGCATGGGCTCCTCCGACGGTCATTCTGGCGACCGCAGCGATTCATGTCCAGCCGGGGGGACCGTACCTAGGACTGGGAGGCCCGTTCGGGCCGGATGAAGCAACACGCGAGCAGCGCGAAGGCATTCATTCCCGCAAAGAACCCGAAAGCGCTCTGATAGCTACCGGTGAGGTCGAAGATTCCGCCGGCGAAGATCGGCCCGAGTCCGCCTCCAGCCACCAGTGCCAGCATCAGGGTGCCGTAGATCTGGGGCATCGAACGCTCGCCAAAGCAATGTTGGATCGCCAGCGGGTAGACGACGTCGCGTGCGGCCGTCGCGAACCCAAACGTCACCACGTAGAGCCAGATCCAGTTCGGGTCCGGGAGCCAGAGCAAGGCGACTGAGCTCAGGGTCAGCATGCCGAAATCGAGGGTAAGCAGCGTCCGACAGGAAATCCGATCCGCCAGCCAACCGGCGCCCAGCTTGCTGACGATGCCCAGACCGATCGCCGTGCTGAAGTAACCTGCGGCCTCTGCCTTGTCGACGCCGCCGTCGCGCAGGAAGAGGACGAAGTGGTCGAGCATTCCGAGGAAGTAGAAGAAGAACGCGAAGAGGCTGAAGCCGAGAATCCAGAAGCTTCGAGTGCGCAGTGCGCCGGTGACGTCGAGGGCCGTCGCGACGGCGGCAGCTGCGACACCGCCTTCGGAGTTTGGCTCCGCATCCACCTCGCCCGGCCGAGGTGACCGAATCGCGAACCAAGCGAAGGGGAGGATGAAGAGCGCGCCACCGACGCCGATCCAAAGCAGTGCGGAGCGCCAGCCCGCATTGAGCGAGACCTCCGTTGCGGCTCGCGTCAGGAGCCAGCCTCCCCAGTTCGATCCGGTGTAGACCAGCCCGAGTGCGAGGCCGCGGCCGCGCCTCACCCACTGCGAGACCGCCGTACCCACCGTGATGTCGCCGAGGCCAGTGACCGCGAGGCCCAGCAATACGATCAGCAGGTAGTACTGGGGCAATGTCTGGATCCTGGAGAGGCCGCTGAAGGCCAATCCGAGAATGACAGCTGCCCCGCTCAACACGCCCCGAGCACCGAAGCGGAAGACCAGCCAGCCGATCAGCGGGCTCGTGATCGACGTGGCCATTAGCTGGGGCAGGCGCGCACCGGAGAACTCCGCGCGCGTCCAGCCGAACTCGCCGAGGATGTCCTCGGCCAGGGGCCCGAACACATAGCCGAAGCCGAGACCCAGCTGGCAGATGAGACAACCCAGCACGACCCAGGCCGCGCGGCCGCGGATGTCACCCAGGAAGCTCCAACGCTGTGGTTCTCGGTGGGACACGACGCACTCCTATAGTGGCCGGGGCCCCTTCGTGGCAAGCTGAGGGCTCGAGGTCGCTCGTCAAGAGCCGACGGCTTGCCGTGAGCAGACAGGGAGGTGCGAATGCGGGCCTGGCAGATTCAGCGGCACGCAGAGCCGGCCGACGCAATCGCGCGGGTCGAGATGGACGCTCCCCAACCGGGACCGGCCGAGCTGCGCATCCAGGTCGAAGCGGCCGCTCTCGGTCTTCCCGACGTCTTCATGTGTCGCGGGACCTACGCCTTTGACCCGCAGCTGCCGTTCGTACCCGGTCAGGAGGTCGTGGGCGTGGTCACGGCAGCAGGGCAGGGCAGCGCGACCCCCGTAGGCGCACGGGTCATGGGCGTGACGGCCTTCTTCAAGGGCCACGGAGGTCTGGCGGACGAAGCGTTGGCGCTCGACGCCTCGGTCTATCCAGCGCCTGCCGCGATGGCCGCGACTGAGGCAGCCGGGTTCGTGATTCCATATCACACCGCCCAGCTGGCCTTGAAGACGCGCGGGGGACTGCGCGGTGGCGAGACGCTGCTGGTGCTCGGCGCAGCCGGGGGATCCGGCTCGGCCGCCGTGGCGTTGGGGAAGGCTTTGGGGGCCCGTGTCATCGCCGTGGCCGGCGGGCCCGAAAAGCGAGCCGTCTGCGAGGGGCTCGGTGCCGACCTCGTGATCGATCACCGCGACGGCGACTGGGCAGAGGCGGTTCGAGACGCCACGGGAGTCCACGGTGCGGATCTGATCTTCGACCCGGTCGGCGGTGACGCGTTCGAGAGCGCACTGGATTGCATCGCCAGCGAAGGACGACTGCTAGCCGTCGGCTACGCGAGCGGGGTCTGGCGCGACGCGCCGACCCGCTTGCTGGTGGGGAAGAATGCGTCGGTGGTGGGGGTGTTCGTCGGAGCCTATGGGAAACCGTTTCTCGAGCAGGTTCACGCCGAGCTGCTCGATCATTGGCGGGCGGGACGCATCCGTTCGCTTGCTTCGAGGGTCGTTGAATTCGATCAGGTTGTGGGTGCATTGGGTGAGATCGCGGACCGGCGGGCTACTGGGAAGCTGGTCGTGCGGGTTGGCGACTCGCCTTTTCTCGAAGACGGGTAATTCGTGTTTGGGTGCTAAGGGCCGGGGCCGATAGGGGCCCCGTGCTCAAACATGCTCGCCGCTTCGGGCCCGGGTTGACGCGTCGTGGGGTGGGCGGCTGCGCAACTGCGCGCGGGGCCCCTATCGGCCCCGTCCCGAGACGGGCGAGCTTGAGCGTTGTGTTTTTCTTGGCGATTGCGGGGTTGGGTTAGCGGACGGGGTGGGCTGGTTCGAGGGGGCCTACTTCGGTGGCCCATTCGCGATCGGCCAATGCGAACGCTTCGATCGCGCGGGGGGCGAAGAGGGGGCCGGTCGGAATGCTGTTGGGGTCTGGCGTATAGCTGAAGAAGCTTCCCATGGGTCCCGGTCCGATCATGAAGGTTCCGTCGCCCGTTTCGCCCGGCTGCGCGAATCGAACCGGGCCCTCGGAGCGAATGACCCGGTCGAACTGGGTTTCGTTGCGAACCGTCTGCAGTAGTAGCGAGCCTCGGCCGGAACGAAGTCGATCGGATTCCGCGACGAGGACCGACTCGAGCCAATCCGGGCGATAGTCGAGCGCCTCGCCCTCGACCGCCGCCAGCGAAAGTGCTGGCAGCGGCAGGCCGGGAAGCGCCAGCGAGATCGGACCCAGGCCCGCTCCGAAGCGCGGATTCAGCTCAGTGGGGAGGAATCCCTCTTCACCGAGGACGCCATCGATCGTGAATGCACCGCGATAGTCCACTTCCTCGAGCAGGGCGTTCCCGACGCGCCGGGCCAGGCTGCGCATTGCCTCTCGATCCGAGGCGGGCGGATCCCAGAACGTGCCCAAACCCGCGTAGACGAATTCTCCGCGATCCGGGCGGCGAAGCGTCACCATCTCCACCGGACGAAAAACCGCGACGCCTTCGGGAAATACCATGCCGTGAATGCTGCAGGGAACTCCCTCCAGAAACGGCATCACGCGCACCCGATCGCAGTGCTGCTCGAAGAGCTCGCGAGCGGTCCGAGCTGATTGCTTCGATCGAACCCAGCGGGTGAGTTCGCCGCCGCCGTGGACCCCGTCGCGGGCGTCTCCGGCCCAGACGCAGCCAGAACCGCGGTCGAGCGCGCTGCTTGCGGCCGCGAGGGCGTCTGTCTCTACCGGAACGATCTGCGCTGGAGCCGTACGAATGCCGAGCGCCCGCCAGAATTCCTCGATCGCGATCTTGTCCTCCAGCGCTTCCCAGCGCGGTGCGCGCCGTCCGAAGCGCTTGCGTCCGCCCACGTCGGGTACATCACTCAGAATGATCGCGCCGATCGCCAGCGCGTTGCGATCCGGGTCGAAGCGGTCGAGGGCCTCGAGGGCGTCGACCGGAAGCGCCCGTAGCGCGGACTCGTAGCGCGTGAATCCCTCTCGGACGCTGCCGGCGCGCTGCTCGAGGGAGTGCCAGTCGAAGATCGGGTCCGGCGGCTCACCGGCTCCCATGCAGCTTCCGAGCAGAAACAATCGCCCGGCGCCGAGCTTCTGCAGGCTTGCAGCGAGCCCTGCGAGCCCAACGACCGGGCCGCCGATCACTACGAAGCGTTGACCGCCATAGACGGGCTTCAACAGGGCGCGGTAGTAGGCGGCGGCGCGTTTTGCCTCGGCCGAAGCACCCTCTGAGCTCGAGTCGATCAATTTGATTTCCCGTAGCGAGGGAGATTGGTGTCCAGCGGGTCGTGCGCTCGCCGCCGGCCGTGCTCGAAGCTACGGGTGCACCGCGAGAGGGTCAAGCGAGGCGGCGTGGGGTAGCGTCAGGAAGTGTCCGAGCAGACGATCCTCGAGCCAGCCCGAGAGACGCCCATCCTGAAACGCACAGACGTTCTCGTGGTGGGCGGCGGCAGCGCGGGCGTCAGCGCTGCGGTTGCAGCGGCGCGGGCGGGCGCGGATGTGACATTGGTAGAACGCTACGGATCCCTCGGCGGCCTGGCCACCGGCGGTTTGATCGTTCTGCTGCTTACCCTCGATGACGGCCACGGTCGTCCGGTAATCGGCGGGCTGTGCGAGGAAGTCACGGACCGCATGCGTCGCGCCGGCGGGACGTTCCACCCGCCGCCGGATCAATGGGGATCGGACGATCCCGAGCTCGTCAAGCAATCCTTCCGCTGGGGTCTGATCTGGGGGGGCGCGCGGGCCCATCACCGGGTTCGCTACTCGGTCGCCTACGACCCGGAAGTGATGCGCCTGGTGCTGAACGAGATCGTGCTCGAGTCCGGGGCGGATCTGCTCTTCCACATGTGGGGCGCAGACGCTCTCGTCGATGGAGATCGCATACGCGGAGTGGTGTTTCAGAGCAAGGCCGGGCGCGAGGCGATCCTCGCAGACGTGGTGATCGACGCCACCGGAGATGCCGACGTGCTGGCCTCGGCCGGCTGTGCGCTCGAACAGGAGACCGTTCACCCGTGGCTCTGGTTTCGGATCGGCGGAGTGCGCGACGTGGAAGCCGCCCTCGATCGAGGGGGAGGTTTCTTTCGGACGCCGAACCCCGGGGTCGTGCTCTTTCCCTGGGGAAGCATGGCGAGCATCGATCGGAAGATCGACCCCACCAACCCGCGCGATCTGACGTTTGCCGAGATCGCCTGCCGCAGGCTCGTCATGGAGCAGTTCCGCAAGCTTCGGGAGTCCGACCCCGACTTCAGCGACACCCACCTCTGCAATATCGCCACCCAGCTGGGGATCACCGAGAGTCGTCGGTTGCTGGGACGACACGTGCTGACACGCGACGAGATGAACCAGGGGTGCGACGACGCCATCTGCATCACCGGACACTGGACCAAGTACGATGCCGTCTACGCGATACCGTACCGTTGCCTGCAGACGCGAGAGCTCTCGAACGCTCTGGCCGCCGGTCGGATCATCTCCGTCGACCATCGCGTGCACCACGCCACCAAGGAGATTCCGCCCTGCATGGCCGTAGGCGAGGCGGCGGGCTGCGCGGCCGCGCTGGCGCTCGAGGCGGGTGGCGACGTGCTCGGCGTCGATGTGGCGACGTTGCAGCGGCGTCTGCATGATGCTGGAGCGCTGCTCGACTACTTCGACTGATCGACCGTCACCGACCCGGAGGATTCAGGATCGACGATGCCGAAGCGACTCAAGCTGGCACTGGTTGGATGCGGCGCGATCGCGAAACAGCACCTGCTCGGCATTCGCGAGGGCGCTCCCAGGATCGAAATTACCGCCGCCGTCGACCCGCAGCGGGAACGCGCCGAAGCAGTCGCGAAGGAGGTTGGTGCCGAGGCCTTCGCTTCGCTCGACGAAGCGTTCGAGCGCGGTGAGTTCGATGCCGTGGATCTGATGCTGCCCCACGATCTCCATGAGCCCATCGCGCTTCGATGCTTCGAAGCCGGTGTTCACGTGCTGCTGGAGAAGCCGATGGCGCCCACGCTCGATGGTTGTCGACGCATCCTCGCTGCCGCGGCGAGCGCCGCGGAGCGTCATGGATCGGTGTTCATGGTCGCCGAGAACGCGCAGTACTGGCCCGAGATCGTGGCGGCTCGAACCTTGATCGAGGCGGGCGCAATTGGCGAAGTGGTGACGGCGCGCGCAGCGATCTTCTTTCCCCCGCTGGCCGACTACTACGGGGGACCGAGCCCCTGGCGACTCGACGCCAAGGCGGCTGGGGGCGGGATCGCAGTCGACACAGGTTCTCATTGGATTCGACCGCTGCGGATGTGGTTGGGAGAGATCGACGAGGCCGTCGCTGGGCTGGGCCACCCCTTTGAAACCATGCAGGGTGAGTCGCTGGTTCGTTCCCTGCTCCGGTTCCGTTCGGGCGTCGTGGTGAGCTTCGACGCGTTGCTGACCGAAGCGCCGCTCGCGTCCGAGCCGCTCTTTCGCGTCACCGGCCGGCGCGGCGACCTGACCATCGATGGGCTCGGTCGGGTGTTCGTCTTCGACTCGGCGGATCGGCGGGGCCGCCAGGAAGCTGAGACCGGGGGCTACATGAAGTCCTACCCGGGTGAGTTCGCAGACTTCGAGGCGGCCGTGCTCGATCGACGTCCCCTCGCCGCAGATGCAGCGTATTCACTGGGTGAGCTATGCACGGCGCTGGCCCTCTATCGCTCGGCGGAGACGCGCAGCTGGGAGAAGGTCTGGGAGGAACCGGTGTGAGCGGCGGCATCGGCTTCGACTTCTCGGGCTGTCGCGTCTTGATCACGGGCGGGTCGAGCGGAATCGGCGCGGGCATCGCCGCGGCTTTCGAGCGAGCCGGAGCGAACGTGACCATCACCGGCACCCGCGAGCGCGCCTCGGATTACGACGCCGACCTGGCCGCCTACGAGTACCGATCGCTGCAGCTCGAAGACGCGGATTCGATTCGCGCGCTCTCCGAGGAGTTGCCGAGCCTCGATGTCTTGGTGAACAACGCCGGCGCGAGCCTGCCGGGCGGTCGGAGCGAGCATCTGCCCGATGTGTTCGAAACCTCTGTTCGCATCAATCTCTTCGGAGCCTTTCGGCTGGCGTCCGCCTGCAAGGATCGACTCGCAGCCAGCGCGCTGGATGGCGGCGGCGCTGTGGTGAACCTCGGCTCGATGTCGTCGTATTTCGGCATTCCCATCGTGCCCGGCTACGGCGCGGCAAAGGCCGCGATCGTGCAGCTCACCAAGAGCCTCGCAGTGGCCTGGGCGGGCGATGGCATTCGGGTCAACGCGGTGGCACCGGGGCTGATTCGCTCGAACATGACAGCGCCGATGGAGCAGATCGAGGGTCTCGCGCAACCGCACCTCGACCGAACTCCGATGGCGCGTTGGGGAGAGGCCGAGGACGTGGCGGGCCCGGTGCTCTTTCTGGCGAGCCCGGCAGCCCGCTTCGTCACCGGCCAGACATTGCCCGTCGATGGTGGCTACTCGATCGCCTAGCCGGGCGACGCCGGCACGCTCGGGCTCGGCACCGCCAGGTCCGCGAACACGGGTGCGTGATCCGAGGCGGTGATGCCATCTTTCTTCTTGCGGTACTCACGGTCGATCTCGACGTTCTTCACCCGAGCGAGGGCGCTGGCGGTGGCCAGGAGGAAGTCGATTCGCAGACCCTGCTTGCGGTGGAATGCGCCACCGCGGTAGTCCCACCAGGAGAACGCCGCATCGGCGGGGTGAAGCTCTCGGAAGACGTCGGCAAAGCCCCACTCGAGCAGGTTTCGAAAGCGGCTGCGCTCTTCTTCGGTGTGGAAGATCTGTCCGCCGAGACGGCCCTCGTCCCAGCTGTCGATGGCCGCCGGACACAGATTCAAGTCACCGCAGAGCACCGCTGCTTGGTTCGGGTCTTCGAACTCTCGGATGTGAGCGGCCAGGGCGTCGAACCAGGCCAGCTTCCGCGG
>CAXMOC010000200.1:0-19062 GCA_964194865.1 uncultured Opitutales bacterium | reverse complement strand
CGCGTTGGGCGCCGAAACCTGTCGCCGCCACGACACGTCCAGCCTGCGCGCGACGTTCTCGAGTGGCTCCGCGCTGCCGGGAGAGCTCGCCCGAGCCTGGATGGATGCTTTCGGCGACAACCTCTACAACTTCTACGGCTCGACAGAGGTCGCGCAAGCGAGCTGCGCCGGCCCCGGTGACCTGCGGGCGGCTCCAGGCACCGCCGGCCGGCCTCCGCGCGGGGCTGTGGTCAGGATCCTCGATGACGCGGGGCTTCCCGTACCCGAGGGCGAGACGGGGAGAATTTTCGTCGGCAACGCCAACCAATTCGACGGCTATACGGGCGGTGGCGGCAAGCAGGTGATCGACGGCCTGATGTCGATCGGAGACGTCGGCTACTTCGATTCCGAAGGGCGCCTCTTCATCCAGGGAAGAGACGACGACATGATCGTCTCCGGCGGCGAGAACGTCTTTCCCCTCGAGGTCGAGGATCTGCTGAGTGAGCATCCCTCGGTGCTCGAAGCGGCCGTAATCGGAGTTCCCGATGCGGATTTCGGCCAGCGCTTGTGCGCCTTCATCGTCCTACGCACCGGTATGTCGCTCGAGGAGGCCGACGTCAAGGAGCTGGTTCGGAGCCGGCTGGCGCGCCACAAGGTCCCGCGCGACGTGATCTTCCTCGACGAGATCCCGCGGAACCCAACCGGCAAGGTACTCAAGCGCGTCCTGCGCGAGCGCAGCTGAGCGCCACTTGCTCGAATACCCCAACAAGCTGCGCCTCTAATGCGTGAACGCATCGAGACATACCTCGACCGATGGGGCCGCGCAGTCATCCGTCGGCGCTTCCTGGCCATCGCCTTGTGTCTCGCCGTGGCGGCCGGCTTCGCATCCCAGCTGCCGAGCCTTGGCATCGAGACTGCTGCCGAGACCTTCTTGAAGAAGGACGACCCCGTACGCGCCGAATACGAAGCCTTCCGCGAGCAGTTCGGGCGCCAGGAGCTCATCATCGTCGGCGTTCAATCGCCTGACATATTCGACCTCGATTTCCTGCGCCGGCTGCGAAGCCTCCACGAAGAGCTCGAAGAGCAGGTTCCGCACCTCGACGAGATCCAGAGTCTCATCAGCGCCCGGTCCACCCGGGGTTCCGGTGACGAGCTGATCGTCGAGGACCTGCTCGAGGAGTTCCCGGTTTCTCCGGGGGAGCTCACCCAGCTGCGAAATCGCGTCATTTCGACGCCGCTCTACACCAACATGCTCATCTCAGAGGATGCGACCTTCACCAGCCTGGTCGTTACGTTGGAGCTCTACTCCTCGGATGACGACCCCGACGACGCCCTGAGCGGCTTCGACGACGCGCCCCAGGAGGCCGGCGACCTCGAGGTTCTCAACGGCCAGGAAATCGGCGCCGCGCTCTCTGCCGTCCACCAGATCATGGAGCGGTACCAGGCCGACGACTTTCGGCTGGTAGTCGCGGGAGCGCCGGCACTGACCGATGCCGTCACCCAGAGCATGATCCGGGACCTGCAACGCTTCATCGCCTTGATGGTGGCGACGATCGCCGTCGTGCTGTTCGCGATGTTTCGACGCGCGTCGGGCGTGATCCTTCCACTGACCATCGTGTTGCTCTCGCTCCTGTCGACGCTGGGCGCCATGGCCCTGAGTGGGATCGATATGTCTCCGCCAACCCAGGTACTGCCAACCTTCCTGCTCGCGGTCGGAACCGGCTCTGCGGTGCACATCCTGAAGATCTTCTACATGCGTTTCGACGCCGGCGATTCGGTTGAGGAAGCGCTCTGCTTCGCGCTCCGCCACTCCGGACTACCGGTCATCATGACGAGCCTCACCACGGCGGGGGGGCTGCTCTCCTTCCTCGCGGCCGGCCTCAACCCGATCGTGCACCTGGGCATGTTCGCACCCCTCGGGGTGCTGCTGGCGCTGGCGTACTGCCTGGTGCTGCTCCCGGCGCTTCTAGCAGTCGCACCGATCCGAAGGAAGGCCCTCCGGACGGAATCCACCGGGAGCCCGCTGGAGCGTCTGGTGGTGAGCGCCGGCGACTTCTCCGTCACCCATCCCCGTTCGATGGTCGTCGCCACGGTGTTGCTGATCGCGATCTCGCTGACCGGAGCAGTGCGGCTCGAGTTCGGCCAGGACATCATGGCCTGGCTGGTGCCCGACCACCCCCTACGGCGGGCCACCGAGCTCATCGATCATCGTCTCAAGGGCTCCATCACGATGGAGCTCATCGCAGATACGGGGCGGACGGACGGCGTCAAACAGCCGCAGTTCTTGAACGGGCTCGAGGAACTTCGCAAGCGCACGGAGATCCTGGTTCGCGGCGACTACTTGTTCGTCGGCAAGACGATCTCGATCGCGGACATCCTCAAGGAGATCCACCAGGCGCTCAACGAGAACCGCGCAGACTTCTACGCAATCCCCCAGAGCCAGCCGCTGATCGCCCAGGAGCTTCTGCTTTTCGAGAACACGGGGACAGATGACCTCGAGGATGTCGTCGACACCGAGTTTCGGCTGGCGCGTTTCACCCTCAAGGTTCCCTACACCGACCCCACCCGCTACGGCGGCTTCATCGAGGAGGTCGAGAGCGAATTCCGCAACATCTTCGGCGACGAAATCGGAGTGACGACGACGGGATTCATGCCGATGATGGGCGAGACCATGGCCCACGTGGTAAGAGGCATGGCGCGCAGCTATGTGCTCGCCATCTTCATCGTCACGCCGCTGATGGTCTTGCTGATCGGAAATTTTCGGGGGGGGCTCGTCAGCATGGTGCCCAATATCACGCCGATCCTGATCACCCTGGGACTGATGGGCTGGTTCGGCGTGACCGTCGACATGTTCACGATGATGATCGGTGGCATCGCAATCGGCCTGGTGGTCGACGATACGATCCACTTCATCCATGGCTTCCAGCGCGACTTCGCCCGCACCGGCGACGCCCGCGTGGCCGTGCGTGAAACGCTCCAGACCACTGGACGCGCGCTGCTGGTGACGTCGCTCGTGCTCGCAAGCGGTTTTCTGGTGTTCACCCTCTCGACCATGCAGAACCTCTTCTACTTCGGTCTGTTTACCAGCTTCACCATCGTGAGCGCGTTCCTGATCGACATCCTGATCACTCCGGCGCTGATGGTCCTGGTCACCCGCAAGGCTTGAGGCGCGCTTCCCGCACGCGCCCACGAAGGGCGCTACGGTATTCCGCCATGTCGGTCGAATCGCTGCCCCCGATCTTCGTCGACGAGGTCTTCGACGACCCGGAGATCGTCCGGCGGCTGATCGAGCGCCACTCCCCCTACCTTCCGGTTCAACGCTATTTCGCGACCGAGGCCGAGTTTCGGGCCAGCTCCGGCAAGGGCCAGACGATGCTGATCGCCCCGAACTTTCGGGGCGACTGGGCGTACGACAAGCCCCTCGTCGATGGAGCGGAGGCCTTGCTCGATCACCCAGGCTTCGCTGCGGCGGCTGGGAAGCTCTTCGACTGCGAGCTGGTACGGCCGCAGATCGTCTACACCAACATCACCTGGCAGCTGCCCTTCGATCAAGGAGGGGGTCACACCGACGTGCCCGCGTTCCGAGGCATCGAACGCACCGAATATCCGATCTGGATCCTCCAGATGATGGGGCACTCCCGCCTCTTCGAGGAGGAACGAATCAGGATCGCGACCGCAGTCGCCTGGTTCTACCGCGGCGCCGACGGGGGATTCACGTATTGGCCCGACGGGCCCGACCAGCCTCCGCGAATCCACGAGGGCAACATCTTCAACACCGCGATCATGGGCGACAACGACCGGATGTACCACCGGGTCCGACCCGTAGGCGCGCGAGAGGATGGCCTGCTGGCGGGCATGACGCTGGACACGCGGCTCGAGCACCTGGATGAGGACGAGTGGGTGATCGCAGACGGCGATACTCGCAGGGCGACGCTCCGCTACGACGACCTCCGCATCAGCGTGTCTTGGAAGGCCCAGGTGTTCGGCAGCGAGCTCGAGCAGCAGCGCTACGACGACCACACCGACGATCTCGAGATCGGGGATGTATTCGAGCGCTTCTACGCGGACCTCGACCGACTCGGAGTACCCCATCAGTCCTCGGCTGACCCGTTGCACGATTCCGAGCTGATCGAGCTGTTGGCCCGAACCTACGTTCACGAGCCGACCGTCTTCGACTGAGCCGAATCGCCGTGCCCACGAGCCGGACCGAAGCCGAGGCTCGCTGTCGCAGCACGGACCGCGGGAGACTGTGATGAACGACGATGACCTCTGCTACCTGCCGGCCACCGAGGCTTTGAAACTCTTCAAACGGCGAAAGCTCTCACCCGTCGAGCTGATGCAGGCGGTGATTCGGCGATCCGAGCGCGTCGAGCCGACCATCAACGCCTTCACGGAGACCTATTTCGACGAGGCCATGGAGCTCGCTCGCAAATCCGAGGCCCGTTACATGCGCAAAAACGCGCGGCTGCGGGCGTTGGAGGGGCTGCCGCTCGCAATCAAGGACGAGGTGCCCGTCGCGGGTCGTTCGCAAACGGATGGGTCCCTGATCTTCAAGGACCAGATCGCTGAAACCACAGCCCCGTTCGCCCAGCGGCTGTTCAATGCGGGCGCGATCAACCACGCGCGCACCACCACACCCGAGTTCTGCTGCGCCGCGGTGACCACTTCGCGCTTGTGGGGGGTAACGCGCAACCCTTGGAACCCCCGCTTCACACCCGGCGGCTCGTCGGGCGGCTCCGCAGCTTCGCTCGCCGCGGGGACGAGCGCCTTGGCGACGGGCTCCGACATCGCGGGCTCGATCCGGATTCCGGCGTCGTGTTGCGGCGTCGTCGGCTTCAAGCCGCCCTACGGAAGGGTGCCGGAGCTCGGGCCGTTCAACCTGGATTTCTATTGCCACGAGGGGCCGCTGGCCCGCACCGTGGCGGACACGGCCCTGATGCAGAACGTCATCGCCGGACCTCACCCCAGCGACATCACCTCGCTCAAACCGAAGCTGCGAATTCCGGACGTGCTGAAGTCGGTTCGGGGCTGGCGGATCGCCTACTCGATCGACCTCGGTTACTACCGGGTCGACCCCCAGGTACGAGCGAATACGCTACAGGCGATTCAGGCCTTCCGGGACCTCGGCTGCAAGGTCGAAGAGGTCGAGGTCCCCTGGACCGAAGAGAGTGGGCGGGCCGCTTGGAACTACCTCGCCCACTTGTTCGGCGCCAGCCTGGGCCACCTGCTGGAGCCTCACGGCGACTTGATGACGCCCTATGCCCGCGCCTTCATCGAGCGCGGCATCCAGAGCAAGTCGACCGACTTCGTGACTTCCCTGGAGACCGCTTGCCAGATGTACGACTACTTCGGGCCCATGATGGAGAACTACGAGGTCTTCATCTGCCCGACGCTCGCGAAACCCGCCGTGGCCGCCAACCCGAAGCTCGGCTACGACAGCTACGAGGCCGGTGGAACGGCGCTCCCCGATGGGATCGCCTGGTGCATGACCTATCCGTTCAACATGCTGAGCCGCTGTCCCGTACTCAGCGTGCCAACGGGTTACGCCAAGACCGGCGTGCCGACGGGAATTCAGATCGTCGGCCGGACCTACGAGGATGTCTCGGTCTTCCGCGCAGCGGCGGCTTACGAGAAGGTGGCTCCGTGGCTCCACGATCGGAAGCACCGGCCCAAGATCCAGACCGCACGGCGAAAGCGGCGCGCGGCTCCTTCCTACGCCTGACGCCCTACCTGCTAGTCGATGATCGCCGGGTAGATGATCGACTTGAGCTGGGCGCGGAAGTTGAAGGTTCGCGACGGCAGAAACTGCGTCATGAAGATCACGATCAGGTCTTCCGCCGGATCGATCCAGAAGGCGGTGCTCGCCGCACCACCCCACGCAAACTCTCCGGGAGAGCCGACGACCTGCGCGCGCGCCGTGTCGAGGGTGACCGAGAAACCCAGCCCGAAACCGACGCCGTCGTACGTGGTCTCGCTGAAGATGTCCGCGGCGGACATCTCGCTCAGGTCCTGGCCGTCCGGCAGATGGTTCTGGGTCATCAGCTCGATGGTCTTCGAGCCGAGCAGCTGAACGCCATCGTACTCGCCGCCATCGAGAAGCATGCGGCAGAAGCGAAGGTAGTCGTCGACCGTCGAGACCAGTCCGCCTCCACCCGAAAGGAGCTTCGGCCGTTTGAGATAGGGGCTCGTGTGGGGGTCGTCCTGAAGCCGCAGCTCCTTGCGACGATTGCGTTCGTAGCAAGCCGCGAAGCGGTCGAGCTTTTCCGCGGGAACGACGAAACCCGTGTCCGTCATGCCGAGCGGCTCGAAGACGTGACGCCTCAGATACTCGTCCAGGCGCTCACCGGAGATCACCTCTACCAGATGGCCCACGATGTCGCTCGACACCGAGTAGTTCCAAGCCGTCCCCGGTGAGAACTCGAGCGGAAGTGTCGCCAAAGCCTCCACCATGGCTTGCAGATCGCCGTCGAAACGAACCCCCAGACTCCCGATTCCGAGCTTGCGGTAAGCGGCGTCGACGTTCGTCCGCTCCATGAAGCCGTACGTCAAGCCGGACTGATGAGAAAGCAGGTCGCGAACCGACATGGCCCGGGTGCAGGGCCGAGTGGCGAAGTGAGGGTGGTTGCCAGTCTCGTAGACACCCAGATCCCGCCACTCGGGAATGTACTTGTAGACCGGGTCGTCGAGCTGAAAGTGACCGTGCTCGTAGAGCATCATCAGCGCGACGGAGGTGATCGGCTTCGTCATGGAATAGATCCGGAAGATCGTATCCCGCGCCATCGGGACCCCCCGCTCCCGATCCATCAAGCCCACGGGCGAGAGGTGGGCAACCTCGCCGCGCCGGTACACCAGGGTCGAAGCCCCGGCGATCTTGCCCGGATCGAGATAGCGGATCTTCAGGTGGCTATCGATTCGCGCGAGGCGCTCGCTCGAGAGGCCGACGTCTTCGGGACGGGGGGACATGGGAGCTCCTGGTGACGGGATCGAATCATGGCAGCACGACCGGGGGCTCGTCGATGCCTTGGTGGTCCTCGCTCGAGCCCACGTAGGCGAGTGCGAGGGCGATGACGAGCAGCTGACCCAACAACGGGATCGCGCAGACGCCGATCGCGCGCCACGGGCTGGTGTAGGAAAGCGCGTGTCGGACAGCGGTTACCGTCGCAGCCAACATCCACATGGCCGAGACGAAGAGAACCAATCCACGAATCTCCGGGACGACTCCCAGCAGGCGAACCAAACCTGGAGCATTCGCAAAGCCCACCGCTCGGAGCAGGGCCTTGAAGTTGGCTTGGGTCTGGGGTTCCGGTAGAAGACGCCCGCCGATCAAGTAGATCAGGTAGGCGAACACCAGCCAGGAACCTAGGGCGAGGAACCCACCGAGCAGCGCTTGAAACGGCCCGCCGGGAGCATTGACACCACCGGCGAGCGCGGCCAGCAGCACCACCATGGCAGCCTGACCTGTCGCAGCTTCATCCGCTTCGACCTCGGCATAGAGGCGTTCGTCGAGCCGCGCGGCGCGGATCATTCGCCCCACGAGGGTGCGGTCAGTGGCGGGCGGGCGCTCGAAGAACTCGGACACAGAAGGACTCTAGCGATCCGGCAGCGATCCTCGGGCAGGCTGGACCCAAATCTCGGGCGGCGCCCCCGGAAAGCGGGCCATCGCTGGGAATCTGAGGAGCGCCGGGGAGCCGAAGCAGGCGAAACCGCACCCCTGCTGACAACGGCTGTCCGCAGAACAGCGTTGCTGCCGACATGCTGACAGGATGCTGTCAGCAGTAGTTCGATAAGATCCGGATCGTTCACCTGGGTGCTCTAGAACTAAGTGCTTGAAACTGTTTTGAAATAACTTCAAATTAGGAGTTTCTTCATGATCAACCCGGTTGTTTGGTTCGAAGTGTTGGGCCAAAATGCTGACAATCTCCGGAGCTTCTATCACGAGCTGCTGGGATGGGAGTTCAACACCGACAACCCGCTCAATTACGGCGTCGTCGAGGCCCCCAACGGAGGCATTGGCGGCGGCGTTGGCGAGGTTTTGGAGGGCCGAGGTTGGACCACTTTCTACACGAAGGTCAGCGATCTCGACGCCTGCGTACAGCGGGCACGAGACATGGGCAGCCGCGTCCTGCTCCCCATCAACGATCTTCCCGGCGGCCGCCTTGCGGTGGTGACCGACCCGGAGGGCAATCCGGTTGGGCTGTGCGCAGATCTCTGAGGCCAGCACAGCAGCCCGCTGACCCCGCCCGGAGAAGCGGGCGATGAGGCGCGCGGATCGACTCTTCCAGCTCGTCCTCCTGTTGCGCTCGAAGCGCGCGACCACCGGCGAGGGCTTGGCAACGGCGCTCGGCGTATCGAAGCGCACTGTCTATCGCGATGTGCGCGACCTTCAGCTGTCCGGCGTTCCCATCCGTGGCGAGGCCGGTGTCGGCTACGCGCTCGACCGCCGCTTCGATCTTCCCCCGATGACCTTCACGAGTGTGGAGCTCGAAGGACTCGCGCTGGGAGCCCGCATGGTGTCGGCTTGGGGAGACCCGGAGCTGGCCGCGGCGGTCAGTAGCGCCATGACGCGAATCGAGGCAGTGCTGCCCGAAACCCTGCGCCAGGTCTTGCTCGACACGGCGCTCTTTGCCGCCGGGTTTCCACGCCAGGCCGAAATGGCCAAGGAAGTGGCCGTGATGCGCCGGGCGATCAGCGAGCACCGGGCTCTCCAATTCGCCTATACCAGAGCCGATGGCGCGGAAACCGAGCGCAGCGTGCGGCCGCTAGGCCTGTACTTTTGGGGCAACAAGTGGACGCTCGCTGCCTGGTGCGAGAAGCGCCGCGATTACCGCAGTTTTCGACCGGACCGCATGCGCGAGGTAGAACTCCTCGATCGGCAGTTTGCAACCGACGGTGACATCAACCTCGCGGATTTTCTGCGCCGCATGGATGAACAAGACCGCTATCGCGAGTCGGCCTAGCCGCGAGTGTCTCTCAGCATCTCGACCCGGAACTACCGCCTGAGTCTGATCTACTCAGTAGGTACCCGCACCTCGCTCTACTGGCCCTACATGTACCACTATGTCACCCATACCCTCGACCTCACCGCAACTCAATTCGGTGTGCTGAAGGCAATCTACTACCTCACCGTCGTTCTCTGCGAGATCCCCTTTGGGGTGATCGCCGATCGCGTGAGTCGCAAGGCGACCTTGTTGGTGGGAGCTCTCGCCTATGCGGCGGGCTGCCTCCTCTATGGGTTGGCTAGCGGATTCACCACCCTGGTGGCCGCCGAAGTCAGCTTCGGATTCGGGACAGCACTCGCCAGCGGCGCGGGCTCGGCGCTGCTCTTCGACTCCCTTCGCTCGGACGGCCGCAGCGACCAGTACGCTCGCTACGAAGGGCGCTGCCGCGCGGCGGCATTGCTCAGCACCACCTTGGCGCTCCCGGCCACCGGACTGTGGCTGGTTCGGGGCGACGACCCCGTGTTGGCCTATTGGGTGACCGGCGCGCTATCGGCGGCCGCGGCTCTCGCGGCGGCTCTGCTGCTGGAACCCCTGCGCGAACCACGGGGCACCGCTGTCGAGATCGGTCGGGAGTCGCTGCGAGAGCTGATGGAAAACTCCGGCGTGCGCCAGCTGATCTTCTTCGGCGCCGGCATCTTCGTGTGGATGCGCGCCGCAAACTCACTGTTGTTCAACCCGATCATGAACGCGGGCGCAGTTCCGTTGAGCTGGTGGGGAACCAGCATGGCTGCGGTCGGACTGATCGCCGCAGCGGTCGCCTGGCGCACCGATTACTCATTGCAGCGATTCGGTGAACGGCGCACCTGCCTCGCAATGCTGGTTCTGTCGTTGGCGATGTATTGGGCATGGGGGGCGACCCACAGCCCCGCCGTGGCGGTGATCTTCTGCTTGAACGGCCTGACGGTCGGCGCGCTGCCGGTGGTGGTCCAGAGCGGGATCAATCGTCGCGTGGCATCGTCTCGACAGCGGGCCACCATCCTGAGCGTCGAGTCCGCGATCTCCCGCGCGAGCTACGGCCTGGCCGCGCTCGCGGTGGGGAGCCTTCTGGACAGCACGACACTCACGGTCGCCCTGGTGGCGACGCTTGCGATCGGGTGCGTTCCCCTGATGCTCGGTGCGCTGGATGCCCGTCTGACGGCGCGGCGCTCCTGACTTGGCCCCACTCGCGGCCAGGCTTAGACCGCCGCCGCCGTCGACGTTCGCACGGCGCTGGCGATGCTCGCGGCCAGTTGGATCGCATCCGAAGGCGACAAGCGAGCGATGCAAACCCGGATTGCCGGTCCGCTCTCGATACCGAAGCGCTCGCCGGGTGTGACCGCCCAGCCTGACTCGAGCAGGCGGCTCACCGTCTGCGCCTCTTCGCGTACCGGCACCCAGACGTTCAGTCCCGAACGTCCGCGAGCTGTGATTCCGTGCAACGCCAGCGCATCGAGCAGCGCCTTGCGGCGCCGGCCGTAGGTGTTGGCGGCCTTTCGAAAGCCCGCACTCATGCCGCGCCGAGACCAGACCGAAACGACCAGGCGCTGCAATACATGGGATACCCAGCGCATGCCGACGATCGTTCCACCCTCGATGCGGGCGATCGTGGTGGCGTCGCCCGCGACCATCGCAACCCGCAGGTCTGGCCCGAGAGACTTGGATACGGACCGAACGACTGCCCAGCGCCTGCGGCCGGCGCACAGCGTCTGAGCGTCGACCCCGGCTACCGGTCCGGCGTGATCATCCTCGAGTATCAGCAGATCCGGGTGCCGACGCAGCACACGCCGCAGCGCGCGCACCCGCCGAGCATCCAGGGCCGCACCCGTCGGATTCTGCGCCCGCGGTGTGACGATCAACGCCGCAACGTCCCGCTCCAGCGCCGCGGTCAGGGCCTGGGGTAGCGGGCCGAATTCGTCCATGGCCACCGGGACGGGGACCAACCCGAGTGCCTGGAGCAGATCGAGCACACCCAGGAACGCTGGATCCTCCACGGCCACTCGATCCCCCGGACGGAGGTGCGCGTCGAGTGCTCTCTCCAGACCATCCAGTGCTCCGCTCACCACGATCTGGTGCGCGGCGGAAATGCCATCGGCCTCGAAGCGCCTGGCCGAGGCGCGCAACAAGGGCGGATGGCTCACGCCCCGTCCGTACAGGTGCTTACCCGGGTCGATCGACCCGAGTGCTGGAAGCAGGTCGGGCAGCAGGTCGGGATCGGGATTGCCGTCTGCCAGGTCGCGCACCCCGTCCGGCAGGCTAGCCGGCGCGCGCGCCGTGAGCGGCGGGCGCTCGGAGACCCGGGTCCCGCGACGGCCTTGGGTCACCACCAGACCCCGCGCGCGCAGGGTCCGATAAGCCGAAGCGACCGTCGCCGGGCTCAGGTCCAGCGCCTCCGCCAGCGCCCGCACGGTGGGAAGCCCCGCCCCCGGCACCAGGCGCTCCGTGTGGATGGCGCGCTCCACACTGCCGGCGATCTCGACAGCACTCGAACCCCGGATATACTTCTGTACTGAGACAGTCATTATTATGTTCTAGTACAAAATTGAATTGGGATCAATCGCCATGACGACGCTCGAAGTCACCCCGCGCACCAGGCTCAAACGCGCGCCGCAGCGCGGCTCGCACGATCGACGCGAGATTCACGCCATTCTCGACGAAGGTCTGATCTGCCAGCTCGCAGTCGCCGTGGACGGCGTGCCCCACGTGATCCCCACCGCCTACGGTCGCATCGACGACGTGCTCTACGTGCATGGTGCAGCTGCCAACCGCGTACTTCGGTCGCTGCTGGGAGGCGACGACTGCTGCGTCAGCGTGACACTCGTCGACGGCCTGGTCCTCGCCCGCTCCGCCTTCCACCATTCGATGAATTACCGCTCCGTCATCGCCTACGGCGCGATGCGCGAGGTGACGGATGCGCACGAGAAAGCAGCGGCCCTGCGCGCCATCGTCGAGCAATTGGTGCCGAGCCGTTGGCCCGACGTGAGAGAGCCCAACGCCGTGGAGTCGAGGCGAACTCTCGTGCTCGCGCTCCACCTCAGCGAGGCCTCGGCCAAGGTGCGAAGTGGACCGCCTGTCGACGACGAGGAGGACTACCAACACTCCTGCTGGGCGGGCGTGATCCCGCTGGCGCTGAGACCGGGCGCGGTCGTCGACGACCCGCGCCTGCTACCGGGTGTCGAGCGTCCGGGTTACGCCACCGACTATCGGCGGCCGGCGGAGGGATCGTCATGAGCCGGACCATCGGGATCCTGCTCTTCGACGACGTCGAAGAACTCGACTTCGCCGGGCCCTGGGAGGTCTTCGGGGCCGCAGCCAGTGGTGGAGCCGAGCTTCAGGTCGTGACGATCTCACAAACCGGTGCGCTGGTTCGCTGTGCCCAAGGGCTGCGGGTACAGCCAGACCACAGCTTCGCCGACGCGCCTGTGCTCGACATCGTGCTGGTGCCCGGGGGTCAGGGGACGCGCCGAGAGGTCAGCAACACCGCTCTCATCGGCTGGCTGCGCACGGTGGGCGGGAGCTGCGAATGGGTGACGAGCGTCTGCACGGGCTCGCTGCTGCTCCACGGGGCGGGCCTGGTCGACGGCAAGCGGATCACGACCCACCACGCCTTCATCGAGACACTGCGTGGCCTGGGAGGATCCGACGTCGTGGGCGGCGTGCGCTATGTCAGAGACGGCAATCTCGTCACCGCTGCGGGAGTATCCGCAGGCATCGACATGGCGCTATGGCTGCTGGGCCAGCTGTTCTCTCCCGAGCTGGCGCGCGCGGTAACTCGAGGGATCGAATACGACCCGGCCCCGCCGTACCTCGCCGACGTGTAGAACCCTCAGACGTGGGCGACGAGGCACAACTCGGAGAAGAGCTCTGGCCAGAACCTGGCGAGGGCCGCCTCGCAGCGGCGTGAGATCACGCTCGGCCCCTCGTAGTAGGAGAGCTTCTCGACCCGAGCGAAGCCACAGCGCTGGGTCAGCAGACCGCCGAGATTGCGATACGTGAAATAGTGTAGATGGCCCTCTTCGAAAAGATCCACCGGCTCGCCAGCGAACGTGAGCAAACCCTCGGCGCGGGTCGCCGTGGAGGGGAAGCGGCCCGCGAGCAGGCGCAAGCGGCGCGTGTACTTGGCGATGTTCGGCGTGTCGACGTAGACGATCCCACCCGGCCGAAGCAGCCGACGGATCTCGCGCAGGGCTCCCAGCGGATCGATCAGATGCTCGATCAACGCGATCAAGATGATCGCGTCGTAGCGCGCCTCGGGCTCGCCGCTGAGATCGTCCGCGTCGAGTCGCACGAACCGCGCCCGAGGGTCGTTCAGACCCTCTTTGGCCGCACGCAGCCGGGCCTCGGTGACGTCACTGACCGTGTACTCGGAACACGGCAGGTCGGCCGCGAGCAGGCTTCGCGCCACGCGGCCATCACCCGCCGCCAACTCCAAGATGCTTCCACCCCGAAAGTACTTCGGGAAGTAGTGCAGACAGGCTTCGAAGCGGTTCCGGGGCGCCACCGTCGTGGCGATTGGCTGGGTCGGGCACGCTGCGTTCGCGTACTTGCCCTCGTAGTGTGTCAGTAGTCGCTCGCTCACGGGGCTCCCTTCCACCTCTCTCATCGGCGGACGGGCCCCGGAGTTGCGCCCTACCCTTACCTCTAAAGAAAACGACTAAGAGACGCGGGGTTGAGGCCCCCTAGCTGAGATAGCAGGTGATAGGTCAGCGGCTGCCATCGAGGGCTCCGGAACCCGGACTACAAGCCTCCAGCAGGGCGTCAGCCTCGGTGGGTCCCAGGGTTTCGAATCGTCTGCTCGGCGCTCCCTGAACGAGGTTGCTGGCTCGCTCGAGCCAGGCGGGATCCCGCTCCAATCCGAAGAACTCGACCACCTGGGCCAACACCTCGGACGGTCGTTGGATCAGATCCTCGAATCGCACCTCGGTGTAGTTCTTCGCGGAGACCTTGCTCCTGGCCTTCGCGCCGCGAAGGATCTGATCTCGCCAGTAGCGTCCGAAGTAGTAGGGCGGAGGTCTGGACTCCAAGATTCGACTGACCGGATCGTGTGCGCTGGGCTCCGCTAGCAAATCGAGGGGGCCCAGCTGTGGAATCTGCCCGTCATCGGTTGGCGCTGCGTACAGCAACGATATGGGTAGCCGGTAGGCATGATGTTCGCGCATCGAGAGCGCGACCTCACAGCCGTCGCGATGTAAGTGCAGAAACCGGGCCTCTGGAAATTGCTCGTGGAGCGCCCCGAGGTAGTCGATCGACGAGCCCGAACGCTCGATCCAGAACTCGCGATCCATTCGCCGGGCGAGCCAACGAAAGAGCTGGCGGTGGTGCGTGACGATCGGCTGACGAGGCAGAGATGTGGCGAAGGACATCAGCTCGTCGAAGAGCGAGTCGGGATCGTCGCTGAGGCGCGGCAGCATCGAGACCAAGACCCAGGGCAACGGCTGGCCCGGCCGATAGCGCGCTCCGGGTCCGTAGGGGTATACGATCTCCGCGACGTCGTAGCCGCGCCGAAGCACCGCCGTGACGAACGGCTGCTCGGCCGAAATCAGATCCGCGAACTCCGCGCCACTGAAGCGACCGGGAGCGAAGCGGCGCGCGACATCGAGGCCGTTGAGGTACTCGAAGAGGCTGAGCACCTGCGGATGCTCGGAGAGCATCCGCGACAACAACGTCGAGCCACAACGTCCCGTCCCGACGATAAAGCCATCCACCTCTGGCACTCCGCAAGCGCGACCGGATAGTCTCTGCGGCGACTCCGGGCACGAAAGGATATGAGCTCATGAGCGCAAAGGCGAACTCGCGCGCCGACCCATCGGACCGTCGGCTCATGACGAACGAAGCCTGGGACGCTCTATGTGAGAGCTTGAAGAACGCGGAACAGCTCGTCCTCGGAGAGTTCGACACCGACTCTCCGAGGAATCGGGCCGAGGGCTTTCGCTACCTCGCGCGTTTCCTGGCGGCGGGAAACACCCAATGCGTCACCCATGGGGATCCCGACTACCCCCTGTTTGCCCGCATGATCGACTACGCGACGCCCTGGGGCCTCGACAACCCGGATTGCCTCTACCACTACGCTTCGATCCGCGGCGACGCGTCCTACCGCATCACCGGCAATCGCGGAACCGCCAACCACATCGACATCCAAGCCAACTTCGGACATTTCTCCGATGGCGACATCTCTTCCTGGGGCACCATCTCCTCGATCGATGGCTTTTCGCTCGAGACCGCCACGAATGGCGACTTCGAGCTGACGCTCTCGCCCGAACACCAGGAGGGAAACTGGCTGAAGCTCGAACCCAGCGCGGAGTTTCTGTTGGTTCGACAGTACTTCAACGACTGGGAGACGGAGTCTCCCGCGGAACTGTTCGTCGAACGCATCGGCGCCACCTACCCCATCCCTCCGCCACTCACCAGCGACATCGCCGACCGGCTCGAGAAGCTCGGCCGCTGGCTCGATCGCGGCGGCGCCCTCTGGCAGAAAATGAGTCGTGGGTTGCTCAGCATGCCGCCGAACAGCCTGATCATGCACCGCGCCGACGCCGCCGCCGAGCGCGCCGGGCTGCGCGGGCAGGCATACGGAATGGGTAACTTTCGCTGCAGAGCCGGCGAGGCCGTGATCGTCGAGCTGACGCCGCCGATCTGCCACCACTGGAGCTTCGGCCTGGCGAACGAGTACTGGGAGGCGATCGAGTACGCGAGCCGGCAATCCTCACTCAACGGACATCAGGCCGTTCTGGATGACGACGGCGTATTCCGGGCGGTGATCGCCGCGGTAGATCCGGGTGTTGCCAACTGGCTCGACACCGCGGGTCACACCCAGGGAACCATCGCGGCGCGCTTCCTGCGGGCAGAGGACGTCCCAGCTCCGACGCTTCGCGTCGTATCGCTCGACTCTGTGGTCGACGAGCTACCTCCCGCCACCCCGAAGATCGACCCGGCCACTCGCGCCGCGCTGCTCGAGCGTAGACGCTGGGCGGTCTGGCGGCGTTTCCGCGTCTAACGTCGGGCTGACGTGCTTCGGCTGAGCTTGCTGACGCTGGGCGCACTCGCGCTGATCGCGCTGCTGGTCCTGGCGCTGTCGCCGTCCCGCGACCGCTCGGCCGGAATCATCCGGGGCTCTGCCCGAAGCGCGGCGCGCGTCGAAGCCGCGTCGGCCGCGAGAGCGAGCGCAAACGCCGCTCTGACACCACGGGGGGACTCGATCGAACTCGGCGCCAAGCAGATTCTCTTCGGGGATCTCCACGTTCACTCCACGTTTTCGATCGATGCCTTCGTGTTTGCACTTCCCATCTTCGCGGGCGAGGGAGCCCATCCGCCCGCGGACGCCTGCGACTTCGCGCGTCACTGCGCCGCTCTCGACTTTTTCTCTATCAACGATCACGCCGAAGGGCTCACGCCCGAGCGCTGGAAGGAGACCACCGAGAGCATTCGTCAATGCAACGCGCTTGCTGGCAACCCCGACGACCCGGACCTCGTGGCCTTCAATGGCTGGGAGTGGACCCAGACGGGCCAGACCCCCGAGACCCACTACGGCCACCGCAACGTGATCTTTCCCGGCCTGGCCGACGACGAGCTGCCGGCGCGTCCCATCACCGCCCTACCCGAAGGGATCACGCAACGAGCGCGCGGCATGGGCCTCGTGCGTGTTGCCGAGAAATTGGGACCGGTCGGACTCGATGACTACGCTGACTTCCTGTGGCTGATCGGTCGAATCGCGGTACTCCCGGATTGTCCGCTCGGCGTGCCAACTCGCATGCTACCGAGCGATTGCCGCGAGAGCGCCGACACACCCGCGATGCTGTTCGACAAGCTCGACCAATGGGGATTCGACCACCTGGTGATCCCCCATGGACTGGCCTGGGGCATTCACGCGCCGCCCGGCGCTACCCTCGAAGCGCTGCTCCGGGATGGAAATCACGATCCCGAGAGCGAGCGGCTCTTCGAGCTGATGTCGGGTCACGGCAATGGAGAGCGATTTTACGAGGCGGCTGACCTCGCTGCGCTCGATGCCGGCGCTGGCGTTTGCAGCCCGCCGACCGCGGATTACCTGCCCTGCTGCTGGCGGGCCGGAGAGCTCGTTCGCGAGCGCTGCGGCGAGCTTGAGCCCGAGCAATGCGAGGCGCGCGTGCTCGAGGCCCAGCAGCTTGCGCTCGCGGCGGGTAAGTCGCCCCACCTGGTGCTGCCGGACACGCGTCCCGAGGATTGGCTCGATTGCGATCAGTGCCGGGGCTGCTTCAAGCCCGCCATGAACCTGCGACCGCGTGAGACGGCTCAATACGGGTTGACGCTGGCCGGTTCGGGCGACCGACCGGAGCCGGATCGGCGCCTGCGATGGGGCTTCATCGCGTCGACCGACAACCACACCGCCAGGCCCGGCACGGGCTACAAGCAGTACGCGCGAACCTTGATGACCGACGCGCGCGGGGCTACCGGCCCCTTCGGCGAACAGCTGGTGCGCCGCATCGTCAGCGGCAGCCAGAATGACCCCGCGCACGCCCAGCCATCCCAACGAAAGCCGCGCAGCTTCGGCGGTTTGCTCGACGTCGAGCGCGTGGCCAGCTTCATGTACCCGGGCGGCGTGGTGGGAGCCCACGCGGCGGGGCGCGACCGGCATTCGATCTGGGACGCCCTGATGCGGCGCGAAGTCTATGGCACCAGCGGCCCCCGGCTACTGCTGTGGTTCGACCTCCAGAATGGCCCAGAAGGGATTGCACCGATGGGAAGTGAAGTGGTGCTGGTGGAGAATCCGCGCTTCCAGGTCCGCGCCGTCGGATCGTTCGTTCAACGACCGGGCTGTCCGGACGAGAGCCACCGGCAGCTGTCTGCGGATCGGCTCGAACGTCTGTGCCGCGGTGAGTGCTACCACCCCGGAGATGCGCGCCACCCGATCGAAACGATCGAGATCATTCGAGTTCGACCCAACGTCGCGGGCAGCGACGACGCGGCGGCGCTGATCGAGGACCCGTGGCTCAGCTTCTCCTGTGAACCCGACCCCACGGGTTGTATGGTCGATTTCGAGGATCCGGATTTCAGTGAGTCCGGGATTGGCGCGTTCTACTACGCGCGGGCCGTTCAGGCGGCCACTCCGGCGATCAACGGAGCCAGCCTGCGCACGCAGTTCGCACCCGATGGGAGCGCGCTGAGCACCCAGCCCTGCCACGGGAGCTATCGAACACCGATCGAAGACGATTGCCTGGCGGACGTCGGCGAGCGGGCGTGGTCGTCTCCGATCTACATCGATCCGCCGCCGGTTTCGGCGGGCAACGGTGTCCCGGGGCAGACTTCTCGCCCGATTCGGAACGCCGCTCCCTCGGCGCCTGTGGGGTCGCCGAGAATGCTGGAGCCCGGGCTGGACAGAGGCGTGCCTTCCGGCCCCCGAGCCGCCTCGATTTTGCGTTAGGCGGGGCTTCAGCTTCGCCGCGACTTCATGCGCCGGGAGACGAGCTTCATCAACGGCAGCGCGATTGGGCGCAGCAGGGTTCCGAGCGCCCTGCGGGCTGGGCTAGCGACCGGTGTATTGGCCGCAGAACCGAAGCGGTCGACGCCGATCTCACTGCGAAGGTCCGCCGACAGCAGGTCCATGGCGCCGTCGAGCGGAATCCCGGTTCCATCGGCGATGCGAACCATGCGCTGAAAGTTTGCCGCAACGGCCGCCACATCGACCAGCTCTTCGGGCCCGAGCCGGTCGCGCACCGTCTGACGGGCCGTCGCCAGTGCAACGTCGTCGTCGCCCACCACGGCTTCGGCGAATGCGACGAGCGCGTCGGCGTGGGCGATTCCGCTGGCGGCGGCATTCTCGGAACCGGTGACGACTTGGAGGTCGACAGGGTTTCCACTGATCTCGCCGCTCGCACGGAGCAGCATCGCGTGGGCGGTCGTTCAGTAGAAACACTCGTTGAGGGCAGACACCCGGCCCGCGATCAGCTCTACCTGACGCCGGTCGATCGAACGCCCCTTGTCGAGATCGATCATTTCGTCCATCGCCAGGTAGTGGGCGGCCGAGAGGTCCTTCAACCCCCGGACTTCATCGGGCACGAGGCTCAAGGCGCGGATCACGTTCCCGGTCCGAGAGCCGCCGAACAGGTCGGCCTCCGACTCGGCAAGACGCGACGGG